>CACYGY010000045.1 GCA_902774025.1 uncultured Eubacteriales bacterium
GCGTACAGATGATGCGTTCCGGGCTGCAGCGGATAAGGAATACCGCGAAAGGCTTTACAAGGAGTTTCAATTGGCATAAGAAAAAGGGCTGTCACATTCAGATGCCTGAAGAGATGAAGGAGAATGTGGGGAACGTGTGTAATTACAGCGATGCTATTCTGAGAATCGGTGAAGAAAAAGGAAGAGCCGAAGGAATAGCCGAGGGAATAGCCGAAGGAATAGCCGAAGGCGAAAGCTTGCTGGCTGCACTGTTCATTAAATTAAAGGAACTCGGGCGTACAGACGATGCGTTCCGGGCTGCAGCGGATAAGGAATATCGCATAAAGCTTTACAGAGAGTTTCAATTGGCATAAATAAAAAGCACCGCACAACGTAATGCTGTTCAAAGAATTGAATCGCAGAGACAGTGCGGATGCGAATGCGTTTGATAAGGCTCGAATTTTGAATGGGATTCAGATTGAGCTTCAGGGCAGACTGATTGAGACCGGATTCCGTTGAGAATACTACGATTGCGGATCTCTGGGGCAGGGATCTGTGAATCAAAGGACCCGGATTCGAATCCTGTCGGGCTCATCCCCGGGAAACTTGTAAAATAAAGCTTCCCGGGGATTTTTATTGTCAGAAGGCAGGAGAGAAATCGTGTTCAAAAGTGCCTGAAATATCCATAACATTCTTAAAACAGTGGCCAAACGGTGGTCAACTCCAACGATGGGCTGAACACCACCAGGAGTCTGCCGTCAATCGCCGGGCATGCAACCTTTTCAGCGGCGTCCGCGACAGAAGCGGACGGTTTATCCTTTCAGGATTCAGCGCCGGCAAAGTGAATCGAACCTTTCCCGTGTCAGAGCGGGGCTGAACACATCACAGGCTGTGATGTGTTTTCCGGCATCAGGCGCTGAGCGGGAGACGCGGGCCGGGATCCATGGAGGAATGTTCTGATCGTTTCCGCGCTATGCGGTTCATGGAGATCAACGGTTTGCCTCATCTTTTCCGGCGGAGAGTGAGACGTTTCCCGTTCTTCAGATCTGTCTGTTGAAATCCGCGCCATTACGGACGTGGCATTCTGCTGTGGTTCGGCAGTAGACTTTACGCCAGCGCGTCCGGATTATCCCGGCAGAATCAGAACCGGAATCCTGCACAGGCGTGCACAGCGGATCAGATCCCTTGTTTCTCCGGCCTGTCCGTTATAGACCGCAATGGCCCTGGCGCTGTGGGTGACCATCCACTGGACTCGTTTCCGGAAAGCCTCTGCGGAGCAGACGGGCTCCATGACCCGGACATATTCCGCCTGACTCAGAAGAGTGCGGTAACGCCGGCTCCAGGCATCCTCCCATGCCTCGTCAAAACCGGGGCAGGGGACAGCTGCAATGAGATGCAGGGATGGATTGTCCCGCTTCAGTCTCAGTACAATCTCCGCTGCCCATATGCCGACACCACGGTCCAGGCCCGAGACAAAGGAAAGGGTGCCCTCGGATATGGAACGGAGAATGCTGTTTTCCAGGTCCACCTTGACGTCATCCTCCGGTCTTTTCAGCATCTGCGGAACCTGCCCGATCAGGCAGCACCGGGTAAGCCGCAATTCGTCCTTCACAGAATATCCGTCTCCCGCTCATCCCCGAAGAGGCCCTCTGCCTCAAGGGAAAGAATTTCCTCAAAGGGAATCACCGTCCCGTCCACCACAAGGCATTTCCCGGAAATCCCGTCCACCCGCGTGCATATGCCCCGGATGGATATGCACTGCCCCCGGTATCCGAAGGCGGCGTGATCCGGATCTGCGCAGGGGACAAAGCGGGTGACTGTGACGGGGATACGGTTTTCCCGTGTCAGCCTGCCGTTCCGCGTCAGAGCGTGCAGAATGCCGAGACGGCGGCCGATCTCCTCCTGATCCGCCTCGCTCAGCTCAGGCTTCGGCATATACAGGACGTCCTTGGCGGCCACGGCCTCGCTGAACCCCTTCAGGGCATCGAAAGGACTGAAGATCTTTGCGCGTCTGCCGCTGTCCATGGCGGGATGCCGGACGAGGAAGGGATCCTGCGCCCGGTGCTGCGGCTTCCCCCTGAGAAACACATTCAGGTACCTGAAGTCAGACGGGATTTCCATCGCCCCCAGAATCATTCTGCCTCCTCCTTTACCGGTACTCAGGCCCGGTGCCCGCCGATCTGGCGGTTCCGCTCCAGCGCGGTGGCACCCTCCAGCAGGTTGATGCCCTTGAAAACAGCGTTGGCGCCGTATGTCTTCCGCACCTCCGCCATGGCCCCCTGAATGCGCTTCTCCCGGTCCTGCCTGTCATAGTCCGTGAACATGTCCGCCTGGAATCCCGATGTGTCCGGAGCGGTCTCACTGGCGCAGACCCCCAGACGGCGGTACAGGAGCCGGTGATCCGTTTTCGCGTCAAAGGCAGGGAGAATGGCCTCCCGTACGGCGGTGAGGCTGCTGGTGGCACCCCCCGTCCGCACGGTCCCGCCGCTGTGGCAGGGGTGCAGACGGCCGTAGTAATCCAGGGATACGGGCCCGCTGTAGCCGGGACAGACATCCAGAGAGGCGGGGTCATAGGCCACCCACCAGCTGTAAACCCGGCAGATGACGCCCCGGGCGAACATGTCGGAGCACAGCACTTCTATCATTTCCGTGAGAGCCAGGCGTGCCTCCTCATACCGGTAGGGGCGGGGAAGAACCTGACCGTTGGAAAGACTGCTGCCGGCGGGACGGTAGGCCTTGATGTCCCGCATGGTGACGGGCTCAATCCCCCAGGCGTGATCCACCAGAATCTCCCCGTCAATGCCGAAGGTCCGGTAGAACCATTCCTCATCGTACTGGGTTTTCGCGGCGATATCCCCCATGGTGAAAAGGTACGCCCGGTTCAGCCGTGCCGCCTTTCCGGAACCGATCTGCCAGAAATCTGTCAGGGGCCGGTGATCCCAGAGCAGGAACTTGTAGCTGTCCTCATTGAGCTCCGCGATGCGGACCCCGTCCCGGTCCGGCTCTTTTTTCTTGGCCACAATGTCCATGGCGACTTTGGCCAGGTACAGATTGGTCCCGATGCCGCAGGTGGCGGTGATCCCCGTTTCGGACAGCACATCCCGGATGATGGTCATGACCATCAGGCGGGCGGGATGCGTGTGCTGCCGCTCCGCCTCTTCCCGGTAGAAATGCAGATAGGGCGTGCAGTCGATAAAGGACTCGTCAATGCTGTAGACGTGAATGTCCTCCGGGGCGACATAGCGCAGACAGACGGCATAGATCCGGGAGGAGACTTTTTCATACTCTGCCATGCGCGGAACAGCCACGAGATAGGACACCTTTCTGCCGCTTTTCGCCTCGTGGCGGCGGATGGCCTGCCTGGCCTCAAAAAGCCTGGGCCGCCCGGGCACGCCGATGGCCTTCAGGGCAGGGGAGACAGCCAGACAGATGGTCTGCTCGGAACGGCTTTCGTCCGCCACCAGCAGCATGGCCTTCAGGGGGTCCAGATTTCTGTACACGCATTCCACGGAGGCATAGAAGGATTTCATATCAATGGCGGCATAAACCCGGTCCATACAGAACTCCTTTGCGAAGCGCCCGTGGGAAACAGGGTGTTACCCTGCGTTTTCCTCAAAGGCGGCTTCGACTTTTTCCAGAAGCGCGCCGGCGGCAAGGTCGCCCTCCTCCACCCTGCCGGCGACGCGGCCGCAGCAGCGCACGTCGGACCCCTCGGGAACGCGGATGGTCTGGAAACGCCTGTTGTGGGAAACGAGACCTTCCGCCCGGTATTCCTTGATGAAGGATTCACCGTTGAGAATGAAGATGCCGACCTGCCCCGGCAGGACTTCCTGACGGGTGCTGACATACACAAGGCTTCCGTTGGGATAAGTGGGCTCCATGCTGGTGCCGTTGACGCGAATGATGGCGTCCGCGCCCCCCGGAATCCTGCTTTTCAGGCTGTACACAATCCTGGAGCCGGCATCCTCCGCCATGGGCGCGCCGACACCGGCCGCCGCCGCCTCCTCATAGAGACGGAGCTCCCGGTAGAGACCGCGGAGCCGCTCCTTTTCGCGGGAATCCTGCTGGAAACAGAGCCGGTCCATGATCTGACTCACCGTGCGGCGGTTGAACCTGTCCAGACGGTGGTACATGTCAAGAATCCCCCGGTCCTCAGCGGAAAGGCCGGCCTCGACGGGCAGTCCCAGAAGCTCCGTGACGGGAATCCGCAGTGCCTCGCACAGACGGGGGAGGGTGTCCACATCCGGACGGGTCAGCCCATGCTCCCAGTTGCCCACGGCGGTCTTGGAAAATCCCAGACAGGCGGCCAGGGAAGCCTGGTCCATTCCGGCCGCGGTGCGGTATTTCCGGATGACCTGTCCCAGATGGGTGCGGCGCTCCCTGTCCGCCACGGGACGTCCGGCGGGGGAGACGGATGACTGCTCGGTCTGCTGATCACGCATGACACTCACCTCAGGGTCTGTTTCTCAGGAATAGAAAGGGGAACGTCTGCATTGTAGCACACGGATAATTTCCTGTAAACACCAATAAGACGCAAAACGGAAAACTAAACATGGACATGCCCTGAAAAAGAAGACCCGTGCGGGGCATATCCCGCACGGGGGACGGGATTACTGTCCGATGATTTCAAGGTGACCGAACTGAATCACGTCCGTTTCGGCAGAGGGGCTCACCTGAAGGCGGAACTGGGTGCAGGGGAAGGGCGCGGAGAAAGGGAAGAAGAAGAGACGGTGATCTTCATCCGGCAGGGAAAAGCCCTCCGGCAGGGACCAGAGTCGGATCCAGTCATCCTCCGCCCTTTCCCGGCCGAAAAGCGTCAGGCCCGCGCCGTTTCTGCCCGGGTAGCGTCCGTTGTCGTTTCCGGTGGCCAGAAGGAGGCCGGAGGGCAGGAGGGGAGCGTCGGCGGACCATTCCAGGAAAGCGTCCGCCTCCGTCCGGACGCACCACTTGCGCCCCTTTTCCGGGAGAAAAAGGCTCCCGGCGCCTTCGTCGGGCGTGGCGCCCGGGGTGACGTCCGTGACATGGACCTTGAGGGTGTCCGGAAAGGACAGTGCGGGGGGAATCCCGGCCAGCAGAGTGCTGATCTGCGGCATGCCGTATCCGAAGGCGTTATCCCGCCCCTCCGGTCCCAGGTCCAGACTGCAGCTCTGCAGCAGCTCGCACAGCTCCGGAACCGTAAGCTCCGGCTGCTTCATTTTCAGACAGGCCGCCGCGGCGGCGAGGAAGGGCGCGGCGAGGGACGTGCCGTCGTCATAGGTATAGCCGTCCCCTGTGCCCAGGGCCGCCGCGGGGATGAGGGCGCCGGGGGCGCAGAAGCGGATGCCGCTGCCGTAATTGGACCGGCTGTGTTTTTCCCCGTCCCTGCGGACGGCGGAGACCGGGACGGCAAGGGGATCTGAGGCCGGGTAGATGTACCGGGTATCCGTGTCCTCGTTTCCCGCGGCCGCGACAGTGGGAATCCCGTGCTCAAAGGCGGAACGGATCCCCAGGCGCCAGGGACTGTGGCTTTCATCGGGAACGGGAGACATGTGCTTTACGGCGATGGACAGGCTGATGACCAGCGCGCCCTTTTCCACGGCGTACAGGAAGGCCTCGAGGATCTTCTCATCCGGGGCGTAGGTGCCGCCTTCACCGATCTTGAGAATCAGCAGCTGCACATTCTCCGGCAGGGCCTGCGCCAGAACCCCCGCGACTTTGGTGCCGTGCCCGTCCCGGTCCAGAATGTCCGAGGGGTCCCCCATGTAGCCGCGGCTGTCCGGTGATATCCGGCCGCGGAAAAGGAGATGATCCGTATCGCAGCCCACGTCCATCACGGCCACCAGGGCGGGCCTGCTCAGGTCCGCGTCCCCGGAGCGGGCGAGATCCCGGAGAAGGTCCAGGCCCATGACCTGCAGGCCCCAGCTGGGCATGACCGGGGCCTCCTCTCCGGAGGCAGGGAAGGGGAGAAGCGCTCCCGCGCAGAGTATGACCATGAGGATGCATAGAATTCTTTTCATACGGATGCCTCCCGGAACCGACAGGATGTGACGGAGTCTTCGACCCCGAAGGGTGGAATCCTGCCTTCCGGCGGAACGAAGGCCGGGAAGAATCCGGAAGGGGCGGGACGGCGAAAGTCACGGATGATGTCTTCCGGGGGCCTGTTTCCCATCCCCGGCAGTGTGTTTTTCCGGCCACATATGCTACAATGGGAACGGATGATGACGAAGGAAAAGCAGTTTCAAAAACCCGGGCCCGGTGAGGGGTCCGGGAAATACGGGAGAGAACGGAATCTGCAGAAGGCAGCAGGCCTGAACGGTTTCCGGACAGGGATGATGAAGGAAGCTTGGCCACGGAGGCCCGGCAGCTGAGGATCCGCCCGGGTGCGTGCCATGGGTTCGGGAAAACGGCAGAAGGACGGGAACACGAAAAGAAAAACAGACTGCCACATCCTGATGGGAACCGGCGTCTGCCCGGGTGACAGAGGACACTGTGAATTCCGGGCATGAGCAGGAAGGAATCCCGGATACGCCCCCATCGGGCCGGTGATTTCCGGACGGAAGAGGCGGAGCGCACCCGGTCAGTGATATGCGGTTTTCGGAAACGTGAACCGGCGGACAGCATGAGAGGTGGAGGACGATATGATCCGGACAGAGACGGAAAAACGGACGGCATTCAACCGCACCGGGGTTCATCTTCCCTTTGTGGCGGTTCATGAGAGAATCCGGCAGAGGGCCGGAAAACATCCGGACCGGACGGCCGTGATCTGTTCCGGCCGGAAGACGTCCTTCGGGGAACTGGATGAGCGTTCCGACCGGGTTGCGGCGGAGCTGATCCGGAGGGGATACGGGGCGAATGACCTGATCGCTGTCCTCCTTGAGCGGGAAACGGCCGCCTACGCCGCGGAGATCGGTGTCCTGAAAGCCGGTGCCGGATTCATGCCCCTCATTCCGGACTATCCGCGGGAGCGGGTGGAATACTGCATGAGGGACTCCGGCAGCCGTCTGCTGCTGACCACGGAAAAGCTCAGGGACAGCCGGCACTTTCCGGCGGAGGGGTATGAGGTGCTTGCCCTGGAGGAAATTCCGGAATGCGCGGAAACGGTATCTTTCCCGAGGGTTTCGGAGAGGGATCTGGCCTACTGCATCTATACCTCCGGCACCACGGGAAAACCCAGGGGCGTTCTGATTGAGCACGGGAATATTGCCAGCTTTGTCAGCCGGAACCTGGAATTCACCGGGGCGCTGCGTTTTGCCGAGCCCGGCAGGATTTCCCTGGCCCTGGCTCCCTTTTCCTTTGATTTTTCCCTGGAGGAGGAACTTCTGCCCCTGTGCTGCGGCAATACGGTGGTCATCGCCACGGAGGAGGAGGTCCATGACCCGCTGAAGTTCGCGGAAATGGTACTGCGGACAGGGGCGGACACCATGGCGTGCACCCCTACCTATCTGTCGGGACTCCTCGCCGTTCATGAGAGCCGGGAAGCCCTGAGAAACATCTCGGTATACAATATCGGCGGGGAGGCCTTCCCGAAGCGGCTCTTTTCCATGCTGCGGGAGGTGCGGGAGGACAGCGACGTCATCAACGTGTACGGGCCGACGGAGTGCACCATCATCACCTCTTCCGCAAGGGTCACCGGGGACGGGGAGATCACCGTGGGCAGGCCCTGCGCCGGTACCCGGTATTCCATTCAGGACCCCTCGGGCAGGGAGCTTCCCACGGGGCAGAAGGGTGAGCTGATCATCTGCGGGCGTCAGGTGGGGCGCGGTTATGTGGGGAAGGAGGCATCCGGGGATCTGTTCTTCACCTGGCAGGGCATGCCCGCGTACCGCAGCGGCGATCTGGCTTCCCGGACGGAGAAGGGGGAAATCCTGATCCACGGCAGGAAGGACAGCCAGGTCAAGCTCCGGGGATACCGCATCGACCTGACGGAGATTGAGGCGGTGATGAGCGAATTCCCGGGGGTGCGCGCCGCGGCCGCTGCCCTGAAGGAGAAGGAGGGCATCCGGTATCTGGCGGGATACTACACAGCCGCGGAGGGGACGGTGGACAGGGCGCTCATGAAGCGTCACATGCGCCTGAAGCTGCCGGATTACATGATTCCGAATGTATTCATGCGGCTGGAGAGGATGCCCGTTTCCACGCACGGAAAGCTGAAGCGGGAGGATCTGCCGGAGCCGGAGGGCGCCGAAGTGAGATCCGGGTATATCCCGCCGGAGCGTGCGGAGGAAAAAAAGCTGTGCGCGGCCTTTGAGAAGGTGCTCCACAGGGAGGCGCACAGCGTGGGACTGTCGGATGATTTCTTCGATCTGTCCGGGGATTCCGTTTCCGCCATGGAACTGCTGGCGGAGGCGGGCATTGAGGGCCTGACCTACGCAGACATTTTCGCCTTCCGGACGCCCGCCGAGATTCTGGGAGAGGTCAGGCGGAGGGGAACGGGGCAGTCCCTGACGGACACGGACCGGGCGGTGCCGCTCCCTCTGACCCCCGTTCAGAGGGAACTGATGGAGGTTCAGCGGATGGTTCCCCGGGGAGCGACGGTCAGCTCCATGCGCTTCCTGATGCGTCTGGGGGAAAAGGTGGACAGGGAACGCTTCCGGGATGCCCTGAACCGGGTTCTGGCGCACCATCCCGGGTTCGCCATGCGGTTTTTCCGGGACGCGGAGGGGGAAATCAGGCAGAGGTATGATCCCCGACTGATCCCTCTATCGGAAATCCGGGAGATCTGCCCGGAGGAGGAGGCACGCCTGGCAGGGGAGGTGATCCGGCCTTTTGAGCAGATGGAGGATCACAGCCTGTGCAGGGTCAGCCTTTTTCACGGGGAGGGCGGCACGTACTTCTTCATGGACGTCCATCATCTGCTTGCCGACGGCCTTTCCATCCCCGTCTTTTTCAGGAACCTGAAGGCGGCGTACCGGGGCGGGGAGATCAGAAAGGACCCGTACCTGGCGCTCCTTGCCATGGAGGAAGAGAGCACCGGGCACGGGCGGTATGAGGCGGACAGGGCGTATCTTCTCCGGCGCTACGGCGGATATGACTGGTGCATCATGCCCTTTGAGGAAGATCCCGGCTGCGGCGAAAGAGGCGCGAGTCTGTGCCGGACACTGCGCTTTGACGCCGCGCAGGCCGGAAAGGCGGCGGAGCGGCTTTCCGTTTCCTTCTCCGTGATGCACATCGCCGCCATCCTTCTGGCCATGCACCGCTTTACGGGCCGGAAGGACGTCATGGCCTTCTGGACCTTCCACAACCGCCGGTTCAGAGGCGCGGAGGACTCGGTGGGCATGTTCATTCAGACGCTCCCCGTGGGCTGCCACATGGACGGAATCTCTTCCCTGGAGGAACTGCTTGCATCCGTAAAGGAACAGGTGGTCTCAGGCATTGCCCACAGCGCCTTCAGCTATGTGGTGGAGGAGGTCTTTTCCCGCAGGATCCCATGGATCGAATCCAATATTCAGATGAATCCGGAGACGCCGGACCTGACGTGGCTTGCACCGGAGGAGATCCCCATGGTCAATGCCTATCCCGATACGGCGGACAACGTGATGCTGGCGGTGATCACCCGGGAGCAGGAAAGACTGGACATATCCTTCACCCGGGCGGGCCCGGGCATGCGGGTGAGAGATGTGGAGGCGATGCACGAAATGATCGCCGGGATTCTGGAAGCCATGGTTCTGGATGAGAATGTGGATCTGCAGGGGGTTATACCCGGATCAGCAGGGTGTTGATGCCCGCCGTGCACTGGTAGCTCATCTCCTCCGACATGGCGGCGATCATCCGGATGCCGATGTTCCGGGTCACATCCTCCGGGTCAAACTGATCCAGACGGGATTTCGGGTCAAAGGCCCTGCAGTCATCCCGCACACAGACAATGAGGGCGTCCCTGGCCACCACCCGGACCTCCACATGATGATTCTCCCCGGGACGGAAGCCGTGCTCCACCACGTTTCCCACCATTTCCTCCACGCATAGGCCCATCAGTGTGCTCCTGCGTTCGTCAATCTGCCGCTTCCGGCAGAAATCGATGATCCGGACGGAGAGCTGCAGCACCTGATCCATGGAGTTGACGGAAAACTCCAGACACTCCTCCGGCGAGGCGCCGAAATCCTGCGGGAGCTTCATCCATTCTGTCAGGGACAGGGTCGGCTTTCCGGAACGCAGGATGACCGAAACGGCAATGATGAGGACACAGAGAGTCTCGCTGAAGGGGAAGGACAGCCAGACGGCATCCGGGCCCATGGGGCCGATGAGAAGAAGGGCAAAGAAGGCCATGAACAGGGGGCCGGCCAGGGACAGGGTATTGACCAGCGCCGTTCTCTTCTGCATCTGATAGGCCTTCAGGAAAAGGCTGGAGAGGATGTTCGGAATCAGAAAGCAGGGGAAGAGCAGCAGCATCCGGCGCGTGACAGGCCAGGCCTCCGCGGCGGGATGGAAAAAGAGGGAGGCAAGAGGGCCGGAAAACAGCATCAGTAGCGCCGCGGCGGCGCCGGACAGGAGAGAGCCCAGAAGCAGGGAGAAGCGCATGAGCGCCACCAGGGAATGTCGGTCCTCCTCTCCGTAATAGACGCTGCCGATGGTCAGAAAGGCGTTGGCGCAGCCCATGGGAACCGCCCCGACGATGGCGCAGACATTTCCCTGCACCGTCATGGCCGCCACCGCCGCGGTGCCCACATGGGACATCAGGGTCAGGTTCAGAATGTATCCCCTTGCGGTGGCCCCGATGACCCACATCAGACTGGGCAGACCGAAAAGGGCGGCTTCCGGAAGGCGGTCAAAGCAGAAGCCCTTCCACCGGAAATGCACCGCCTTTTTCCGGGAGACAAAGCCCGGGATCATGACCGCCATGGCCAGCAGATAGCTGCAGGAGGTGGCGATGCCCATGCCCAGGGTGCCGGTATTCCATACGCCCACAAGGAGGAGATCCAGGAGGGTGTTGGAGGCTACCATCACGCCGATGCCCAGGTAGCAGCGCCGGATATCGTTGTTAAAGGGCAGGAAGACCAGCAGCATGCCCATGAGCACCTGACCGATGATGCCCGGGGCGTATCCCGTGATGTAATCCGCCACCAGGGGGAGCAGCTGCTCCCCGGCCCCCAGCAGCGCCGCCAGGGACTCCCGGAAGAGCAGGCAGGCCAGGGTGACCGCCAGGCTGACGCCGGAGAGGAAGACAACGCCCGTGGAAAACAGGGAGACCACCCTGTCCCCGTCTCCGGAACCGATGGATCTGCCGCAGAGGATCTGCGTGCCGAAGATGATCATGTCCGTGATGCTGATCACCATGGCCACCGGGCCGAACAGTCCGATGGCCGCCACCCCCGCCTCTCCCAGAAAATGGCTTGTGATGACGCTGTCCACAAAGCCGTTGATGGCAAAGACAATGATCTCAATGATCTGGAGCGGCAGAAGCCTCAGAAAGGCTTTCCAGACCAGGGGTGACAGTCTTTCCCTGCTGAGCTGTTCCATGTTTCTCTCGTCCCCCTTCGTCTTTTTTCCTGCCTGTCCTTCTCCGTCATCCTCCGCCGCTGACCTGTCCCGGAAAGGAGGGAGGGGAAAGGGATGAGCGGCGGGGATGGTTTCGTGTGAACAGAGGAAATGTTTTGTTTTTTTCGACTCTGAAGGGGAAAACCCTGCAGAGTGCCGGATTTTTCAGGCGGAGGCGCGGGAAGCGGACCGGAAAACGGATGAGGGCGATACGGGAAAACGGACAGGCGGGGAGGGGGCAGCGCATCCAGGCTGCCGGAGCAGGAAAGGTCCCCGCACTGCGGAGGAAAAGGAACGGAGGGAGAGCGATGAAGCCGGTTGTGGGCGTCATGCCCCTGTGGGATGATGAGAAGGACAGTATCTGGATGCTTCCGGGGTACCTGGAAGGCATCATGGACTCGGGCGGGCTTCCCGTCATCTTCCCCCTTGCGGAGGATGAGGGGGATCTGGAGCAGCTTGTCCGCTCCTGCGACGGCTTCCTGTTCACAGGGGGCCATGACGTATCCCCGGAAATGTATCAGGAAAGTCCTCTGGAAGGGCTTGTGGACACCTGTCCCAGGCGCGACAGAATGGAGGCTGTCATCCTCAGGAAGGCGCTGGAAAGGGATCTGCCGGTCCTGGGCATATGCCGGGGGCTCCAGCTGATCAATGTCTGCCTTGGGGGAGGTCTGGTTCAGGACCTGCCCACCCAGCACGTCCCGGGGACGGAGCATCATCAGACACCGCCCTATGACCGGCCGGTTCACGATGTGACGATTCCGGAAGCCACGCCCCTGCGGGACTGCCTTGGATGTGACAGACTGTCCGTCAACAGTTACCATCATCAGGCCGTCAGGAAACTCGCTCCGGCACTGCAGGCCATGGCCTTCTCGCCGGACGGTCTGGTGGAGGCGGTGTACATGCCCGGAAAGCGGTTTCTCTGGGCGGTTCAGTGGCATCCCGAGTACTCCTTCAGGCGGGACACAGGCAGCAGGCGTATTTTCCGGGCGTTTGTCCGGTCCATGATGTGACGGAACAGAGAAAGCCCGGATCATGCGGTGCTTTCCTGCACGGGGACCGGGCGGATGCCTCCGGATGCGGCGGGAGGCCATGAAGAGCGGCCCGAATGCGGCGGAATCGAATTCCGGCCGGGATGATCCGCGGGCCCTGTACCCGCCGGCCCCGGGAAGACTGCATTCCGGACATCAGCAGTGATTCCGGCTGCCGGCCATCTCATGGTGCATGCGGCAGGGAAAGAAGCAGTTCCGCGTGACAGAGCGCAGAACAGCCGGTGCTCTGCTCCCGGGGGAACTGTACGGAAAGGATGCGGCAGAACTGACGGGTTTGTTCAGCAAGGCCGGAAGGATGTCCTTTTTCCCCTGTTCAGCACGGGAAACGTACGAAGGGGATGCCCGGCCACGGAAGCGGAAAAAAGCAGAGACCGGGATGCGGTCAACGAGATCATGCAGGATCAAAAAAGCTTTTATTCCGGCTGGTGACGGTCAGGGCACCGGAATAAAAGCTGCTTTTTTGTCGGAACAAACCGGGACACTGTGTTCAGAAATCCTTCCGGGAACGTACCGGGCCGGATGGAAATCACCCGCTGCGGCATCCCCGGACGGTTTTCCCGGAAAATCTGCGCAGGGGATGAAGGGCGGGCGCAGATTCCGGCGGACACCGGAGAAGCATCCGTGTCATCCGTCCCTCTCCCGCCATCTCCGGACGCCGGCCAGCAGACGGCTGTCTTTCGCACCCTGGTAGGGAGCAATTATGAGACATACCCGCACAGGCTCTCCCTGAATGATCAGACGGTAGATCAGGTTGAATTTCCCCTCGGCATGAATGCGCTTCAGGATGTTTTCCTTTGTGAATTCCCTGAGATAAAGCGGGAGATCCTCCGGACAGACCGTCCTCATGCCGTCGATTCTGCCCTGAAGGAAGAAATCGGTCCCCTCCTTGGCAAAACCCAGAGATTCGTATTCGGAGGAGGCGGTATACTCCAGGTAATGATCATCCTTCAGGTTCACGGAATACAGGCTGAAATAATCCTCTGTGATGGTCATGACGCGGGCCAGGGCCTCCCTCTCCCTCTCCATGCCCTCCAGCTGTTCCAGCTGCCGCATCTGCGCGTCAATGATGCTGACGCCCAGGATGATCCGGTTGGTGTCCGGCATGCGGGTGATTTTCATGTTGACATACATGGGCGTGCCCGTATCCACGAGGCGGTAGGTGGCGGTGAACACACCCTGGGTGTCCAGTTCCCGGAGGATGTTTTCCCTGGTGAACCAGGTCAGGAACAATTCCCGGTCCTCCGCGTAAATCCGGGTCTGGGCGGCCTGAATGGAGGCGGCAAAGAAGTTTGTTCCATGGCGTTCCACGGCGATCTCAGCCTCACCCACCGGGGATGTGTACTCAATAAAGCGGTCCGTGTCCAGGTCCACCACGTAAATATTGTAGTAGTCCGCGGCCAGTGCCCGGGCGATGTCCGCGTAGGACTCCCCCTCGTCCGGATCTGAAATGGAGAGAACGGCGATGGCAATGGCGATTTCTCCGGTCACCGGATTCTGGCCGATCCTGCGGGCAAAGGAATGGACGACGGAGCCGTCCGGCATTTTCTCATCATAGAAGGTGCGGCTCCCGGGCGCGGTGAGCTTTTTCACCATCGAGTGCATGAAAGGTGCCGTAAAGGCCACGAAATTCTGGGTCATGTCCGCCATTTCCATGCCGAAGTAACGGCGGATGAATTCCCGGTAGGAGGGATTGCTCCGCACAAACCGCGTGGTGTTTCCCCGGACCTCCACAATGCCCAGGGGCGTGGCGTTGAACAGGTTGTGGAGGGCATCCGTGTCCCGGCGGGTAATGACGTTCATGTCGTAGAGGTTGATGCGGCCGATGGTCTCGTAGTATTCCGAGGAATCCGTATCCTCAAAGCCGACGATCAGCCCCTTTTCAAGCCCGCTTTCCAGCTCCGCGGCGGGCACGGGCCTGGAAAAGTAGAATCCCTGCAGCTTGGAACAGCCGATTTCCTGCAGGAAACGCACCTGCTCCTCGGTTTCCACGCCCTCGCAGACGGTGTCAAGCCCCAGGGCGGTGGTCATCTTCATCAGCTCGGTGAGGATGATCCGTGCGTTTTCGGTCTCGTTGAGCCTGCGCATGAAACTCATGTCAAACTTGATGAGATCAAACTGAATGCCCTGCAGCACGTCCAGGGAGGAATAACCGCTTCCGAAATCGTCCATCCACACCGGGAAACCAAGCTCCCGGAAACGCTCCACCTGCCGCTTCATGAAATCGAAATCACTGCCGATGACGCTCTCGGTGATCTCGATGGTGATCATTTTCCGGTCCACGCCGGCGTCGTCCACGCGCCTGCGGATTTCCTCCACGATGTCGCAGGCGTCAAAATCGGATCTGGACAGGTTGATGGAATGGGGCACCACGCGCTTCCCCTGAAGCGTACAGGTCCGGATCTTCTCCAGGGCCTCCTCCAGCACATACAGGTCCAGCCGGTAGATCTGGCCGGACTCCTCCAGCCAGGGGATGAAATCCCCCGGGGACATGAAGCCTTCCACGGGATCAATCCACCGGGCCAGGCATTCCACGTCGCAGACTTTCTCGTTCACGGCCCGGACAATGGGCTGATAGTAGACCTGAATCCATTTTTCCGAAATGGCCCTGTCCAGGCTGGATTGGATATACCGCCGCCGCGCGATGATGTCCCGCAGCTCTGTGTTGTAAAGCCTGTAGTCGGACACTTCCGACTTGGGCAGGGTATCACAGGCGATCTTCGCCCTGTCATAGGCGGAACTGGGGGGCACATCCTCAATGTGTGTGGAGTAGACCCCGATGCGCGCCGGCAGGCTGTTTCCGCCGTTGACGGAGGGAATCTCCCGGATGAAGGCCTTCAGGGTATCCTCCATCTCTGACTCCTCCATGGAGGCGGCAAAACGGTCCGAACTGACATGACAGCAGTTGTCCAGGCCGAAGAAGCGGACCATGAGATCGGCAAACGCCCTGAGAAGCCTGTCCCCCTCCGCAAAGCCGTTGCGGTGGTTGAAGTATTTCATGCCGTTCAGGTCGATGTAGATCAGACAGGCATGCCTGCCCTGGCTGAGGAGGTTCATCCTCAGCGTTTCGCAGAGCTTGAAAAAATGATACAGGTTCGGCAGTCCCGTGAGGGCGTCGTAATGGACAGCCTTCAGGATGCTTTCCTCGTGAAGGGCGCTGTTCAGTTCCCGGTTCATTCCGGCGGCGGCGGACTCACTGCCCTCCACATAGTGCCCCTCATCCATATACCAGACATGGGTAAGGCGCACCCCGGTTTCCGTAAGGACATGCCGGCCGTGGGCGTGAATCACCTGATAATCGGCGGACACCCCGGCCCTTGTCCTGTAGATGGCGTCATACTCGCCGCCGTCCCTTGAGAAGCGCAGGGCCGCGCTGATGATCCTTTCCCTGTCATCCGGATGGACGTCCCTGTACATGTCATGATCCATGTCATAGACGGCCTGGTCCCGGTCCCTGTATCCGAACAGACGGCAGAAACCATCTGAAACAAGGAGGGTTGTGACGCTCCCCTCCAGAAGCTGATAGACCGCCAGGGGCTGCTGAAGCCCCTCCAGGGCGGCCCTCGCTTCATCCGGATATCTGTACCGATCCATAACCACGCCACCTTTGCGTTTTTGTTTTCTGCGGGAAACGGGTAATCTGCCCGGAGTTATTCCGGTTTCTGTTTTTCCCTCACGGCGGGAGAATCCCGCAGGGAACGGATGGAACCAGCTGTCTTCCGACGCCTGCTTCATGAAAAAAGGAGAGGTGCTGTGGCCGGGTAATGACAGATGTTTCCTGTTTCTCAGTGAATTTTACCATACAAGTAAATCATGAGCAACTGCGAATGATGGCACCCGGAAAAACGGTGAACATCCGGGAAAGCAGGGAGAACGCCCTCCCGGACAGCTTCGGGTCCCGGCGGAGCAGGTGCGGGAGAGAAGGAACACGCATTCTCCCACCGGGTGGGGAAAAGCGGCCGGCCGGAAAAGCGTGCGTGCGGAACCCGAAAAGGCCCGGGAAAGCGATGCGAACGCAATGCCGGGGACGAACTCCGCAGCTGTGGCCGGTGAAAGAGCAGCGTCCGGAAGAACAGCCCCAATGGTACAGGGGCATGGAGACGGGGAAGAGGACAGCGGTCAGGGCGTTCGCTCCCCGCGGACAGCCCAGGGGGAGGAAAAAAGGCTCGTCTGCACACAACGCATGACGGAGCAGGCCCCGGCATCAATAAACGGCCGGCCTGTATCCATGGACCGCTTAACAGATTCTGCATCCTGGAGTAGGATATCCCGGGGGTTTTCCTGGAATCCGGATGGAAAGCCCACGGAGCCCGGACGGGGACGAAACAGGATTCCGCCCCTGCGGGGAAAACACGAGAATGGAAGGAGCAGGGAGCCCATGATTCAGGATATCCGTCCAGACAGACTGGATAACGCGTACACGCCCAGATCGCCCGGTGCGCAGGACCGCATCCTTGTCTTTGACGGGGAGGGCAGGCTGTATGTCAGGACCGGGGAGGGAGGAATTCTCTTTGCCACTCCCGGGGAGATGGGGACCGACGGCGCGGTGTACCTCTTTTCCGTCAACGAGACGGGCTATTTCCTCCTGCCGGAAAACCCGGGGATCATCCTGGAGGGATTCGGATACCTGTCGATCCGTCAGCTCCGGGACCTGGGCGGGGGAACGGAACTCTTTGCCGCCTTCACCGCCTGGCACCTCTGGAGATGGTATACGGACAACCGTTTCTGCGGCCGGTGCGGAAAGCGGACGGAGGTTCACCCCACGGAGCGG
Source organism: uncultured Eubacteriales bacterium (assembly GCA_902774025.1). Taxonomy (GTDB): domain Bacteria; phylum Bacillota; class Clostridia; order Christensenellales; family Aristaeellaceae; genus UBA2943. The sequence continues at coordinate 17,248 of CACYGY010000045.1, forward strand.
GCCCTGCAGTGCACCTGCGGCAATGTGGTGTATCCCAGGATCAATCCCGCGGTCATTGTGGGGGTGATCCGGGGCGACTGCCTCCTCATCACCCGCTACAGGACCGGATACGCCCATAACGCCCTGGTGGCCGGATTCACGGAGATCGGGGAAACCCTGGAGGAGACGGTGCAGCGGGAGGTCATGGAGGAAACGGGGGTGCGCGTCCGCAGGATCCGGTATTACAAATCCCAGCCCTGGGGGATGGCCCAGGATCTGCTGATGGGTTTTTACTGCGAGGCGGAGGAAGGGTCCGTCATCCGGATGGACCCGAAGGAACTGAAGGACGCCCGGTGGGTCCGGCGGGAGGAGATTGAGCTGCAGCCCAATGCGCTGAGCCTCACCAATGAGATGATGAAACGTTTCAGGGACGGGGAGATCTCCGGGAGCGGGGACTGAGGAAAGGGACGGGGGGAGACAGGGCGCAAGGATGCGGCGGAAGCATGGTACAATGCCCGTGAGCGGATTTCCCGCAGAAAAAGGATGGGAGAGGAGGAGGGCATGTGCTGGATTACATGAAGGCGATGCAGATGACGGGGGAGGTCGTCATGGACCGGGATATGGACCGGATTCCGGGCAGACTCTTCCAGGGAAACAGGGCGATCACCTCCGTGACCGTTCCCGGGCATGTGAAGCACATCGGCATGTGCGCCTTTGCCGGGTGCACCGCGCTGAAGAAAGTGGTTCTGGAGGAGGGGATTCTCTCCATTGCCTCCAATGCCTTTATGGACTGCACCGGCCTGAGAAAGGTGGTCGTTCCCGACAGCGCAGTGGAATTCGGGGAGCGGATCTTTCTGCGCACAGAGCTTGAGGAATGCGTGATGAACGCCTCCGGAACGGTGCTGGTTTTCTGCCCCGCCTCCGTGGCGGGCAGTTCCTGGCATGTTCCGGATTCCGTAAGGGTCATTGCCCGAAACGCCTTCTACCGCCTGGGGAAGCTGCGGCATGTGGTTCTGCCTCCGGGCCTTGAGAAGATTGAGGAAGGTGCTTTTGTGGAATGCGGACTTGAGGAAATCACCTTTCCGGACTCCCTGCGGGAGATCGGACCCCATGCCTTTGTGGACTGTTCCCGTCTGGTCAGGGCCGATTTTCCGAACCCCGGCCTGCCCCATCCCGGCGCGGTCTTCGAGGACTGCGGGCATCTTCAGTCCATTCACTGGGGAGACATGTGGGAGAATGACCGGGTTTTTCACCTGAAGGGCCTGCCCTTCCTGGAAGCCCATCCGGAGGACGGGGCAAACATGAATCACATGCATGCCCCGGAGTTCCGCCGCCTGACGGGGGCATGCGCGGAAGGGGACCGGGACGCCATGGAAGAAATGGCGGACTGGTTCACGCGCCTGTCCCGAAAGGAAGGGGCCTCCCCCTTCTACCGCCGCGCCGCCCATTACTGGAGATACCGGGCCTGTCAGCGGGGACAGGGAGAGGCCGTGGAATGGATGCACCGCTTTTTCAGGGAAAATCCCGGGAAGCGTCTGGAATCCCCTCTGCCGGAGCACACGGGGGACAGAAGCAGCATGTATGAGCTTTACATGCCCGGCCAAAGGATGCGGGAGCTGGGATACACCTTCTTTGAGAAGGACCGGAAATATGACATCCATCAGGAAATGGGGGAGGACCTGGTGACGGTCTGCGCCATGGATTCCTATGATCCCCCGGACGAGGACGGTTTCGGGGCGGAAACCTGGTGGGAATGGTGGTTTCTGGATGAAAACATGCAGGAAATTCCGGGCATCCGCAGCATCCTCGCCGCCACGGGGGGAACGCGGGACAGGCGTTTTACCGCTCTGAGGGACCGGGCCGCAGACATTCTGCGGGCGAGAAGAAAGGAGAAGGAAGAATGACGGAAAGAGAAACGGACAGGGTGCGGGGATCCTTTCTGGGGAGCGCCGCAGGGGACGCACTGGGCTATCCCGTGGAGTTTCTTCCATGGGCGTCCATCCGGAAGACGTACGGGCCGGAGGGAATCCGGACGTACCGGCCGGATCCCCGGACCGGCACGGCCGTGATTTCGGATGACACGCAGATGTGCCTGTTTACCGCCAACGGAATCCTGCTGGCGGAGACGGACAGGCGCCTGAAGGGCATCCCGTCGCCCCTTGACGAAACGGTGTACCGGGCCTATCTGGAGTGGCTGAGAACCCAGGAGGACGGTCCTGTGGAACCGCACCGCTGCTGGGTGTATGAGATCCCGGAGCTCCACCGGAACCGGGCACCGGGGAACACGTGCCTGGCAGCGCTGGAATCCGGAAGAATGGGCACCATGGCCTTTCCCCTGAATTCCAGCAAGGGGTGCGGCGGCGTCATGCGGGTGGCGCCCCTGGCCCTGCACTCCGGGACAGGGAATGACGCGTCCCTCCGGGAACTTGACAGGGAGGGGGCGGCACTGGCGGCCATTACCCACGGGCATCCCCTGGGCTATATCCCCGCGGCCATTCTGACCCATGTCCTGAGCCTGTGCGTCTTTGGGAACGGGACACTGCGGGAGGCGGTGGAGGACGCCCGGAGAGTCTTCCGGGAGATTTTCGACGCCCCGGCGCTTGTGCGGGAAACCGACAGGATGGACTCGCTGATCCTCAGGGCGGAGACGCTCAGTGAAAAAAGCGGCAGTGACGCGGAGCAGATCCGGGAGCTGGGAGAGGGCTGGACCGGGGAGGAAACCCTTGCCATCGCTCTGTACTGTGCCCTGCGATATCCGGAGGATTTCAGTGCGGGCATCCGGGCCTCGGTGAACCACAGCGGGGACAGCGATTCCACGGGGGCCGTCACCGGGCAGATCCTGGGGGCTTGCGTGGGGTATGAAGCCATGGAGGAGATCTGGAAGGAGAACCTGGAGAGAAAGGACGTGCTGCTGGAAATGGCAGAGGACCTGTGCCTGGGCTGTCCCGGAGAGGGGGAGGAAAGGACCGGAGCCTGGAAGCGGAAGTACTGCCTGGGGTGAAAAAGGACAGGAGCAGGCGGGATGGATGCGGCGGATGGAATGGATGGAGACCATGAGGGCGCTTTGTTCCCGGCTCTTTCCGGAAGGAACCGCGTTTTCCCGGATGAAGGGCCTTCAGCAGAAGCCGCTTTTCCACGGGGAAGGGGACTGTGCGCCGAGCCTACGCCCGCATGCCCTTCTTTCATTGCCTGACGGTGCGGGACAGCGACTGCGTGGAAATCCGGATGGCGGAGATTTCCCTTTCCGCCTCCCTCCGTGATCCACGGGGATGTGACGGGTTTTACGGATCCGGGAAGGAAAGGAGGGGAAGGGATGAATCAAAGCGTTGTGGTGATGGGGGGATCCTTCAATCCCCCGACCCTGGCACATCTGAAAATGCTGCAGCGCTCCATGGACCTTGCGGAGGCGGAGCGGGGATTCTTTGTCCCCGTCAGCTTTCCCTATCTGAAGCGGAAGATGATGAAGGCAGGGGCCGGTCATCTCTGCCTTCCGGACGAAACACGCCTGCGGATGCTGAAGGAAATGGCAGCGTCGGATCCGCGGATCGGCCTGGACACCGGGGAGATGGGCTCGGTTTTTGCCGACACCCGGGGGACCATGGAGCGGGTTCAGAACCGGTTTCCCGGTGCAAGGATATTTTACGCAGCCGGGGCGGACAAGCTGGGGATTCTGGAGACCTTTGAAAAATGGGGTTTTTTTCCCGGGTACGGGATGATCCTCGTGTCCCGGGGCGGGGAGGGAATCCGGGAAACGCTGATGGACCATCCCCGGCTGAGCGCCCATGTCTCCTCCATCCTTTTCACGGAGCTTCCCGGGGGGCTGGAAGCGGTCAGCTCCACCCGTGTCCGGGCGCATCTCTTTGACCCGGAGGCGGTGGCGGACTGCCTGCATCCCGGGGTGCTTGCCCTCATGAGGGAACTGAAACGGGAGGATTTTCCGGAGGAGATTCCGGACTTTCGGGGCGAATACGCCTTTCTTTCCAATGACTATCCCTGTGCCGTCACATGGGACGGCCTGTCCTTCCCCTGCGTCACTTCCGCCTGGATCGCCCTGGGCTTTGAGGAGGCGGAGGCGCGCAGAAGGATCTCCGTGATGGCCCCGGGGAAGGCGAAGCAGAAATACGGAAACATGCTTTCCGGCAGAAGGGATGAAGCGGAAAAGGCTGTCATGGAGAATGTGGTGCGAAGGAAATTCCTTCAGCATCCGGAGCTTGTGCGGAAGCTCAGGGACACGGGAAACCGCGTGCTCATGGACGGGCGGATGAAGGACAGGGAATGGGGGTTCAACACCGTCACCTGGACGGGGGGAAACCGGCTGGGGAAAGTCCTGATGGAGATCCGCAGGGAGACATGAGGATCTGTGTGAAAGGGATGCGTGCACGGGAAAAGGCGGAAGGAGGGAGACGGTGAAGTATACGGTTCAGTCCATACGGGACAGGTATAACGCAGGTGAGGCACTGCGTGTGATCGCCTTCTGGGGGCACACGCGGGAGGCAGGAAAGAAGATGACAAAGGCCTGTCTCAGCCAGTGGTACGACTGCCGCTTTGTGGTGGAAAACGTTGAATATCACACGGCGGAGCAGTACATGATGGCCCGCAAGGCCGAGCGGATGGGAGACAGGGAGAGCTGGGAGAAGATCATGGCTGCGGAGAATCCCAGGGACTGCAAGGCGCTGGGACGGGGCGTGCGGCCCTTTGACCCTGAGGTATGGGACCGGGAAAAGTACGGGATCGTGCTGACAGGGAATCTGGCAAAGTTTTCCCAGAATCCGGACCTTCTGGACTTTCTGTCAGGCACCGGGGACAGCGTCCTGGCGGAGGGCAGTCCTTATGACGGCATCTGGGGCGTCCGGATGCACGCGGAGGATCCGGACATCGCAAATCCCAATCTCTGGAAAGGGGAAAACCTTCTGGGTCTTGCCCTGATGGAAGTGCGGGACATCCTGCAGGAAGGCCGTCAGGCGGCGATCTGAGGAAAGGATCCGGAAGATTCACGGAGAACCCGGAAAAAGAAAGGAGTTACGGCAATGAAAAAGATCATGGTTCTGGCGCTCTGTCTGGCGCTGCTGCTTCCCGCCGCGCTCTCCATCGCGGAGGAGCCCTGGGTCTGCCTTGTGTGCGGTGAGCGGAATCACAACGTATACTGCGAGGAATGCGGAAACCGCAAAGGAAACTGGATGTGTCTTGACTGCGAGTTCATCAACACGAAGAACTTCTGCGGGATGTGCGGAAAAGCCAGATATGAGGCTGTGACGGAGGCGAACGGGGATGTGTACTTCGGAGACCTGCTGAACGGTGTCCGTGAGGGTAAGGGCGTCTGTGTCTATTCGGAAACGAACAGTGTCGGGTTGAAAGTCTACCGGGGCGACTGGAAATACGAACAGAGGAGCGGACGGGGGAAGCTCATCTGGACCGACGGGAGCGTCTATGAAGGAGAATGGAACGGAGACAGGCGGGGCGGCCAGGGGAAAATGACCTATGCCGACGGCAACGTGTACGAAGGCAGCTGGAAGGAGGGAAAAAAGGAGGGTCAGGGGATATACCGGTGGAAAAAAGGTGATCTCTTTGAGGGCGTATGGAAAGATAACGTGATCCATGGCCACGGAAAATACACATGGATCAGCGGAGATGTCTGTGAAGGCGAATGGCGGAACGGCAAAAGGAACGGTTTCGGGAAAATGACCTATGCCGATGGCAGGGTGTATGAAGGAACTTTCCGTGACGACAAAAGGAACGGTTTCGGGAAAATGACCTATTCCGACGGAGATTCGTACGAAGGCGAATGGAAGGACAATCTGCCCGCCATGGATCAGCAGGGGAATGATCTCTATGAGGCGAAGGATTATGCCGGAGCGCTGAAGGCGTATCTCGCCGCGGCGGCGGAGGGAAGTCATGAATCCCTGCAGCGGATCGGGACCATGTACAAAGACGGTGAGGGAACCGACCGTGACATGGAGGAAGCGCTGAAATGGCTTGAAAAGGCCGCGGAGCATGGGATTGCCAGTGCCATGAGGGTGCTGGGAAATGTCTTCCGGATGGGGGATGGCGTTGAAGCGGACCGGGCAAAGGCGGAGGAATGGTATGAGAAAGCCGCCGCCGCAGGGGATGTCAACGCCATGGAATGGCTCGGATTCATGACCGCCGACGGGGACACACCGGACTATGCAAAGGCGGCAGAATGGTACAGGGAAGCCATTGAAAAGGGCAGCGGCTACGCCATGTATGCCCTGGGGAAAATGTATGAGGACGGACGATTCGGTGATGCGGACTATGAGCAGGCGGCGGAGTGGTATACAAAGGGAATTGAGGAAAACAACCCCCAGGCCATGCACGCCTACGGCAGAATGATCGAACTAGGCAGACTGGGAGAGGCGGATCCGGACGCGGCCGCAGAATGGTACAGGAAGGCGGAGGAGGCAGGATACACGCCATGAGGCTGCAGATGAAAGAATAACGGCCTTCACGCCTGTTTCCATATCCTGAAAACGCGGTATGTCAAAGGGACTGTGGATTTTCACAGCCCCTTTGAATTCTCCGGCCGGGGAATACTTCTGTGATCATAAGCTTTCTTTTTTCTCTCTCTGATGCTTTCCACGTCTGCGGGATCCGCTTCCGGTTTCCCATGGCTTCCGGCTTTTTCATTGAACGGGCGACTGAGTTGCCAGTGACATTTCGGGAGAAGGAATTGAGCGGTGCATATCGAATAGAATCATACAGGTCAGCGAATGACGGGAGTTGATCAGATTGGCGGTCGTGACCGAAGAGTATCGTGACAGATTGTTTTGTTTCATTTTCGGATCCGGGGATCATAAGGACTGGACGCTGAGCCTGTATAACGCGGTCAACGGGACCTCCTACACGGATCCGGATCTGATCACGATTACCACTTTGACGCAGGTGCTGTACATGGGCATGCAGGATGATGTGGCTCTGCTGATCATGGATGAGCTTGATCTCTACGAGCATCAGTCGTCCTTTAACCCAAACATGCCGCTGCGGCTGATGCAGTATACCAGCAACATCTATGAAACACTGGTGACATTGCAGAAAAGGAACAAGTACGGTTCCAGGCTGATTCCGCTGCCCGTTCCCAAACTGGTGACGTTTTACAATGGGAAGACGGACAAGCCGGAAAAGATGATTCTCAATCTGTCTGATGCATTCCCGGCAGAAAAACGGGATGAATCAGATATTCAGGTACGGGTGCGGATGATCAACATCAATCCCGGAAATAATCAGGCAATGGTAAACAGATGCAAACCGCTGGAGGAATACACCTGGACTGTGGAAGAAATCCGTAAAAACCGAGGTAGCATGGAAATTGAGATGGCAATTGACAAAGCACTGGATGAAATGCCTGACGATTATATGATCAGGCCGTTTTTGCAGGCCAACCGGGTGGGGGTGAAAAAGATGCTGTTAACAGAATACAATGAAACCGAAACGATGGCAATGTTTAAGGAAGAAGGCCGGGAAGAAGGCCGGGAAGAAGGCCGGGAAGAAACACTGCTTGAAAACATCAGAAATCTGATGGATGGACTGAAACTGACTGCCAGGCAGGCGATGGATCTTCTGAAGGTTTCACAGGAAGAACAGCAGAAACTTGCCGGACAATTATAATCGTGCAGGGACAACCCTTCCGGCGGCGGGTTTCCTTTTCCGTACTGTTACCCGGGAGGATCCGAGAGAATGAAAAGCGATCGGGGAATATTTAGACATATGTCTGGAGGATCAGGGAACATCGCCTTTGTCAGCTGCGGGTAGCGGCACAGGTGACCAGATTCTCCGATTTTTCCTGTCCCTCAATCAGCACAGATGAATGCAGGAGACAGGGAACCGTCTCCTGCTGATTGATCGATCATCTTTGACACCTTGACATGGGTATGCAGGATGATGCGGTGCTGCTGATCATGGATGAGACTGATCTGTGCGGGCATCCATTGTCCTTCAACCTAAACATGCCCCTGTGGCTGATGCAGTATACCAGCAACGTCTATGAGATGCTGGTGAAACAAGTACGGTTCCAAACTGATTCCAATTGAGACGGCGATTGACAAAGCACCGGATGAGATACCTGACGATCCTATGATCAGGTCGTTTCTGCAGGCCAACCGGGTGGGGGTGAAAAAGATGCTGTTAACGGAATACAATGAAACCGAAACGATGGCGATGTTTAAGGAAGAAGGCCGGGAAGAAGGCTGGAAAGAAGGCCGGGAAGAAGGCCGGGAAGAAACACTGCTTGAAAACATCAGAAATCTGATGGATGGACTGAAACTGACTGCCAGGCAGGCGATGGATATTCTAAAAGTTCCCCGGGAAGAGTCCCCGGGAAGAGCAGCAGAGGCTTACCGATAAATTGTAATCATGCAGGGACAGTTCTTTCAGCGGCAGGTTTCTTTGCTGACCTTTGCCGGGGATACCCGAAGGACTGGAAAACGATCGGGGAATACTTCGACGTGAGTCTGAAGGATCGGGGAACATCACCTTTGTCAGCTGCGACTTGATGCACAGGTGGCCTGCTTTCATGGCTTTTCTGTATATTCCTGTCCCAATCAGTACAGATGAATGAAGGAAACAGGGAACCATCCTCTGCCTCCTTTTGATTGGTCGATCCGATCATCTATGATGTACATGGCATGCAGGATGATGCGGTGCTAATGATCATGGATGAGCCTGATCTGTACGGGTATCCATTGTCTTTAACCCACACACACCTCTGCGCATGATGCAGTATATACCAGCAACATCTATGAGACGCTGGTGACATTGCAGAAAAGGAACAAGTACGGTTCCAGGCTGATTCCGCTGCCCGTTCCCAAACTGGCGACGTTCTGCAACGGGAAGATGGACAGGCCGGAAGAGATGATTTTCAATCTGTCCGATGCATTCCCGGCAGAAAAACGGGTTGAATCAGATATTCAGGTACGGGTATGGATGATCAACATCAATCCCGGAAATAGTCAGGCAATGGTAAACAGATGCAAACCACTGGAGGAATACACCTGAACTGTGGAAGAAATCTGTAAAAACCGAGGTGACATGGAAATTGAGATGGCAATTGACAAAGCACTGGATGAAATGCCTGACGATTATATGATCAGGCCGTTTTTGCAGGCCAACCGGGTGGGGGGTGAAAAAGATGCTGTTAACAGAATACAATGAAACCGAAACGATGGCAATGTTTAAGGAAGAAGGCCGGGAAGAAGGCCGAGAAGAAGGACGGGAAGAAGGCCGAGAAGAAGGACGGGAAGAAACACTGCTTGAAAACATCAGAAATCTGATGGATGGACTGAAACTGACTGCCAGGCAGGCGATGGATATTCTAAAAGTTCCCCGGGAAGAGTAATCATGTAGGACAGTCCTTTCGGCGGCAGGTTCCTTTGCTGACCTTTGCCGGGGATATCCGAAGGACCGGAAAAGTAATCATGCTGGACAACCCTTCCGATGGCAGGTTTCCTTTCCGCCTCTGTGCCCGAGAGGATCCGAAGGAATGAAAAGCGATCGGGAAATATTACGACATAAGTCTGAAGGATCATGGAACACCGTCTTTGTCAGCTGCAAACTGCTGCACAGGTGACCTGATTGTTGAACTTCAGCGCCAGGATCATATCGGCCAGAGTGTCATACCACACCAGCTCCGCCCGATTCCGGGGGAAGAGGACATAGTCCGTCTCATAGGCGAGGAGTACGCCCACGCGCTTTCCGTCCAGGTCGCTTACGGTCCGGCTGAGGGAGGAGCAGCCCGTGAGGCTGAGGGTCAGAACCGCGAGGAGCAGCAGAACCGACAGCCGCCTCAGGATGGGGGGGATTCTTGAAACGCATGTCATCAAAGGCATCTTCTTTCCTTGCACGCATATGTGATAGTTTATACGATACTTGCATCTTTGACAAGAAAAAAACTTCCCCCGGACGGGAATGTCCGGGGATGAGCAAGGAGCGCCGCGGGGAGCAGGAAAAAAAAGGCAGAAACCGGATTTCCCGCACCTGAGGGGAATCCGGTCTGTTCTCTCAATACGCATCAGATGCCGTCTGAGCGGGAAGTACGGAAAACCAGGCTTCAGCCAGCTCGTCCAGTCTTCCGGTTTCCCGCTCTGCGTCCAGGAAGGCGTTCACGAAGGCCAGCAGATCCTCCGAACCCTTTGGCATCAGCACGCCCAGCTGCCCGTGGGTGAAGGGGGCATCCATCAGCGGCGCCGCGAGGCGGCTGTCCGCAGCGCAATAGTACCCTGCCTCCATAATCTCCGTGATCATGACATCCGCCTCGCCCAGAGCGATGAGGCCGGGGATTTCCTCATTGGCCTCATGAATGATCAGCGAGGCCAGGGGCAGGTTCTGCCGGGCGAACTGTTCGTTCAGTCCGCCGGGGTTCACCATGACGCGCACCTCCGGACGATTGACCGCCTCCAGGCTGACATAGGTCATCGCGTCCTCCCGGCGGCACAGGATGGTCTTTCCGTTTGCGAGATATCCTTCGGACATGAGCGCCTGCTCTCTGCGCGCGTCGGTGACGGTGATGCCGCAGATGGCCAGATCGAATCTGCCCGCAAGGGTGTCCTCCATGAGGGAAGGCCAGGAGGTGGGCACATATTCGATCTCCGACTTCAGCGCGCGGGCCAGGTCCTCCGCCAGATCCGTGTCAAAGCCCCAGTATGTGCCCGTTTCCGGGTCCAGGAAGGACATGGGTCTGTAGTCGCCGGTTGTTCCCACCCGCAGAACACCCAGCTCCAGGATTTCAGCAAGACGCCCCGGGACGGCATCCGTTTCATCAGCGTGGCACAAGGTCGTAAAACACAGAAATGTCGCCAGAAGGATTCCAAGTTTTCCTGTCCTGTTTCTCATGGACTCCATACCTTTCTTTTTCGTGATGTCAATTTCTGTTCCGGTACAGGGGCAGATACGTGAAAGGGCGGGAAGGGTCCTCCGCCCTCCCCGTCAGTATTCAGTCATGCGGATATGCATCCCCGCGTAAATGACCGGGGAAATGATCCGGTGTTCCATGCCCACGCCTTTCAGGGGGCAGCGACAGAAGGCGCAAAGGAGTCCCTGTGCACGACGGGGGCAAAATAATCGGAAAAGTACGCGTCCGTGATGATCGTGCCCTCGGGCATATCCTTCAGGCCATACCCGAAAAAATCAATGATCCGGCTGATCTGATCAACCACTTCCTTCTCCTCATCCGTGAACTGGCTGCGGGGAGCAGAGATGAAGGCGTCCTTCTCCTCCTGCGTCATGGCATCAAGCTGGTTGGACAGGGCACTGGTTCTTGTCCAGAACACAGCATCCACGGTTCCGCTGGCCAGGGCTGCAGCACGGCCCAGACTGTCCACCTGAACCAGTTCAATGTCCCTGCCGATGCGCCTGCTGATCTCGGAGAGCAGGGCCGTGTTGAAGCCTGCGGGAGAGCCGTCCGGAGAAATGTAGTCCATGGGCGGCAGGGAACCGGTGACGGCCACCCTGATTTTGTCCGGTCCGCCACTTGCCGGCATTTCCACGGGGGCAATGTCCATGCCGGCGATGGCGGCATCAATGTGGTCGGTCACGAGCTGATCCAGCGTGCCGTCCGATCTGATCTGCGAGATGGCTCCGTTCAGCTCGTCACGCAGCGCTTCGTTTTTCTCCATCAGCATGAAGGCGAAATCATTGGCCAGAGCGCTGCTGAGGACGAAGCGGGCAAAGGCGCTTTCTGTTTCCTCCACGTCCTGATAGACCACAGAACACATGAGCTGGCTGTTGTTTGCGCACAGATAGGCGGCGGTGGTTGAATAAATGCTCATGATATCAATTTCGCCGGCGTTCAGGGCCATCAGCATCGCATCCAGGGAATCGTAACAGACAGTCTCGTAAACGATTCGGATCTTTTCGTCAAGGATCGGGTTCCTGTCAACGTCTCCGCCGTCAAAAGCCGTATGTTGAAGTCCTTCCCGGGCAAGCTGCCCGTTGATGAGACGACGGGCGGCAAAGAGTCCGGCGGCTTCCTCCCCGGACATGTTCAGCATGGTCAGGGTGCCCACCCTGACCACGTATGTAACCGCATCCGGTTCCCCGAGTCCTTCCCCGGCACAGGAGAGGGTCAGGCTCATGGTCAGCATAAGGGCGAGGAGCAGGGAAATACGTCTTTTCATACAGCATACCTCCTTGATAAGTCCATGGCAGGGCGGTGGGGTTTCCCTCAGGTCCCTTTCCGGGACGGGCCCTGAAGCGGGGGAACGGACCTTTTCCGTTTTTTCGCGCCGCCTCTTTTCCCGCTTTCCGAATCTCAAGGGGGATCCCCCGGGATACAGTCGTGAAGGAAGGCTCAATATGCGGGTATCGTATCACATTTTCACCTGCTCATCAATGAAAGAGCGCCACTGTTCCGATACGGAAGGGCGGGACTGACGGGGACGGAATCTGAAACCGGCCGGTGACCCGGGAAAGGGATGCCCGGCCGGAGGAGCAGGGGGCCGCAAAGTGTGCGAAGAATGTTTTTTTCTCTTCACGACTTGGAAATGTCCCCGGGGAAGTATATGATGAGTCTGTTCAAAAGAACCTGACAGACGAAAGGGAGGAAGGAAATGAATTCGCCCAGAGATTCATTCACCCTTGCAGGAGGCGTTAAAATTCCGTGCCTGGGTTTCGGGACATGGCAGACCCCGGAGGGGGAGACGTGCGCCCTTGAGGCGGGATACACGCATATTGATACGGCCCAGGCCTACGGAAACGAGGAAAGCGTCGGGAAAGCCATCCGCCTGAGCGGGATTCCCCGGAAAGACCTGTTCATCACCACCAAGCTGTGGAATGAGAATCACTCCTACGACCTGACCATGCGCTCCTTTGAGGAGTCCATGAACCGGCTGGGCCTGGATTACCTGGATCTTTTCCTGATCCACTGGCCCAATCCCATCGCTTTCCGGGATCACTGGCAGGAAGCCAACGCCGAGAGCTGGAGGGCCATGGAGGAACTGGTGGAGGCCGGAAAGATCCGGGCGATCGGCGTGAGCAATTTCTTCCCCCGGCATCTGGAGGCGCTTCTGAAGACAGCCAGAATCGTTCCCCAGGTGAACCAGATCCGTCTGTGCCCCGGGGATCCCCAGGACGACGTGGTCGCCTTCTGCCGGAAGTACGGTATGCTTACGGAGGCATACAGCCCCCTTGGAACCGGGCGCATCTTTGAGGTGCCGGAGATGAAGGCGCTGTCCGGGAAGTACGGCCGGAGCATCGCACAGATCTGTATCCGCTGGAGCCTGCAGATGGGATTCCTGCCCCTGCCCAAGTCCGTCACACCCCAGCGGATCCGGGAGAACCTGCAGGTGTTCGACTTCACCCTGACGGATGAGGACGTGAAGCGGATCGCCGGCCTGAAGGGCTGCGTGGGATATGCCAGTGACCCGGACACCCGGCCCTTCTGAGGACACGAAAAAAGGCTGCCGGGAAGACTGCCTTTTCCATCAAGGAGCCTGAAGAAGCAGGGAGGTTTCGCGCCTGCGTTGAGATCAGGCCGACCTTGTGATAAGATACCCCTGTTCCAGACGGGCGGAACCCTTCACGGAAGCTTCGGATTCCGGAGAAACGGCATGAAAAGATGTGATACTGAGCAATGATGAATTTACTGGAAGAAGCCATTATCTACGCGACGATCATGCACCAGGGGCAGACACGGAAATTCGGGACCAGCCCCTTTATTCTGCATCCCATGGAAGTGGCCCAGATCATGGCTTCCATGACGGATGATCAGGAACTGATCTCCGCGGCCATTCTCCACGACATCCTGGAGAACACGGACGGCTCGGCGGAGGAGATTGAGAAGCGTTTCGGAAAGCGGGTTGCCTTTCTGGTTTCCCAGTCCTCCGAGAACGCCTATCCCGGGATTCCTCCCGCCGACACGTGGATGGTGCGGAAAAAGGAATCCCTGCGCATTCTGGAGAACAGCACGGACATCGGCGTTCAGATGCTCTGGCTTGCGGACCAGCTTGCCAACATCCGTTCCCTGGCGGGAGTCTACTCGGAGCGCGGGGAGGCCATGTGGCAGGACCTGCATCAGGTGGACTCCGACAAGCAGTGCTGGTACTATCGGAGTGTGGCGGAGAACGTGGAACTTGTGCTGAACAAGACCGGGGCCTTCAAGGAACTGATCCGGCACATCAATTCCATCTGGCCCGGCACTTTCGATTCGGAAAAGGCCCGGTACAGGAAGTACAGGGAGGTTTCCGTGGATGGGTGCAGGCTGATCGGCCGGGGCGCCAAGGGTGAGGTGTACCGGTACAACGATGAGCTGGTCATCAAGGTCTACAACCAGAACAACACCTACCGGGACGTGGAGCGGGAGATCTCCTTCGCACGCAGGGCCTTTGTCCTGGGAATGCCCACCGCCATTTCCTTCGGCATCGTGTCCGTGGGGGACTGCTACGGATCCATGTATGAGCTGGTGGACGCCAACACCATCTCCAGCCTGATTTCCAAGTCCCCCGGCCAGGTGGACAATTACGCGAAGATCATGGCGGATCTGGCAAAGATGATCCATGAGATCAGCGTGGATGAGGACGACGAGTTCCCGGATGTGGCGGACCGGCTACGGGACCGGATCCGGGACGGCATCGCCCTGGATGACGCGGCTCTGGCCGCAAAGTGCCTGAAGCTGGTGAATGGTCTTCCCCAGACCCACACCCTGGTCCACGGGGATTTCCACACGGGCAATGTGTTCCTTCAGAACGGTGAGCCGCTCCTCATTGACATGGACAGGGTTTCCCAGGGACATCCCATCACCGAGATTGCTGATCTGTATAACAGCTATGTGATCCTGGGAGAGGATGATCCCGCCGTGGTGGAGAACTTCATGGGCTTTTCCTATGCCACGGCTCAGAGATTCTTTGACACCTTCCTCAGGGAAGTGACGGACAAGGCGGCCATTCTCTGCCTGATCCGCAAGCTCAACAGGATTCACAGAAAGGGCATGAGTGCCCTGACGGAAACGGACCATGAACGGATCCGGAACTGCCTGGAGCGACTCACGGTTCTGACGGACAGGTATGACACACTGGTCTGCTGACCCACTCAGAAGGAAAGGAAGGAAACATTATGAAAATCACCTCATTCAATCCCCTGATTGTCACAAGCGATGCGGAGCGTGTGATCCGTCTCTTTGAGGAACTGGGCTTTGAAAAGGAGCATTCCATCCAGCTGAATACCGGAAAATCGGACGTAACCACTGTCCGGATGAAGAACGCCGACGGATTTCACGTGGATGTGTCGGATGCGCCGGTCCCGCGGGACATGACGCTGATCCGCATGAACGTGGATGATTTCGATCAGGCTCAGGACTTCCTGAAGGAACGCGGTTTCGTGAACTCCAGAGGGAGCAGCAGCCTGGATACGGAAACCAACCGCTCCGCCATGCTGACCTCTCCCTCCGGCTTTGCCTTTGATCTGTGCCAGCATATCCGGAAATGACCTTCGGACAGCCCGGCGGGAACGGTTTTCAGGCGGATGATTCCGAAGAGATGTGCGGAGTCCGGGTTCATCCGCAGGGGATCACGGGACAGGCTGTTCCTGCCCTCCGTGCCGGCACGTCAGAAAAGAAGAATGAAAAATCACACAGGACAGCGTATGAATAAAATCATTGACTTGCACATGCACACCACCGTGTCCGACGGCACCAATCCGCCGGAGGACATGATCCGTCTGGCCAGGGAAGCGGCACTGTCCGTTTTTTCCGTGACCGACCATGACGCGGTGAAGGGCTGTCGGACAGTGCAGCGTCTCCTGAAGGCGGGAGATCCCGCTTTCATCTGCGGCGTCGAGTTCTCCTGCAGGGATGAGTTCGGACAGTACCACATCCTGGGTTACGCCTATGATCCGGAGTCGGAAATCATTCTGGGGCTTGTGGAAAAGAGCCACAGCAACCGGATGGACAAGGTCAGGGCCAGGCTGGACTTCCTCAGAGAGAAGTTCAACTTTGTGTTTACCGACGAGGAGCTTTCGGAGCTCTTCTCCATGGAGAATCCGGGCAAGCCCCATATCGGCAACCTGATGGTGAAGCACGGGTATGCCCGCTCCCGGACCGAAGCCATCCGGGAATATATTGACAGGCTTCGTATCACGGACAAGTATCTGAGCCCCGGGGATGCCATTGCCGGGATCCTTGCCGCCGGCGGCGTTCCCGTGCTGGCCCATCCCTTCTTCGGCAGCGGCGACCAGCTCATCGTGGGGGATGAGATGGTCAGGCGCCTCAGGCGCCTGATGGACTTCGGACTGCAGGGCGTGGAGGCTTTCTATTCCGGTTTTTCCCTGAAGCTGATCAATGAAATGCTCTTCTACGCGGGCATGTATCGTCTGTATGTGACGGCGGGAAGCGATTATCACGGAACCAACAAGCTGATTGCCATGGGCGACACGGGCATTGAGGACGGAGTTCCCCTGGTCCCCGGTGTGAAGAGCTTCCTGAAACGAGTGGGTATCTGACGGCCCGGCACTCCCGGGCCTTTTTTGACCAGAATGCAAGGAGGTGCATGCATGATCTACTGCAATCCCGTGAATGTGAATTACCGCTATCAGTTCCACCGCGGCAGGGAAGGGCGGATGCAGATCTGCCGGGAGGCGGCGGATCCTTCCCTGATCCTTTTTATGGGAAGGTACTATCTCTTCGCCTCCATGACCCTGGGTGTATGGGTGTCGGACGATCTGGCCCACTGGGAGAATCACCGTCTGCCGGATGAACTCCCTCTGTATGACTATGCCCCGGACGCGCGGGTCATGGGGGACTGGGTTTACCTCTGCGCTTCCCGCAGGGACGAAATCTGCCATTTCTACCGCACCCGGGACGTCCTGAAGGGACCCTATGAGAAGATCGAAGGGACCTTTCCCTTCTGGGATCCCGACCTCTTCCTGGACGAGGACGGCCGGGTCTATTTCTACTGGGGATGCTCCAATGTCACGCCCATCTGGGGCGTGGAGCTGGACCCGGAGACGCTGCGGCCCCTGGGGGAAAAGCGCGTCCTGATTGAGGGACATCCGGAATGGATCGGGTATGAACGGGTGGGGCATGACAACTCGGTAAGTCCCGCTCCGGAGGAGGAAGTGGAGGCGAAGTGCCGGGCGTGGATCCGGGAAAAGGACATCCGGGAGGAGACGCTTCCCCCCGAAACCCTGGCGGGGATCCGGGGCATGTTCAGCCGCAGGCCCTATATTGAGGGCCCGTGGATGACCCGGCACGGGGACCGCTATTACCTGCAGTACGCCGCGCCGGGGACGGAGTACAATGTCTATGGAGACGGTGTCTATGTGGGCACCTCCCCCCTGGGTCCCTTCCGTCTGGCGCAGAACAATCCCTTTTCCTTTCAGCCCGGGGGCTTCATGCCCGGGGCGGGCCACGGCTCCACCCTGCGGGACGCGGAGGGCAGGTACTGGCACACAGCCAGCATGCGCATCTCGGTCAATCACATGTTTGAACGCCGGGTGGGCATCTGGCCGGCGGGCTTTGACGCGCAGGGCGAACTCTTCTGCAATCAGCGCTACGGGGACTGGCCCATGACCACGGAGGGGGATCCATGGAGAGAGCCGCCGTGGATGCTTCTGAGTGTGGGCAGGCGCATGACGGCCTCCTCCTGCACCCCCGGTCATGAAGCGGGAAAGGCGGCGGAGGAGAACGCGCAGACATGGTGGCAGGCAGCCTCCCCGGGAAAGGAAGAATGGCTGGAGATGGATCTGGGCTCGGTCATGGATGTTTTTGCCGTGCAGATCTGTTTCGCGGACGAACCGGAGGACATTCCCTGTCCGCGTCCCTTCGCTCCCGGTCAGACCCGGGTCATTGAGGACCGGGAGCTGCATACCCGGTGGAAGCTGGAGGGATCCCGGGACGGGAAGACATGGACTGTGGTGGAGGACAAGACCGGAGCCATGACGGACCTCTCCCATGACCTGGTGGTGCGTCAGGAGGGCATGCCGCTGCGGCACCTGCGCCTTTCCGGGATGGAGGTGCCCTATGGGCAGAAGCCCTGCGTATCCGGGCTGCGGGTCTTCGGAAAGGGCGACGGGAAAAAGCCCGCTGCACCGGTTTTCTCCGCGCTGCGGACGGGCCCCATGGACATGACGGTGCGCATTGAGGGTCAGGGGGATGCCCTGGGATACAATATCCTCTTCGGAGACGGGGCGGACAGACTGTATCACAGCGATCTGGTCTTCACACCCGGAGAGCACCGGATCGGGGCCCTGATCGCCGGCCGCCCTGTCTGGGTACGGGTGGACGCCTTCAACGAAAGCGGCATCACGGAAGGTACCTGCCGAAAGGCGGAAGGCGAAAAAGCGTGATCTGCCAGAAACGGAAAACCCATTCCGGGGCGGAACGGATGAGGGGGATGGGCTGATGGAAATGGTTCCGCTGTCCCCGGAGGATCCCCGGGCAGTGGCGGAAATGTCCCGCATGGCTACGGAGATCATCCGGGAACACTTTGATCCCCTTGTGGGAAAGGCTCAGAATGACTACATGATCGGCCTGTTTCAGACAGCGGAGGCCATCCGGGAACAGCTCCGGCGCAGTTACCGGTACTTCTTTGTGAAAGAGGGGGAACGAAATATCGGGTTTCTGGCCTTCTATCCCCGGGGGCGGGTCATGGTGCTCAGCAAGTTCTACCTGTACCGGGAGGCGCGGGGCAGGGGACTGTCCCGAAAGATGCTGGAGTTCCTGATCCTCAGGGCCCGGGAGGAAAACCTGACCTCCATAGAGCTCAACGTCAACCGGTCCAACAGCGCCGTGGCCGTTTATGAGAAGCTGGGATTCATCCGGCTCAGGGAGGAGAAAAACGACATCGGCAGCGGATTTTTCATGGACGATTATGTCTACGGAATGAAGCTGTGACGCTTGTCAGGACAGATACCCCTCCGCGATGAGCATTTCCAGAATCCTTGCCTCCCGCTCGAACATCATGCCGTTGTAGGGGCTCTGTCCCACATGGCGGTTGACATGGATGGCCCTGCGGGGGTCAACGAATTCCGGAGTGTAGGTTTCCCGGGATTCATAGTCGTCCAGTTTCTGCAAAACCGCTTCACCCCCGGCTTCACAGAGGTAATAGAAGTTGTCCTGTACGAAAATCTCCGTGGGATCGCTGTCGCTTTTCTGAACCCGGTGAACATATCCGTAAGGCCGGACCGAATCCGGGATGACCACCAGTCCGGCTTCCTCGCGGGTTTCACGGATCATGGCCCGGACGGGGTCCTCGCCCTTCTCGATGCCGCCGCCGGGAA
>CACYGY010000046.1 GCA_902774025.1 uncultured Eubacteriales bacterium
AGAGGGCTATTCTGGAACATTCCAGAATAGCCCCAACAGGCATCAACAGGTCATCAGATATGGCAGGGTATGATGAATCACCGCAGGCAGTCTGGCTGTGCAGCATCGTCAGGCGAACTGCACGCGAATCGGAGAAAAATGGAATGGCAGGAGATGAGCATCCTGTGGTTTTCCATTGTCCGATGAATATCATGGCTCACGGCGACAGCCTGTCCGGTTCCGCTCCCCATTTCTCAGGCTCCGCGGGAGAGTGAATGTGCCTTTCAAAAAAGAAGGGGAAACCCCGCAGGATTTCCCCGTTCTGAACTCATTTCATCCCCCGGATTATGTTCCTCACCGTTTCCAGGGAGACACCATGGGCTCTGGCCAGAGCAGCCAGATCCTCATATTCGGCCTTTTCCTTTTCCACACCCATGCCCGCAGCCTTTTTGATCCGTACCAGTCCCCATGGCGTTTCCTGTGTCCGGACAACCCGGTCCAGTACGTACCGGCTCATTTCCTGCCGCCTCACCCCCAGCGTGGTGGTGTGCTTCATCATGATTTCCGCCAGCATGTCCGCGTCCTCTCCGGTGCACAGGACACTGAGAAGGATCCCGGGCCTGGTTTTTTTCATGCCGATACTCTGTGTGTAGACATCCCGTGCCCCGGCTTCCATCAGCCGCTCCATGGCAAACCCGATGTCCTCCCCCGTCATGTCATCCACATTGCACTCCAGACGGACGATATCCTCCCTTGTCCCGGCACTTTCCCCCAGGAAAGCCCTGACGCAGTTGGCGCGCTCGAACTCCTTCATGCCCATGCCGTAACCCACCACCCGGGTGGTCATCACGGGACGCTCCCCGAAGCGGGTGACAAAATGCCTGAGCAGGGCCGCTCCGGTGGGGGTGCAGAGTTCTCCCCGGATCTCCCCGCCATAGCTGGGAATATCCCGCAGAAGATACGCCGTGGCGGGAGCCGGCACAGGCAGAACGCCGTGGGCGCAGCGCACATACCCGCTACCGGTATGCACAGGGGAGGCCACAACCTCATCGGCGCCGATTTTCTCCATGAGCATGCATACGCCCACCACATCCGTCACCGCGTCCATGGTACCCACTTCGTGAAAATGGATTTCCTCCACGGGACGTCCGTGCACGTGGCTCTCCGCCTCGGCAATCATGGCATAGACAGCCATGGCATCCTGACGAACGCTCTCGGAAACCGGAAGAGACTGAATCAGAGACGCGATATCTCCCAGGGATGCGTGGTGGTGATGATGCTCATCCCCGTGGTCGTGGTCATGGTGATGGTGCTCATCCTCATGGTCGTGGTCATGGTGCTCATCCCCGTGTTCATGGTCATGGTGATGGTGCTCATCCCCGTGTTCATGGTCATGGTGGTGATGCCCGTGCCCATCCTCGTCCAGGCTTTCTTCTTCCTCACCATGTACCCGGACCCGCATATGGGTCCCGGTGATCCCGCACTTGACCGCTTTCTCTGCCTGTACTTCCACCCCGGGAATCCCAAGGGCATTGATCTCCCTGAGAAAAGCTTCCCTGTCGGGCACGACTTCCAGAAGTGCAGCCATCAGCATATCCCCGGCCGCACCCATGCCGCATTCCAGATACAGTGTCTTCATGCATGCCACCTCAGACTCAGTTCATTTCCGCCCAGGCCTTCTGCAGCCCCTCAATGATATTCAGATGCTGAGGGCACTGACTCTCACAGGCTCCGCAGCCGATGCAGTGATCCGGTGTTTCGCCCTTCTCCTTCATGGACCTGTATCCCCAGTCATCATTGGGATCAATGCTGTAGAGGGACACCTTGTTCCAGGCGGAGAACACGGTGGGAATATCCACGCCGTTGGGGCAGGGCATGCAGTAACGGCAGCCCGTGCACCCGATCTTTGTCCTGCTGTCGTAGGCTTTCCGCACATCCTCCATGAGCTTCAG
This sequence comes from uncultured Eubacteriales bacterium, assembly GCA_902774025.1. Taxonomy (GTDB): domain Bacteria; phylum Bacillota; class Clostridia; order Christensenellales; family Aristaeellaceae; genus UBA2943. The sequence continues at coordinate 1,932 of CACYGY010000046.1, forward strand.
CTCGTCCGCGCTCATGATGTTGGGCTCCACGGTATCGAAAATCCGCAGATTGTCCTCCACCTGTTCCATCTCGTTGCAGCCCGACAGAACCGTGGCGATCTCCGGATGGTTGCACAGCCAGCGGAAGGCCCATTCCACACAGGAGCGCTTCACCGGGAAGGCATCATACAGAGCCTGGACATTGTCCGGCGCCTTGGCCAGACGTCCCCCCAGAAGCCCCTCCATGATCACCACCGGAATCCCCTTGGACCCGGCAAGCTTCAGGCCCCTTGTGCCGGCCTGATTGTCCGTGTCCATGAAATTGTACTGGATCTGCACCATATCCCAGTCCTGATCATTGAGAATGTACTCAAACTCATCATAGGGACCGTGGAAGGAGAAGCACTTGTAGCGGATCTTTCCCGCCTTCTTCATGTCATCGAAGAATTCGGGGGCGCCGATGGACTTGAAGTATTCCCACTTCTCCTTGTTGATGCCGTGCATGAGATAGAAATCAATGTGGTCCGTCTGCAGCTTTTTCAGCTCCAGATCCAGCAGGTCCTGCATCTCCTGACGGTTGTGCACATGACCCGCGGGCATCTTGGTGGCAATGGTCACCTTCTCCCTGTATCCGTCCCGCAGGGCCTTGCCCAGGACCGTTTCCGAGGTCTGATTCAGATACACAAAGGCGGTATCCAGATAGGTGACACCCCCGTCAATGGCCCTGCGGATCAGGCGGATGGCCTTCTCCTCGTCCACCGTGCTGTCCCCGGACGCCTCGCCGTTGAAGCGCATGCATCCCAGCCCGAAGGCGGAACCCTGAATGCCCAGTTTCCCAAAGCTTCTGTACTTCATACCTTTCCTCCCTTTCCGTCCTTCCCTTCCCGGGGTTATGCCACACTCTCGCCGGCCTGCGCCGTATACAGCTGATAATACAGACCCCGCTTCTTCATCAGTTCCTCATGGCTGCCCATCTCGGCAATCCCCTGATGGCTGATGTACAGAATCCGGTCACAGTTCTTGATGGTGCTCAGACGGTGGGCCACGATAATGCTGGTCCGTCCCCTGAGCATTTCCTGAATGCCTTCCTGAAGGAGTTTTTCCGTCTGGGTGTCAATGGAGGAGGTGGCCTCGTCCAGGATCAGAATCGCCGGATCGCTCAGAAGGGTTCTGGCAAAGGCCACCAGCTGCCGCTCGCCCTGGGAGAGATTGCCGCCCCGCTCCCGGATCTCCGTCTGATACCCCTGGGGGAGCTTTGAGATGAAGGCGTCCGCCCTCACCCGCCTTGCGGCCTCCCGTACCTCCCGGTCCGTGGCATCCAGCCGTCCGTAGCGGATATTGTCCATGAGGGTGCCGGAAAACAGAAAGCTGTCCTGGAGCATGATGCCCAGCTGGGACCGCAGGGAGCGGAGGGTCACCTCATTCACCTCATGCACCGATCCGTCCTTGCCGTGCAGGTAAATGCCGCCTCCGTTGAGATTGTAGAACCGGCACAGGAGATTGATCACCGTGCTCTTGCCTGCCCCCGTGGGGCCCACCAGGGCGATGCTCTCCCCGGCATGAATGTGCAGATTCATGTGCTCCAGCACATGCGTGCCCTCTTCATACCCGAAGGTCACATCCCGGTACTCCACCTCGCCGCTCAGCTCCGGAAGCTCATGGGCATCCACCGCGTCATCCACCACCACAGGTTCGTCCATCGTCTCGAAAATCCTTTCCAGATAGGCAATGTTGTTGACGAAGGAATTGTAGATGTTGGCCAGGTTGGTGATGGGCTGCCAGAAACGGCTGACATACTGGCTCATGGCCAGCACCACGCCGAAGGAGACAATGGTGCCTCCGCCCATCCAGTACACGCCGGCGATGAAGAGGAAGGTCAGGACAATCTGCGTCATGATCTCACTGCTCAGCCACACGCAGTTGCTCACATAGACCGCCTTCAGCCATGCGGCGCGGCAGGCCTGGGCCAGGCTCTGCATGATCCCGATGTTCACCTTCTGCCGGTCAAAGAGCTGACTGACCCGCACGCCGTCAATGGACTCGGCCAGATAGGCGTTGTAGTTGCTGTTCTTGTTGCTCTGATTCTGCCAGGCCCTGCGCTGCCGGGGCTTGATGAGGACGATGAACACCACGAAGACGGGAAGCCCGGAGATGATCACCAGCGCAAGGGTTGTGTTCGTGGAGAACATGAAGATCACAATGAAGATAAGATTGATGATCTCCAGGATCATGTTGATGATGCCGTTGGAAAGGATATCCGACACGGAGTTCACATAATTGATCACCCGCACCAGAATCTTTCCCGCGGGCCGGCTGTCATAGTAGCTGAAGGGCAGCTTCTGAAGATGGGCGAACAGGTCCGCCCGGATGTCATAGATGATCTTCTGACTCACATGGGCCATCATCCGGGAACGGATGGTGGTCAGGACAATGCTCAGGAGCACAATGCCCACAAAGAGGAGAGCCATCTGCCCGATCATGGCCGTGTCCCCGTTGGGAACGGCCTCGTCCAGCACCCACTGGGTGATCTTGGGAATGTACAGGGTGGCCACGCTCCCCAGACCGCTGAGCACAAGGGCCAGGAGCATGACGTATTTATGCTTTCCGACATACTTTCCGGCCCGCTTCAGATGCGCCCACCGGAAGGGGGATTCCAGGCGCTCGTCCACGTCAAACTTGTTTCTTGCCATTTACACCGCCTCCTCTCCGGAAAGCCCGTACTGCAGACAGTAGGTCTGCCAGTAGTAGCCCCTGCGTTCCAGCAGCTCCCTGTGCGTGCCGGCTTCGGTCACCCGGCCGTCCTGCAGAACCAGGATCAGGTCCGCGTCCCGCATGGAGGAAATGCGCTGGGCAATGATGAACTTGGTGCATTCATAGGGCAGCGAGCGCAGTTCCCGCTGGATGTACTGCTCCGTCTCACTGTCCACGGCGGAGGTGGTGTCGTCCATCACCAGAATCCCCGGCCTGACCGCCAGGGCCCTGGCCAGGGCGATCCTCTGCCTCTGTCCGCCGCTGAGGCCCACGCCCCGCTCGCCGATGATGGTGTCATACCCGTCCGGCAGATGCCTGATGAATTCGTCCGCGTCCGCCCGCCGGGCAAAGTCCTTCACCTCATCCAGCGTCAGGTCCTGATCCCCGAAGGCCACATTGCCCTCCACGGTATCGGAGAAGAGGAAGACGTCCTGGGTGGCCGCCCCGATGCCGCCCCGCAGCTGCCCCAGCTTCCAGTGGCGCACGTCGCAGTCGTCCACCAGGATTTCCCCTTCGTTCACGTCGTAGAACCTGGCCAGAAGCTGAACCAGCATGGTCTTGCCGCCGCCGGTGGGTCCCATGACCGCCACCGTCTGTCCGGCTTCCACCCTGAAGGACACATCCTCCAGGATCTGCTTGGTGTCAATCCTGAAGGATACATGGCGGAACTCGATCTTTCCCTTCACCCGCTCATGATCCTCCGCGTCCTCCGCGTCCCGGATCTCCGTGCGCTCATAGTCCATCTCCATCACCTTGGCGGCGGAGGTGGAAAAGCGCTGCAGGTCATTGATCAGGTTGCCCAGATCCCGCATGGGATTGGACACGGCCCAGCTCAGGGAGGTAAAGATCGCCAGCTGACCCGCCGTGATCTCCTTCTGGATGATCATGATGCCCCCCACAAAGACCGTCACCAGCATGATGGCGTTGGCCAGGAATTCGATCATGGGGAAAAAGGTCAGCCACATCTTGTTGATGTGCAGATGGCTCTCCATAAAGGCCCGGTTCTTTTTCTCGAACTGTTCCTTCTCATACTCCTCCCGGGCAAAGGCCTTGACCACCCGGTTCCCGGCAATGTTCTCCTGGGCCGCCGCGTTCATCTCGCTCAGCCGCTCCCGCATGGCCACAAAGCGGGGACGCACATGGCGGGAGAAGAACTTGGTGATGATCAGAAGCAGGGGGGTGATGGCCACCAGCATCAGGGTCATCTTCCAGGAGACCAGAAAAAGATAGACGGTCACAAACAGGAAGGTGCCGATGGCGTCGGGAATCCGCATGGAGATGGAGCTGAGAAAATGCCGGCACCAGTCCAGGTCCGAACTGAGCCGGGTCATGATATCCCCGGCCCTGTGATTGTCAAAAAAGCGTATGTCGTTGTACTGCAGTTTCCTGAACAGATCGGTTCTCAGATGATACACCGCGTTCTGGGAGCTCTGCTCCAGAAACACCACCATCAGATACCTCAGTCCCTGCCGGAAAAGCGTCATCCCCAGCATGGCCAGAAGGAGGCCCATGAGGGGTTCCGGATTCTGAGCCACGATCACCTCATCAATCAGGCGGCTGGTGAGGGTGGGATTCACCAGCAGAAGGACGGCGGTAAACACGCAGATCCCCAGAGCCGCCGCGTGGCGTCTGCGGTAGCGGGGATCCATCCTGGACCATAACCACTGAATCTGCTTGAACATCATGCTCTCCGTTCTTTCTCGCATCATTTTGCCCGGGGGCAGAGAAAATCAGGGTACAGTTTAGAATGCGTTTTCTTGTATTTCCGCTGATAAAACCTTATAATTTTCCTGAAGTACGGATTTATCAACGCGGGGGAGAAAAATCATGGCATCCATTCTGTCTCAGCCCGCCCCCGAAGGCGGCAGCATCCATGTCAATGACCGTCTGCGCAACACGGATTTCATCATGGACGGGCACCACTGTCACAACACCTTTGAACTGTACTACGTGGAAAGCGGCAGCTGCCGCTTCATCATCGACGACCACTTTTTTGACCTGCACCCCGGGGACATGATCCTCATTCCCCCCAGGGTCCTGCACTACACCCGCTACCTCACCGGAACCTGCCGGCGCATCATCACCTTCTTCCGCTCCCAGGATCTCCCGGAAAAGCTGACCCGGCAGATGCCCATGGGCCCGGACTTTTTCAGCACCACCCGGATCTTCCACGTGCCGGAGCACCACATGGCGCAGGTCCTTCACTGCTTCTCCCGCATGGTCACGGAGGAGAAAATCCAGGATCCGCGCTCTCCCCTGCTCCTGTCCCTCATCCTGCAGGAGCTGCTGCTCATCTGCGCCCGGCTGTGCACCTTCTACGACGACCTGCCCACGGACATCCACACCACGGATCCCCTCATCCTCCAGGCCGCCTCCTTCATCCATGACCATTACATGCAGCCCATCACCACCGGGGACATTGCCGCGGCGGTGGGGTTCAGCCCCAATTACCTCTCCCGCCGTTTCCGCCAGAGCACCGGCATCGGCCCCCACGAATACCTGGTCTTCGTGCGGCTTCGCCACGCGGCCCTGGAACTCATCTCCACCCCGGACTCCATCATCACCATTGCCCTGAGGTGCGGGTTTTCCGACAGCAACTACTTCAAGGATTCCTTCAAGAAGAAGTTCGGTGTCACCCCCCGCGCCTACCGCAGATCCGGCTGAGGTCTGTTTTCCCCGGACGCGTTCTGTGCTATACTCCTGTCACCGGTTTTCCCCGTACCCCCGGATGATTCCGGAAAACAACTATGAATGGGAGGATTCCGCATGCTTGTCGAAACCAAAGCCCGCATCGGCGTGTTCGCCATCGCCCTTGGTGCCTACCTGCCCCAGTTTCCCACTCTTGTGCCCGAATTTGAGGGCCAGTACGCTGAGTTCAGGAAACGGATCCCGGACAGCGTGGAGCTGATTGACGGCGGTCTTGTGACCACCAAGGAACAGGCCATGGAGGCCGGTGACCGCTTCCGCGCGGCGGATGTGGATCTTGTCATTCTGCAGCTGCTCACCTACGCCACCTCCTACAACATGCTTCCCGCCGTGCGGGACCTGAACGTGCCCGTGGTGCTGGTGAACGTGCAGAAGAAAAAGGCACCGGACTACGCCAATACGGATACCGCCACATGGCTGGGCACCCTGTATGCCTGCGGCGCCGTGGGCGAGATGGTGGCGGACCTGGAGCGGGCCGGCAAGCGCCATGCCGTGATCACCGGCGTGGTGGAAGGCGGGGATCCCCAGGTGGATGCCGAGATTCAGGACTGGTGCAGGGCCGCACAGGTGCGCCGCCGTTTCCGGGACACCAATCTGGCCCAGATCGGACGCCCCTATCCCGGCATGATGGACCTGTATATTGATGAGACGAATCTCTATCACCGCATGGGCCTGTACACCAAGCAGTTCGACTGGGAAAAGATGTGGGCCATCGCGGACGATATCACCGATGAGAACGCCATCCGCTCAAAGGCGCAGGATATTCTGGACACCTTTGACATTGAGGGCGGCGGCACCGTTGAAAAGGTATGGGACATGGCCCGGTATGTGGTGGCCTTTGAGGCGTGGGTGAAGAGCGAAAAGATCGCCTTCGTGGCCTCCCATTACGACGGCTTTGCCAAGGGCAAGGCGGGCGTCCTGGACAGCATGCTGATCCCCGCCTTCTCCATGCTCATCAAGCAGGGCGTGGCCTGCGCCGTGGAGGGGGACATCAAGGTTTCCATGGCCATGAGCATTCTCAAGACCATCTCCGGCATGGGCCAGCTGAGCGAAATGTATTCCATTGACTTCAACGAGGATATCTGCATCATCGGCCACAGCGGCTCCGGTGACGCGGACATTTCCGCGAAAAAGCCCACCATGAAGATCGTGCCCGTGTTCCACGGCAAGACCGGCGGCGGCTATCTGACCCAGTTCTATCCCCACCTGGGCCCGGTCACCTACCTGGGCATCACCCAGGACCGGGACGGACACTTCAAGTTCGTGGTGGCGGAGGGCGTCAATGAGGACGGCCCCATCTTCACCTTCGGCGACACCAACATGCGCACCCGCTTCACCTGCGGGGCCAGGGACTTCTGCAACCGCTGGAGTGAGGCCGGCCCCACCCATCACATGGCGGCCGCCAGCGGACGCCATATCGACACGATCCTGAAGGTCGCCCGGATCTTCGACGTGCCGGTGGATATCATCACCCGCTGAAAACTCCTGCAAAGGACGGCAGTCACGGAGACTGCCGTCCTTTAAAGTGGGAAAATCAGATCCTGTAGATGTAGTCTTCCTTCCGGGGAGCGGGGTCGGCTGCGGGACCTGCCGCGTAGCCCAGGATCAGATGGCCGATGTCCTCATAGTTTCCTTCCACGCCCAGCTCCTTCAGGATTTCCCTGCCCTCGTCGCTGTCAAACTCTTCCCTGGCCCGGTGAATCCAGCAGCTTGCCACGCCCAGATCCTCCGCGGCGTTCATCATGTTGCCCATCACCAGACTTCCGTCATACAGATAAGTGGGAACGTCCCTGTTTGCCAGCACCACCACCAGTTCCGGCGCACCGTAGAAGGGATCATTCTTCGCGCCCATCACCGCGGCGTTCATCGCCGACAGCCTGTCGCGCATTTCCCGGTCCGTCACGGCAATCATGATGGGGGACTGACGGCCCATGCCCGTGGCCGCGTACATGCCCGCCTCCAGAATGGCGTTCAGCTTGTCTTCCTCAATCAGCTCCGGCCTGTAGGCCCGGCAGCTCCGGCGGCTTTTCAGCACGTCCAGTGTCTGTGCCATGTTCCTTCCTCCTTTTTCCGTCCTTTCCCGGACGCCATGCATTATAGACGGGCCTCTGCCGGGAAACAAGGGGGATTTTTCCTCCCACCGCCCGGACCTTGACGGACAGGGGCGTCCCCCTTACACTTGTCTTACAGACTTCCATACCCGCCGGGAAAGGAACAGAAAAAGATGAAGGATGAAGCCATGATCCGCCTCGCCCTTGAGTGCGGCGCCCACGCGGCCGCCGTCCTCCCCGCAGGGCAGATTGTCAGAAACGCGGAATTCCGCGAAATGTGCCGGAGCAACCGCTGCGGCGTTTACGGCAGATGCTACATGTGTCCCCCCGACGTGGGGGAGATTGAGGACCTCATGCACCGCCTTGAGGACTACGACCGCGGTCTTCTCTACCAGACCGTCTCGCCCCTGGAGGACAGCTTTGACGTGGAGGGCATGGCCAGGGCCCGGGAAGAGATGACCGCCCTTTCCCAGCGCCTGCTGGACGTACTGCCGCCCCTGACGGGCAGCCATGCCCTGCATCTTTCCTGCGGCGGCTGCGGACTGTGCAGGGAGTGCGGCAGGGTTTCGGGAGAGGCCTGCAGGCATCCGGACAGGGCCCTGGCCTCCCTGGAAAGCTACGGCATTGACGTGTACAACACCGCAAGGAACACACCCCTGCATTACGTGAACGGACCGGATACCGTCACCTATTTCGGCATGGTCCTCTACGGAGAAAAAAACAATGGCTGAACTGCACATCCTCGCCGATGGCCTGAACGCCCGCTGGTCCTTCACCCCCGGCGCGCGCCTCACGGAATTGCTGCGCTCCCACGGGACGGACTTCCCCACCCCCTGCGGAGGCCGGGGAAAATGCGGAAAATGCGCCGTCACCCTTTCCGGCCATCTGTCCCCGCCCTCCCCCATGGAGGAGCAGCTGGGGGTGCGCCTGGCCTGCCAGACCCGCCTGCTGGGGGACGCCGAGGCCGTCATGCCCCGCACCCTTCCCATGGAGGGCATTGAACTGGGCACGGAGGACCGCCTTCCCGTTCCCCACCCCATGCCGGGCGCTCTGGGGGCGGCCCTGGACCTGGGCACCACCACCCTGGCCCTGAGCCTGTATGACCTGTCCACGGGGAACTGCCTTGCCCGGTGCGGCATGCTCAATCCCCAGACCTCGGTGGCCGCGGACGTCATGGGCCGCATTGCCTACGCCCTGGAGCACGGAGTCGGAAGCCTGAGAACCTCTGTCCGCTCCGCCGCCCGTGCCCTCCTGGCCCGCGCCTGCGGGACCTGCGGCACAGGTCCCGATGCGGTTCAGTCCATGGTGGTCACGGGCAACACCACCATGCTCACCCTGTTCACCGGAAGGGATCCCGCGCCCCTTTCCAGGGCCCCCTTCCGGGCAGAGTGGCTGGGGGATGAATCCCTTCAGGAGGGGGAAACCCGCCTGTACCTGCCTCCCTGCATGCACGCCTTTGTGGGGGCAGACATCACCTGCGCCCTTCTCAGCAGCGGCGTGATCCGGGAAAAGGGCCCCGCCCTTCTGGTGGATGCGGGCACCAACGGGGAGATGGCCCTGTGGAAGGAAGGGGAACTGCTGGTCACCTCCACCGCCGCGGGCCCCGCCTTTGAGGGGGCGGGCATCTCCTGCGGCTGCGGCAGCGTGCGGGGCGCCATCGACCGGGTCTGGCTGGAGGGCGGCAGCTTCCGGGTGCACGTCATCGGGGAAACCCGTCCCATAGGCCTGTGCGGCTCCGGCCTGATGGACGCCGTGGCCGCGGGACTGGAGGCGGGACTCGTGGATGAGACCGGGAGTCTGGAAGGTCCCATGGAGATCGCCCCGGGCGTATGTCTCCTGCCGGAGGATATCCGTTCCCTGCAGCTGGCCAAGGCTGCCATTGCCGCCGGGGTGGAGACGCTCCTGGAGACGGCCGGCATCCGGGCGGGGGATGTGCGGACTTTCTGCCTGGCAGGCGGCTTCGGCCGTCATCTCCGGCCCCGCAGCGCCCTGCGCATCGGCCTGTTTCCCCCGGAACTGACGCCCCTCACGCGCGTGATCGGAAACGCCGCCCTTCAGGGGGCCGAAAGGATGCTCACGGACATTGCCTGCCTGGATGAAGCCAGGGAAATCGCCGGAAAGGCCCGTCACGTAAGCCTGGGGGGCAATCCCGCCTTCAGCGGGCACTATATGGACCGGATGCTTTTCCCGCCCTCATGAACCGCGCCGCTCCCTTTCCCGCGTCCTTTCGTAGGCGGAGGGAGACAGGCCCCGCTGCTCCCGGAACACCTTGGAAAAATGCTGGGCGGAGGAGAAATTCAACAGCCCCGCCACATCGGTGATGGAGTACCTCTCCAGCAGCTCGCAGGCGTATTCGATCTTCTGCATCAGGATATACTCGTGCACCGTCATGCCCACATGCTTCTTGAACAGGGTGGCGGTATAGGAGCGGGAATAGTGCATGTGGGCAGCCACGGCGTTCAGGCTCAGGGCCGGCGCCGTGAGATTGTCCTGAATGAAGGCCTTCACCTCGCCCCAGGCATTCCCCTCCTCCTCCGTCCCCCTGCGCAGACGGGAAAGCTCCAGGAGGAACAGGGACAGGAGACAGCAGCCCCGCAGCATGTTTTCACCCCCCGCCTCCCGCAGCACCCGGAAGGCGTCCGTCAGATACCGGCTGACCTCCCGGGGCACGGAGAGCACCGGCCCCTGGATCCGGGAAAGAGCCTGTTTCAGGATTTCCGACTGAGGCGGGGACTGAAGGAGCAGCTGCGGACAGTCCCGGTCCAGCTGAATCCAGTACAGACTCCCCCGCCGCTGCATCTCCTGTCCCGTGGAATGGAACTGGAAGGGACGGGTGATGAACACCTCGCCCCCGTGCAGCTCGTACACCTCCGTCTCCCCGTTCTCCTCTGTCCCCGGGAACAGACAGTAGGGCTGCACCCCGCTTTCCAGATAGCAGATCTCATAACAGCTCCCGTGATGCTCCCGGGCGATTCTGCCCGCCGGGATCTTCTGATGGTAATGCCCGAAAACCATGATCCCGGCCTCCCGGATGGCCGGATTCCCCTCCGTGAGAATGATTCTTTCCTGTCGCATAGCCCTTACTCCGAATGGACAACTTCGTACTCAGCAACATTATGAAAGACGCAGGCGCTCCCCTTCCCTATACTGTGGGAAAGAACCCTTATGCCGTGCGCGTTCTTTCCCGGAGTATACCTCCCGGTGACCATTCCGGCCAGACCAAGGAGATGAAAAAAGTGAAACTGACCTCTGACGAAATCCTCGCCCTCCGGGAAACGGCCCGGCGCTACGCGGAAATCGCGTCTCTTCCGGAACAGACGGAGCGCCGCCTGGGCTGGGAACGCTTCAATACCCTCTGCCCGGAAAGGCCAAGGGTGCTCCTGGATCAGATCCCCTGGAACGAGCTGAATCCGGACGGATGCCTGGACAATCATGTCATGGACCCTTACTGGGCACAGGTGGAAACCTGGATGCTCCGGGAAATCTACAAGTGGGAGCACATGCGGGCGGACATGGTGGTGGATCCCTGGATCAAGGTGCCTCTGCCCGTGGAGAGCAGCGGCTGGGGCCTGGAGGCAAGGGTCACGCGTCTGAAGATGGACCGGACCAGCGATGTGGCCTCCCAGCATATGGAAAACCTCATCCGGGAGCCTGAGGACCTGGAAAAGATCCGCGTGCCGGTCCTGACGCTGAAGGAAGAGGAGAAGGCGGAGATCGCCCGATGGGCCGACGTCCTGTTTGAGGGCATCCTTCCCTGGCGCTTCACGGGCCTTGTGATGCACCTGGGGGCCTGGGACACCATTGCCTACTGGATGGGCGTGGAAAACCTCTACATGGAGCTCATGGACCGCCCGGAGATGATGCATGCCCTGATGGAGAAGATGACGGAGGGATACCTGTCCATGATCCGTCAGGCCAGTGACCTGCGCATCATGGACACGGCGGAGCACTACTGCCACTGCTCCCACACCTACCGTCCGGATGATCCGCCGCCCGACCCGGGCACCTCTCATGAGGCCTGGGCCTTCGGTCTGGCCCAGCCCTTCACCGCCGTCTCCCCCCGCATCACCGAGGAGTTTGAATGCGCCTACATGAAGCGGATCTTCCCGCATTTCAGGCATATCTACTACGGCTGCTGCGACCGGCTGGATGACCGGCTGGAGCTGGTCAGCGCCCTGCCCAACGTGCGGAAGATCTCCTGCAGTCCCTGGAGCCACCGGGAAGCCTTCGCCGAAAAACTCCCGAAACAGATCATCATGAGCAACAAGCCCTCCCCGGCCTTCCTGGCGGAGGACACCTTCGACGAGGAGGCGGTGCGGGCGGATCTGCGGCGCACCATTCAGGCCGCCCGGAAAAACGGAGTGCAGCTGGAGATGATCCTCAAGGATATCTCCACCGTCCGCTATGAGCCCCGCCGCCTGTGGCGCTTCAGCGAGATCGCCCTGGAAGAATGCATGAGAGGCGACTGACATAAAGGAGGAGACGCCGTGTCCAGTCTGGTACAGGCCGTCCGGATGGAATCTCCGGACACCATTCCCGTAAGCGTGGGGCTCCTGCCCGCCTGCTGGATCCGCTACGGAAGCGAACTGCAGCGTCTGGTGGACCAGTATCCCCAGTTTTTCCACGGACTGAAGGTGGATCCTGCGCACGTGGAGGACAACCTTCCCCCCAGTTACCGCAAGGGGATCTACATCGACGAGTGGAACTGCGAATGGCATAACGAGCACGCGGGGAACGAGGCCATTGTGGTGAGGCATCCCGTCCGGACGGAGGAGGACGTGCTGTCCCTGAAAATCCCCGAATGCCGGGACGGCCGGCTGCCCCACGGCTTCATGTATCTCCGCCTTCTGGACCTGTGCGGATTTGAGAACGCCATGATCTGGTTCGCGGAGGAGGGGGAGGTCATCGAAACCCTGATCGACAAGGTCCTGGAGTACAACCTGTACCAGGTGGCCGCCGTGCTGCCCCGGATGGAGGAGATCATCTGTTTCGGCGACGACCTGGGCACCCAGACGGGCCTGGCCATCGGGGCGGAGCGGTGGCGGAAATACCTGAAGCCCTGCTTCCGCAAGCTTTACGGTCTGGTGAAGGCCTACAAGCCTGACCAGATCATCTACATGCACACGGACGGATGCATCTGGGAAATCATGCCGGACCTTGTGGAGTGCGGGGTGGACATCATCAACCCCCAGTTCCGGGCCAACGGTCTGGACCATCTGGTGCAGGTATGCCGGAAGGATCAGATCATCCCCATCAATCTGGATCTGGACCGCCAGCTTTTCCCCTTCGCCAGTCGCTCCCAGCTCTTTGACCATGTGGCGGAGTGTGTGGAAAGCCTCTACCTTCCCCAGGGCGCCCTGGGACTGAGTGTGGAACTGAACTATGAGATTCCGCTGGAAAACATGGCATCCATCCTGGACGCCGTGGAGAAATACCGCCATTACAGGGGATAACCGGAAGGAGGACCATCCATGATTCTTGAAGAGATTTCCCAGAAACTTCAGATGGGCCGGGCAAAGGAAGTCAAGGCCCTGGTCCAGCAGGCCATCGATGAGGGGCTTTCCGCCCAGGAGATCCTGGAAAAGGGTCTGGTGGACGGCATGAACATCATCGGTGAAAAGTTCCGGAACAACGAGGTTTTTGTGCCGGAAGTGCTCATCGCCGCCCGGGCCATGAACCAGGGCGCCCTGCTCCTCAAACCCCTCCTGGCCGCCGAGGGCGTCAAAGCCCACGGAAAGGTGTGCATCGGCACGGTTCAGGGGGATCTGCACGACATCGGCAAGAACCTGGTGAAGATGATGATGGAGGGGAAAGGCCTGGAAGTCATCGATCTGGGAAGCGATGTGGCGCCGGAAACCTTTGTGGAAACCGCCATCCGGGAAAAATGCCAGATCATCGCCTGCTCCGCCCTCCTCACCACCACCATGGGGGTCATGGGGGAAGTGGTGAAGGCAGCGGAAAACGCCGGCATACGGGATCAGGTGAAAATCATGATCGGCGGCGCGCCGGTCACGGAGGAGTTCTGCCGGAAGATCGGAGCGGACGCCTATACCCCCGACGCAGCCTCCGCGGCGAACCGGGCCATGGAATTCTGCCAGGCCCTCAGCGCCTCCTGACAGACCCCGCCATTCCCCGCCGGACAGGGTGCGGGGAAGAGACGACCTGCGTGGGAAACGAAGGAAAGGGAGGAGAAGAAACATGCCTTTTATTGACTCAAGACTGACCGTAAAACTGACGGAACATCAGAAGGAAGAGATCCGGAAGGAACTGGGCGGGATGATCTCCATCCTGAACAAGAGCGAAACCTACCTCATGATAGGCATTCAGGACGAGTGCGATCTCTCTCTGGGCGGAAAAAAGCTGGAGAAGGGGGCCTATGTGGCCGTCAGCCTTTTCGGGAATGCCCCGAAGGAATCCTATGACAGACTCACCGCCCGGATCTGTCAGCTTCTCTCCGGAAAACTCGGCATTCCGGGGGAAGCTGTCTATGTCACCTACCATCCCGTCTCCGACTGGGGATGGAACGGAAGCAATTTCTGACATTCCGGGAGGGAACCTTTATGAAAAAGGGAATCTGCATGCTCCTCGCCCTTTTGTGGGTGCTGTCCGTGAGCCTGGCCCCTGCCGAAGGAGCGGCGCCCGCGGAGGAGGACCGTACGGTGGTCACCAGGCATACCGCCACCATTGCCGGAAAGGAAATCAGCTATACCGCCACCACGGGGTTCATGACCCTGAACGCGTCCCCCGGCGCCTATGAAATCTTCTATACCGCCTATACTCTGGACCCGGTGGAGGATCCCGCCTCCCGTCCTGTCACCTTCCTCTTCAACGGCGGACCCGGCAGCTCCACCATGTGGCTGCATATGGGCATGATGGGTCCCCAAAGGATCGTGCTGAAGGAGGACGGCATGCTGCCGGGCCCCCTCCCCGGGATGAAAAACAACGACTTCTCCCTCCTGGACCTGACGGACCTTGTCTTCCTGGACCCCGTGGGGGTGGGCTATTCCCGTGCCTCCTCCGGAAGTGATGAGACAGCGTTCTACTCCTATTCCGCCGACATTGAGTCCGTGGGAGAATTTATCCGCACCTACATTTCCAGGAATCAGCGCTGGCCCTCGCCCAAATACCTGGCCGGGGAATCCTACGGCACGGTCCGGGCCGCGGGACTGTGCAAATACCTGAAGGAAGAGTGCAGCATGACCATGAACGGGCTGATGATGATCTCCGCCGCCAACGATTTTGAGATCCTGGAGCAGCATCCCGGCAGTCCCGTCTCCTACGCGGTATACCTCCCCACCTTCGCAGCCGCCGCCTGGTATCACGGTCTGCTGGATGCGGATCTTCAGGGGATGAAGCTGGAAGACTTCCTCCGCCAGGTCTGCGATTTCGCGGGCGATGAATATCTCAGAGCCCTGTTCATGGGGTCCGGCCTTCCGAAGGAAGAGCGGGAAGCCGTGGTTTCCGGTCTGGAACGTTATACCTCTCTGCCGAAGGACTTCTGGATTTCGCACCATCTCATGGCCGGATGCAGCGACATCTCATCCACAATGCTGTCCGGACAGAGAAAGGTGATCGGGCGGATTGACACCCGGTTCACGGGGCCTGTGATGACCTCCGGGGTCAGCAGCGACGGGGCGGACCCCTCCCTGAACGGCATGACCGAAGCTTTTGCCGCCACCTACGTGGATTATGTCGCCCGGGTTCTGCAGTACCCCATCGACCGGTCCTTCGTGGCCATGTCCAGTCAGATTGAACCCGCATGGGATCTCAGCGACTTCAAGGACACCTATCTCTCACAGGAAAATATCCTGCATGATCTTCTCTCCGGAAATCCCTTCATGAAGATCTGGGTTCTGTGCGGCTACTACGACGCGGCGACGCCTTTCCTGGCTGCGGAATACGTATACAGCCACCTTTCCCTGAACGAAGAACTCCTGGACCATATCACCTTCAGCTACTATCCTTCCGGGCACATGATCTATATCCACGAGCCTTCCCTGAAACAGTTCCGTGAGGAGGCCGAGGCCTGGTACCGGTAAAAAGCTCCCTTTCGGGAAGAGAACAGGGAATCGCCGCTTGTTCGGTGATTCCCTGTTCTGACAAAGGAATGCCCACCGAACAGGTGCACGGCCGGAATGGGCCCCTGTTTCCTCAGACACGGAAGCGCTTCATTAGCCCGGATCGAGTCCTGCCCTGGCGCGGAAACCACCCTTCATTCCGGGTCCGCTTTCCTGCCGGGCCCTCGGAATGAAGGGTGGTTTGTCTGTATGATTCACTTTGGATGAGCGGATTTCTGCTTTACGGGTACGCATTCCATGGGAGCAGAAGCGCATGACTGCTATCCTCAGGATCAGGAGGCGAACCCGCTCAGTTTCATGGAAACGCTTCGCCCTTTTCGCCGCTGTGCGGCACAGAAACCGGAATGCCGCGGATCATGAGACTGACGGCCCGTTCCATGGCGTGCATGTCTTCATAAAGGGCGTTGTTTCTGCCAATTTCCTCTTCGGAAGGAAGCGGCGGCCACAACTCCATATCCGTCATGTGGAGATCTTCCGGATCCGCTTCGATATAACCGTGATCGGATCCGGTCAGCTGCTGAAGGACGGAAGAGGCGATCCGCACCAGTTCCGCCCGATCCTGGTAAAACAGCTTTTCCGGGATCTGAAAGGAGCCTGCTTCGCCCAGATGAAAGGCTCCGAAGGCTGCACTTTCCGGATTCAGATCACGGTTTTCCACACGGGCGATTCTGACTGTCACATTTCCATTGCTGTCAGGCAGAAAGCTGGTTGGGTCTTCGAATACGATGTATTCCGGGGAAGCCGGAATCTGAGGAGGCGTTTTTTTCCCGAGGGCGCACAGGACCCTGACAGACTCTTCATCGGTTTTGCCGTGGAAAAGAAAGCGGCCCATTTTTTTGCTGCGGAACACAGAGATACAGTCCATACAAATCCTGGTCCTGTCCTCCTCCGGGATGGCGGCAAGCTTTTCCAGTTCGTAACGGCGGAGTACTTTGCCAAGGGGGATCTCCATGTGATGAAGATCATATCCGCTTTCCCGGCTGCCGGGTCTGCAGTCCATGACATATGCATCTGCCCAGCCGGGTACGGCGTTTTCAGGTGTTCCATGAATCAGAACCGATATGCAGGGCCTGGCCTGCAGTTTTTCAGCGATTCCGGGGATTTCAGGGCTGCACAGGATATCGCATGCCTTCATATGAGGAGTACAGACAATAAGGAAGAGATCTGCATCATCCGCTCTGTCCAAACAATGGATTCTGCTTTCCGGAACTCCGAAATCATGAATCCGGAATCCCTGCTTTCGCAGATTCTGAATCCATTTCCGGATTCCGCTGAGGGTGGTCTCATCTTCTTCGGCGTACAGAATTCCTGCGCTGAATCCTGGGTAAATTCCGGAGATCATCGTTTCCCCTTCCTTTCATTACCGGGTTGATAATTGTGCTCTGGCCATTGGATCAGGCATGGAATTCCCGCAGATCATCCAGCCTCAGGCATTGCCTGTGTCCATGTCAGTCAAGGATTCCGTGCGGAACACTTTTCTCCTTTGCTGTTCATGATGACCCTTCGATTCTTCTCTTCAATTCACTTCCCACCATCCGGCTTTATTGAATCCCTTTCTGACGATCTTCCCTTCTTTTTTCATCTCAGCCATCACACGTTCAGCCTGTCCGGAAGACAGGTTCAATGCTTCCGCCGGGCTTTTTTCTGCCGAATGCGGCTGTTTCTTCACAATTCTGATCACGGCATTCCCTTTTATTCCGACATCGCCGGCTGCATTTCTTCCGACATTTCTTCCGACATTTCTTCCGACATTTCTTCCGTCATTTGCCGGAATCAATGCTTTTTGATTTTGCAGAATCTCAGGCGGCGCATTACGGATCACTTCCGGCATGAATGTCACAAAAGGGGTACATTCATTGAGACGATTCGATTCATTCAGCGCTTTGGAATACCCTTCCTGTTTTTCCTGAATCAGCGTCTCAATCGGTAACCAAACGAAAACTGGTTTCCAACGCTGCAGGATCCGTGAGTGCCACAGGCGTCCCGTCCGCCCGTTTCCATCCGAAAACGGATGGATGAACTCCAACTCATCATGGAACACGCAGGATTTGATGAGCGGGTACATGCAGCTATTCCTTTTTCCTGATTGGATTCAAACGCATGGATTCACAGAGCTTCAGTGCCGCATCCCACGCTGTCCTTGTTTCCCCCTGGATTTCACAGATCGTTTTACGGCTGGCGGTCTTCAATCCATTGACACTCAGCGGAACAAGGCATTCCTGAACCGGTGTCAGGACTTCTATCAGCCTTGGAGCGGATATGGGACAGGATTGATCTCTGTCCATCAGGCAGGCTGCCACTCTGCACAGAGCAAGACCAAGACAGCAGAGCATAACATGGACCCGTATCTTCTGGTCTGTCCAGTGGTACGAAGGACCAGCCGGGAAGCGGTCCGTCTCCCCGGTATCTCTGAAGAAGCGTTTGACAAACTGCTGATCGCGGTATGCGGTGTAAATCTGACGGTTTGTCCAATCGCCGCGGTCTGTAATCAGCAGATGCTTTCCATAATACCTGCGGATCATGGACTGCTTTTTCGACTCGCTGACCGAGAGACTGACGCTTTTCACAACCTTCGTATCGGGTATGTCGCCGAGGCTTTTGATGCGCAGCCCCTGAATCTCCATTTCAAGGGGTTCCATTTTCCCGGCATCGGTGCCGCTCTTTTTGCTTTTTCGCTGATCTTTTGATAATTCCTTCCGGAAGATCCCTGTCAGAACCGGATCCTTCATGGTTACGGTCTCGTAGCTGACATCCATAAAGTCAGTCATGTGGAATTCCGGCAGAAGAAGCCCGTCCACGGTCTGCCTTATGGTCGTTTCCCTCCTGTCTGTCAAAGACTCCGGATCGGCCAGGTGATCGTTCAGGCTCCTGATTTCGCAGTCCAGCTTCCTCAGCTGTTTCTCCAGTTCCTCCGTCTGTCCGGCTTTGAGGTCGTCACTGAATGTAATGACACATGTTCTGTCCTTTCCGTATTGCCCGGTTTTCGTTCGATAGGCCCTGATTTCCCCGTCATCCACCCGGATGGTCTCATAGTCATCCAGGGGAATATCGTAAAGCTCCGGAGAGCTCTCCATGGATCCTTCTGCAATGAAATGGCCGGGCATGCTGTCGGGCGCCTCTTCACTTACGCCGCCATCCAGTACGAAGGTCATGTCTTTGAGATCCGCCATGTCCTTCAGACGCTCCCGCAGATCGTCACAGAGATTCTTCAGGGCCGTCCTGTCATGATGATTTCCCTCATAAACCATCTCAGCAGTGGGAACACCGAGAAGGGGTGACAGAACGGCTGCCACACAAAAGTTCTTCCGGCCGGTCCTCCCTTCCCTGCTGTGGCCGACTTCAGCAATCGTACAGCGATACCCCTGATGACTGATATACGCGGAATCGTTTGTGGAGTCGGAGGACAGGCCTTTCATCCTGTCCTGAACTTCCGGGAACTGGTCCAGAATCCGGCGATAGAAAGCAGTCTCGAACTGCCTGATCTGCTCCGCCGTAATGTCATCCATCTGCTCCCACAGATGCTGTGCGGTCAGCACAGACGGGTCGAGTTTCAAAGAGTCGGGCAGTGAAGTACTGCTCAGCCAGTCAGTGAACTGACTCATGCTCCCGGGCTTACAGGCTCTGTGGATGGCGGAAAGCAGGAGACTCATGGAACGTTTGATGGAACCAGCAGATCCCGAAGGGAAAATGGAATCCATCAAAGGCATGACTTCAAGCCATTCAGCAACAGACCACAGCAGAAAGCCCGGTCCATGAACCCGGCACCGGACAGGACCCACGTCGATCTTCGGCTGCTCACTGTCCTGATCGGATTCGGCAGCCGGAGCCGAATCGCCTTTGGGATTCCGAATCTCCTCGGGAAGAAGTTCCATGAGTCTGGACATGGGACCGATATTGTAAAGGGTATGATGCCTGACCTTACCGTCCACGCGATAGCTTTCCACAATCTTGAAATAGAGGTGACCCTTTGCTCTGGTTGCAGTCAGATATGCCATGTAGTTTCAACCTCCTGTCACGGACAGAATACCGCTTATCCGTCACTTTGTAAACCATCGGAACCGGATCAGATATTATACATTACAACATTTGAATGGTTGCATCCATGCTGAAAACGTTTTAGCAGATGGGACAGGGCTTCGTCCCATCCATGCCGAAACCACCGCCGAACCATTCCCGCCCTCCCCCGCCTGTTCCGTCTCCTGCATTCTGCGTCCTGTCCGCTTGCGGTTTGTCCTCTTTTCCGATAGAAAGTCAGAGGAGACATATCTGTGAATCTGTAAATGTCCGGAGGAATTGATGATGAAAAAACTTCTTTCACTTTTGCTTGTGCTGATCCTTGCGCTGTCTGCGGTTTCCGCCTTCGCGGCCGAAACGGCGGCAGACGTTGCCGAAATCCAGAAATACGGCAAACTTCGTCTTTCCCTGAAGGGAACCGAACTGCTGGAGGCCGGTTATGCCTATGGGGATATCGTGACGGTAACGCTCAACGGCAGCGGATACGATATGCCGGCGGGGTCCAACTTTAACGATGTGGACCAGGGCAGCATGGTCTGCCGCGTGGTCATCAAGCCGGATGCCCAGGAGGATTATGTGGTCCTGGCGATCAACATGGGCGACCTGGCCACCACTTCCGGAATCGCCACCAAGGAGAAGTCGGAAGCGGATCCCGGATATATCTGGCATCTGAATGAGGGCGTCACGGAACCGATTCGCGTTTCCTTTGCCATGAAGGAAAAGGGCGGATACTAAGACCAGTACGTCATCCACCAGATGGTCCGCACCGAAAACCGGGAGGACTATCCGAATCTGAGCGACGAGGAATTCGCCAACTTCCGCGCCATCACCACCACCGGGATGGGTAAGGGAAAACTCTACCGCTCTTCCTCTCCCGTGAGTCCCGAAATCAGCCGGAACCTGTATGCCGACCGGGCTGCCGCCGCCACAGGCGTCAAAACCTTTATCAACCTGGCGGACAACGAGCAGGTCATGCGCGGATACGAGGGATTTGCCGCCTCCTATTACTGTCCCCAGGCGATTATCCCGCTGAACCTTGGCATGGACTTCACGGCGGATGAATTCCGCAGCGGTCTGGCGAATGGGCTCCGCTTCATTGCCACGCATGAAGCGCCGTACCTGGTGCACTGCATTGAAGGAAAGGACCGGGCCGGGTTTGTGAGCGCCGTGCTGGAATGCCTGATGGGCACCACCGCGGATGAGGTGATCGCCGACTACATGGTCACCTTCTACAACTACTACGGCGTAAAGCCGGGAACCGAACAGTACGACGTCGTCGCCAGAAGCAATGTCTGCAAAACCCTTGCCGTCGCCTTCGGGACAGAGGACATCCTGGAAGCCGACCTGAAGGCAGCGGCGGAAGCCTACGTGCTGGGGCTGAGCCTCTCCGCGGAGGAGATCGCACAGATCCGCACCAATCTGGGTGAATGATTTTTCGTAAAATTCCAGCATCCTGCCGCATGAACGCGGCAGGCTTTTCAATATCTGCACGGTTTGTCCTGTCCGGTATGGACCGCAGACCTGGCTCTGCAGGGACGGAAGAAAGAAGCAGACGGAAACCGGACAGACAGTCAATGGGCGATCAGGCGTGCCCAGGGGGGGAAGGTCAGACCGGGGATCTCCATCCGGAGACTGCGGGGCGAAAGAACTGTGCCCTGCCCCGTTCATCGGGGCGAAAAGACGGAAGGACCAGAGATTCCCTTTCAGCCGGGACACCTTGTATTCCTCCAGCAGACACTTTTCACGAGGATGAAAAGAGCAGGACAGGATCCTTTCCCGTCGAATCTCCCGCCCTGAAAAATGAAAGCGCGGTGAAACAGATGACAAGAGCTGAATGCATCAATACCCTGGCCGCCTTCTGCGGCGTGCGTGATCTCCCGGAACTGACCCCCGAAGCCCTCCGGGAAAAATATCAGATTCCCCGGGCGGATGTGATGGTTCTCTTCGGGGGGTCCATCCTGTGCGGCGGCGATCTCCTGGCCCAGGGCATGAGAAACGGCATCGCCGGAAAGTACATCATTGTGGGGGGATACGGACACACCACGCCGGATCTCCTGGAGAAAATCCACAGGTTCTGTCCGGACATTGACACCCGAAACATGCAGGAGGCAGAGGCCTTCCAGTCGTACCTTGAGCACCGGTACGGCCTGCGCGCGGACGCCCTTGAGACAGAGTCCACCAACTGCGGGAACAACATCACCAACCTGCTGGACCTCATGGACAGCCGGGGCATTTCCTGTCAGAGTATCATCCTTGTGCAGGACGCTACCATGCAGCGCAGAATGGAGGCGGGGATGCGGAAATACCGGCCGGAGATCCGGACCGTCTCTTTTGCCGCCTATCAGGCACGTGTCACGGAAGAGGGCGGGCAGCTCCGGTATGCGTTTCCCATTCCCGGCATGTGGGACATGGAGCGGTATGTCAGCCTCCTTCTGGGGGAGATCCCACGGCTGACGGACAATGAGGAGGGATACGGTCCCAGGGGCCGGGGATATATCGCCCATGTGGATGTTCCGGAGTCTGTACGGGCGGCTTACCTTGCGCTTTCGGCGGACTATCCGGTGCGCGGGGCAGATCCCCGGTTCGCCTCCGGGAAATAACCATGCCGCGGGAGGATGAAAGAAGGAAATAAAGACGGGGCGGAGAGATATGAATGCGGACGCATCCAATTCCCCTCCCCGTCCTGCTCCTCCCCCGGCAGAGTTCATGAAACGCCCGTCCGCGATCTTCACCCAAGGATAGGCTGCAGCTTCGCATTCACGAAGTGTCAGATGAACCCGGTATGATTCTGATTCCTTCCCCGAATAGAAGTTCTTTTCCATGGCATCCGGAAGATCATCTGCAGGATCCGCATTGTCCATCC
The DNA here is from genome assembly GCA_902774025.1 of uncultured Eubacteriales bacterium. Taxonomy (GTDB): domain Bacteria; phylum Bacillota; class Clostridia; order Christensenellales; family Aristaeellaceae; genus UBA2943. The sequence goes on from CACYGY010000046.1 coordinate 24,374, forward strand.
CGGTTTCCCGGGAATTCAGGGGACTTTTCACCTGCTGTTTTCACCGGCGTCCATCGTCCGGGACGCTTGAAGAACCCGTCCTCTTCTTTTCTGCCGATCCTGTATCCCGGGGCTTTTCAGGCTGCTGCCCTCAAAACCGCCGGTTTCTTCGCCGTCAGTGCATCAGACGCTCTGGAAGCATGGATTCTTTTCCGCAAATCAAAAGCGAACATGTTGATTCCGGGCTCATTCCATGCTGTATCGCTTCGGAAAACCGGCAATCAAGCCATTTTGATAAAATCCTGTTTTCCCAATGGAGTCGTACCATACCTGATCTTTGGGTTTCCGTCCCTTCATCTCAGGTTCGGGCTTTGACAGGAGTCCCGCTTTTTGTAAAAAACAAAACCGCAATCTGAAAGCGGGTTCGCTTCCCGCCAAAGCAGCGTATCTTTTTCGACAAATAGGAAGAACCGTGTCCGCGGGTTTCCGCTCGGAAATTTCCGAAATCCTGTTGAAACCGGCCCCTGTTTCTGTTACAATTTCGTAGTGTTTTCATGCTCATGTGCAGGAGTACAGAATCCGTGATGACAGGCCGATACATGAGATAACCTTTCGAACGAAATTGACTGCCATCTGAGTGGTTACTCCGCAGTGTATACGTTCACATAAGAGCTTTGCCCCGGCAAATTCAAATGTGAACCAGTGTGAGATCTTATTCCCGGGTTTTGGACAGAAGGGGGCTTGACAGCCATGCGGAATACGCCTATCCTCCGCAGAGCAGAGCAGAGCAGAGCAGAGCAGTAACTGCGCTCTTTGGGAAGACAATTCTATTTTTTCCGGATATACCGTTGAACCGGCGAGGCATCATGCCTGGCCGGCTTCGGCGGTTTTTTTGCCGTTAGGAAAACAACGAGAAGCGTCCGGAATATCCGTGGGTAAGTCGTACAAGGAGAGGGAAAAACGGGTTATGAATATGACTGGACAGTGAAAAGTTCTCGCTGTCAT
>CACYGY010000047.1 GCA_902774025.1 uncultured Eubacteriales bacterium
TCTATGAGGCAGATCGGAAACTTAGTGAAGCTGTCAAGAGCGGGCAGCATGTTTACCATGCTATTCATGCGATTGGCTTGAGTATTCCGGTATCGTCCATACTATGCCGAATTCGGCATAGTGTGGATTATCCCGAAGAATGAATTATGCCGAAGATTTTTCAGAACCCTCTGCCCTGACTGGATTTCCAGAAAAAACTTCGGCATAGTTTGATGGCATGGCAGGCATTGTTCCTGTAGTATAAGTCCAAATAACACAAGGAGGGACGTATACTATGGAACTACAATTGCTGATTGAAGACGCGGTGAAAGTCATGCAAGATGAGGGATTTCACCCTGCTTACGTTGCAGAGAACAAGAAGACATGGGAACACTTACTGGAATTTGCAGATAAACAGGGTTGTACCGAGTTCTCAACCGACCTATGCGATGGTTATCAAGCGCTGTTCCCTGACAGCAGCGACGACAATGCGCAGCACGGTCAGCACTTGGCGGTCAGCCGGTGCCTTCGCAGGCTGGAAGCCATACATGACTCCGGTAATGCATTTATAATTCGGTTTCATTCCCCAGCGGCATACAATATTGCGTCTGACTTCATGCAGGCAATCAATGAATTCAGCGAGACCGAGAAAGACTCTGGTTTGAGCAAGTCGTCCCTGATCAAGAATTTCAGACCTATCAGGTATCTATTCGAGTACTTTACTGAGAATGGGTATACAGGTTTCGCTGACATCAGTCACGGCGATACGATCAAGGGTATTGAACGGATGCTGGACGAACATTATTCAGTATCCAGCCTGTGCACCGCTATTTCTGGAATGCGTAGATTCTTTCAGTCGATCCCCCAGCTTCAAAAATTTGCTGTTGAGATTCCTCGCCGCATGAAACGCGTGGTGAACATCATCGAGGTTTTCACCGATGAGGACGAGGGCAGGATTCGAGGACTTCTTCAGAATCCCGGCGAACTTCCGCACCGTGACGTCGCGATCTGCTACTTTGCCTTTGAGACAGGCATACGGAATGTTGATATCTGTGGCTTGAAGCTGTCTGACATCGAGTGGGAGCACGACAGAATCAACATCGTCCAGTCAAAGACAAAGCGGCCCTTGAGTCTTCCACTGCGCAGCACCTACGGCAATGAAATGGCATACTACCTGAATTACGAGCGGCCAGAAACCGATTCCGAGTATTTCTTCCTGACGCAGACCAAGCCATACCGCAAGCTGAACACAACATGGGGGATTGTCTGTAAAATCCTTGAGAAAGCCGGCGTCGACACAAGCAAGTACAGCGAATGTGGGACAAGGATGTTCAGGCACAACGCAGCCTCGTCTATGCTCCGGGAGGAAGTTTCGATTGACCACATCCAGGAAACGCTCGGACATTCCAGTAAGGACAGCACGATGCGCTACATTACAACTGACAAGGACGTGATGCGGACACTTACCCTGCCGTGCCCGATAGGCGGTGTGATGTCATGACAACAATCACTGACAACATAGATGCCTTCGTTGAGTACAAGCATCGGCTTGGCATGCAGTACGAGACGGGTGAACGGCATATCAGGAATTTCGAGGCATTCATGCTTGAAAACTATCCTGGCAGAGGCATTCCAGATAAGGAATGTCTGGAAAGGTTTCTGCAGAACTATGAAGGTCAATCAGGCGGGCTGTACAATGTGCTTGCTGTTGTCCGGGAGTTCAGCCGCTATCTTCAGATGACCGGGCATGCTGAGGCATATGTTGTGCCGTCCAAACAGATGCCTCAGCTGGACCCTGAGCCGCCATACTTCTTCGAACCTGAGGAAATCACCAGCTTTTTCCAGGCGGCAGACATGATTTATACAAATTGCCCGGCGAAAGCAGACAAGAACCTAGTGTATCCTGCCATGTTTCGCCTGATCCACTGCTGTGGTCTTAGGCCTTCCGAGGGCAGAACGCTGCTGGTCGAGAACACCCATTGGGACGACTGCTACTTTGATGTAATGCAGTCTAAAGGCCCGAAAAGTCGAAGGATCTATGTCAACGACGATGTCGCGGAATACATGAAGAAATACGATATGCTTATCTCTGAGATTCATGGCGACCGCACATACTTCTTCCCCAAGGAAGTCAAGACGGCTTATACGCGAAGACAGCTGGATGTCATGTTCAAGGCGATCTGGAAGGCAGCTTATCCGAATTTCTCTGGCTCAAAGCTTCCAAGAATCTATGACTTCAGGCATTATTTTGCATGGACCACCATTAACGAATGGGTGCGGGAAGGCAAGGACGTAAACGCGATGCTGCCATACCTGATGCGCTACATGGGGCACAACTGCATCAAACATACGCTTTATTACTTTAGGTTTGTCCCGGATTTTTACGACGACTACGAGAAGATCGCAAGTGAATTGAACGACCGCATCCCGGAGGTGGAGAATGAAGCTGAATAATCCGTTGCTGTTCTGGAACACGGCGCACCGCTTCCTTGACGTTCACCTGAAAAATCTCCGGAAGCTCAGCGACAATACAATCGAGTCCTACCGCAATTCCCTCAATCTGTTCATCGGCTTTGCAGAAACCAAGCTTTCGGTAGACAGAGCAAAGATGAATTTTGAGGTGTTCTCAAAGGCAAACCTCGTCCGGTTTCAACAGCACATGCTCATTGACCAGAAACTGGCCCCGAGGACAAGCAACCTGAGGCTTACTGCGATACGGTCGTTGCTGGAATATGCATCCCAGGAACACATGGAACTGATGCACCTGTATGTCGAGGCGTGTTCCATGGCCAACACGGTGGTTGCCAACCTTCCCCTTGAATACTTTGAACCTGAGCAGTTGAAGGCACTACTGACCCTTCCAACCAAAGCCTCAAAAATTGACAGGCGAAACAACGTGATTCTTATATTCATGTATGATACGGCCGCAAGGATCAACGAGGTAAGAACTCTACGCATTGAAAACCTGCATCTGAATGCAAAACATCCTTATGTCGAGGTTCTCGGTAAGGGCCGGAAGCATCGCAGCATTCCCTTGACGGAAAAGACTGTGGGGCATCTCAAGAAATACATCCTTGAATACCACGGGAGTTCACCCGACCCTAAAAGGCCGTTGTTCTATACAAGCATAAAGGGCACGATCGACATGATATCTGCTGACACCTTCGAGAAAATGATCAAGAAGTACGTCGGGCTAGCCGCTGAAAGAGGAATCGAGATGCCCAAGAACGTGCATTGCCACATGCTTCGCAAGACAAGAGCCATGGACCTGTACAATGCAGGCATGCCTCTTACCCACGTGCAGCAGCTCCTAGGGCATGAAAGCATCGACACAACATCCGGTTTCTATGCCTTCGCGACATTGGACAATCTGGTCAAGTCGTTGAATAAGGTCAACCCAGATACCGGTAAAAAGGTCTGGGATGAGAAAGGCAACGTCACGGATCCTTATCGTTTATAACTGAAACTATGCCGAAGTTTTTTCTGGAAGTCCAGTCAGGGCAAAGGTTTCTGAAAAATCTTCGGCATAATTTATTCTTCGGGATAATCTGCATATCGGACATAGACCAGCTTTTTCATTGTGGGGGTTTTGCTCGGGATTGTGCGCAGCTTCTTTTGAAGTTCCCTGCGTTGTTTCAGCAGGTTTCCTCTATCCTCTTTGGATGCCCGGGAAATCTTCAGATTGAGTCTTTGGATCTTCGAACGCAGAGCTGTGTACTCATGATTGGGAAGGTTGCAGCTGTGTTCGCCTGTTAGGGAGAACTCTTTGGCCATCCTGCCAATTTCCTTGTCCAGTTCATTCATGTAAATATTCATCAGGATGGGAGACACAATGCCTCCCTGAGCTGCACCGGAGTATGTTTCGTGGAAGGTCCAGTCCTCCAGGTAGCCCGCCTTCAGAAATTCACGAATGTTTACAAGATTGTCTACCTGTACTCAATCACCGCCCGACAGATGGTTGCATATGCCCTGATTCCTGGGCACATACCAGATTGTTCTGTAGTGGACGCTGCTCTGACGCAGCTTGATGTGTTGGAACTGAGCAAGGATATTGAAGTCGTGCAGGATAATGGTTACTCAACGGACGAAGACCTGGGAGAATACTTTCATCGCAGGCGCCACTTTATCACCAGACTTGAGGGGAATCGGAGCTGGATTGCCAAAGAAGTTGATAAGGCTGTGAAAGAAATCAGTGATGGCGCGGAAGGCACATCAGTGATTCATTGTGATCCAGAGTTTGGTGGGAAAGCCATTTCTGTGAGACACTGCTTTCCATACAAGCGAAAATACGCCAGTCAGAAGAAGCAGAAAAAGGCAGGCGAGACAGAGTACCTCAGTGCAAATGTAAATGTCTTCATTTATTTCAGCAGTAAAAAGAAGGGAGAAGAAGACCTGAAGTTCCGCACACAGTTTGAGCAGGTGCGCATGGACGCCATCCGAGGAGCATACCTTGATCAGGAGGCACAGTCCTTCCTGAAAAAATACTGTGAAGTCATCAACGAAAGTGACGGGACGGTCGCAAACGTTGTCTTCAGACAGGATGAGTACAGTAAAAAGATGAAATATCACGGCGTCCTGGTCATCATTGCAGACAGAGAAACCAGTATCGAACAGGCGCTGATCAAGTTCCGATCGAGAGAAAAGATTGAGGAAGGAATTGAGGGACACAAAGGACACACTGGTGGCAACACGACAAAGCCCGGCTCGACAGATGAGTCTTTGGATGGTGAGCTGTTCGTGGAGTTTCTGGCGAATAGCATGAGAGAGTGTTTTCGATCCAGACTCAGGTCAATGAATGCAACACTGGGCGTTCCGATTGGAGTCCGCGATCATGATTTGAAGGCGAATCTGGAAATGGAAACCAAAGTGAAGAACTGGATACGTAAGAAATCCATGGTTTACCTGTTAGAGTACTTCGAACGAAAGGAAACAATAGTGCTACGATCGGGGAAAAAGCGATACCAGTTTGGAAGCCTCAAAACAAAGCGGGACAGTTTGTTCCTGGAAAAGCTCGGGGCAATAGAGGAAACCTCGTGCTCAGCAGAATAACGTGTCACCATTTCACGGGATTAGGGCTATATCCGCGTGCTGCCGGTGGAAATCGAGGAAGCGGCGGAGATTGACGGCTGCACGGTGGTGCAGACCTATTTCCGCATTGTCATTCATCTCATCCGGCCCATGATTTCCACTCTGGTGATCATGGACGCTCTGTGGTACTGGAATGATTTCCAACTGCCTCTGTTCATTCTCAACCGTTCCCGGCAGTTCTGGACACTGCCCCTGTTCCAGTACAATTTCAAAACCGAGTATTCCTTTGACTATCACATGGCCTTTACGGCCTTCCTGACTTCCATGATTCCCATGGTGATCATCTACTGCCTGTGTCAGAAGCATATCATCAGCGGTCTGACAGCCGGCGCTGTCAAGAGCTGACGGGACAGGCAAAGCGGAAAGGAAGATGGCTTGAAGTGAAAAGCATGAAACTTGGCGGAGTTTTTCCCGCCTCCCGCATCGCCCTGGGATGCATGCGCATGGCTTCCCTCACCGAAGGGGAGGCGGAGCGTGTGGTGCTTACGGCGGTGGAAAACGGGATCACCTTCTTTGACCACGCGGACATCTACGGAGGCGGAAAATCCGAGGAAATCTTCAGCACCGTGCTGAAAAAGCATCCGGAGCTGCGGGAAAAGATCACCCTCCAGAGCAAATGCGGCATCTGCAGGGGATACTATGACGCCTCCCGGGAACATATTCTCGCTTCCGCCGACGGAATTCTGAAGCGTCTGGATGTTCCCTGTCTGGACATACTGCTTCTCCACCGTCCCGACGCCCTTCTGGAGGCGGAGGAGGTGGCTGAGGCCTTTGAGATCCTCCACCGTTCCGGCAAGGTACGGTATTTCGGGGTGAGCAATCAGAACGCGGCGCAGCTTGCCCTTCTGGAGAGGGCCATGCCCGGGCGGATTCTCATCAACCAGCTTCAGTTCGGCCTGGCTCATACGGGACTGGTGGACGTGGGCATCAATGTGAACATCCACTCGGACCACGCGGTGGCCCGGGATGGCATGACGCTGGACTACTGCCGTCTCCACGGGATTTCCATTCAGGCCTGGTCGCCCTTCCAGTACGGCATGTTCGAGGGCGTGTTCCTGAATTCGGACCGCTATGATAAACTGAACGCGGAAATCCGCAGGGTAGCCGAACAGTACGGCGTGACGGATTCTGCCATTGCCGTGGCCTGGATTCTGCGGCATCCCGCAGGTATTCAGACCATCATCGGTTCCATGAACCCCGCCCGCATTGCCCAGATCGCTGCGGCCGATGAGGTGGAACTGACCCGGAAGGAATGGTATGATCTGTATCTTGCAGCGGGCAATCCGCTGCCCTGAAGGACAAAAGAACAGGAGGAAACAGCATGAATAAAAAGGAAAGAGTGATCGCCGCCTTCCGCGGTGAGGAAGTGGATCATGTGCCGGTATGCATGTGGAAGCATGTGCCTGCCCGCTACTGGGGAGATGACGACCTGTTTGCAGAGTGCCAGGTGAATTCCTTCCGGAATACGGATGTGGACTTCATGAAACTGTCAGGGGACAAGTACTTCCCATGGCCCGCGCCCCTGCTGGATCATCTGGAAAAGACGGAGGATCTGTTTAAGCTGGAGCCTCTCGGACCTCTGCATCCCCATATCCGGGGCCAGATTGAGCGGACCCGGAAGGTGGTGAAGGGACTGGGCGGAGAATGCATTTCCCTCTATCTGGTCTTTGTGCCCCTGTCCTGCCTGCGCCTGAAGATCGGTTATCCCATGATGATGAAGATGATCCGGGAAAACCCCGAGGCGGTCAAGTATGCCTGCAGGGTGATCGCGGAGGATCTGAAGATTCTGGTGAAGGGCATTGTGGAGGACGCGGGAGCGGACGGCATTTTCTACAGCGTGCAGAACGGCGAGGTGGATCGCTTTACCGCGGAGGAATACAGGGACTGGGTCATGCCCAGTGATCTGGAAGTGCTGAACTACGCCAATTCCCTGAGCAGCATGAACGCAATACACCTGTGCGCCTGGGAAGGCGTGCCCAACCGGCTGGAGGTCTGGAAGGACTATCACGCCAGTGTGGTGAGCTGGTCCAGATACATGGACATCATGGATATTCAGGAGGCGAAGAAGCAGTTCGGCTGCACGGTGTGGGGCGGGTTTGACAATCGCGCCGGCACATTCCTGTACACCGCCAGCCGTGAGGAGATCGAGAAGGAAACCGCTTCCCTCATTGCCCAGGGCGGAAAGAAGGGATACATCCTGGGATCCGACTGCAGCATGCATGACGAGCTGGATGAAGAGCGGATCCGTTGGGTGGCAGAGGCTTCCCGGAAAATCTGACGGAGGTTATCTGAGCGCACACACCTGAGGGCGTGTGCGTTTTGTGATTCTTTTACGTTTTCTTTTTCGTCCCCGGTGCCAGGAGGCCCCGGCGTGCGTATCAACAGGTGCAGACCAGTTCAGGTCTGCGGATGAAAGGAGGATATGAATTTGAAAAAACTGGTTGCAATTCTGATGGCATTGGTGCTGGCTGTCTGTTCGGTGGCCGCAGTGGCTGAATCCACGAAATCCCAGGAAACGGCAGAGGCCAAAGGCTCCGGGTTGATCGGGTGCTGGACGGACGAGGGAGAAGTGTACGAGCTTTATATCCTTACGGGATACAACGCCTGGATCGATGACCGGATGGGTGAGGAACTGGGCGAGGACGACCTGGTGATACATGTATACCGCACCACGTCCGACACGGCATATGACGATTTCCGCATGACCGGAAAAGTGAGTGAGGACGGAAAGAAGATTGAGTACAAAAACGGTCTGTACACCCACATCGATCTGCTGCCCCAGGCGGATGACGAAGAGGACGGAATTTATCTGCTGGAGGATATGGGCAAGGGAACGCTGACCCTCATGGAGGACGGAAGCCTGAAGTGGGAAGATTCCTTCGCCACGGAAGCCGCGCAGATGAAGCTTGTAAAGTACACGGATGACGTGCCCGGCATGGAAAGGATCGCGGACAGCTTCTTCAGGCCTGTGGCCGCACTGGAAACGGAATCCGCCGGTTCCGCGCTGAAAAAGGCAGAGGCGGTGTGCGGCCTGTACCGGATGTGCGCTCTTGTCTCCTTCTGGAACATGGACGGGGACGCCCTCTGTGAAGCCATGGAAGCCGCCTACCAGAGCCTGACCGAGGAAGAGAAACAGGCTTATGAGAAGAATGAGGGACTGATCGCCCAGGCAGTCCTGGAACTGCTGGAGGAAGGCAGAGACATGGACGGCATCTATGAGGACGCCGGTGTGGCGGATGAGCTTACCTTCTATGTCTATGACCAGTGCACGCGCATGTCTGTGGAAAGCTTCCTGAGCTATGCGGAAACGCTGGAAAACGCCGGTGAAATCTGATCCGTAACGCGGGTGATCCCGCGGGTCTCCCTGGGGTCGGCGTCCCGATCCCAGGGGGACTTTTTCAACCACAGGTTCAATGACAGACTGCTGACACGATGGTATACTTCATTCCCATGTCCCGGCAGGGACGGGAAGAAAGAGAGGAAGAGTAAAATGACACGTTTTATCCCGAAGGAGAAAATGAGCCGGAAACAGAAGCGGGAGGAAGACCGGAAGCAGCGCAGGACATGGGAATTCTGTCCGGCCAGCCGGATCGTGGAGAGTAAAAAGCACTACAACAGAAAACGTCAGTCCCGCGAAGCCTCGGACGCCTGGGGCAGCGGGATTTTTTAACAGAACGAAGGCGGGGAAAAAAAACGAGACGGAAACACGCTTTGAGCCTGATTTACGGTTGAATTCCGGCGCGATTCGGGATATCCTCACAGGACAACCCCGAATAAGCCCGGAAATCAGAAGGGAAGTGGTTACATGGCCAGTATGGACGCGGATATGACGGAGGGGAATGTATGGAAGCATATGATTCGCTTCTCTGTCCCCACCGCGGTGGGCCTGTTGTTCCAGCAGCTCTACAATACCGTGGATACACTGGTGGTGGGCCAGTTCGTGGGCAAGCAGGCCCAGGCTGCGGTGGGGTCCACGGGGCCCATTATCAACACCGTCGTGGGATTCTGCGCAGGACTCGCGGCGGGCGCTTCAGTGGTCATATCCCAGCGTTACGGAGCCCATGACAGGGAAGGACTCAGCAGAGCGGTTCATACCACCGTGGCCATGACCTTCATCCTCTGCCTGATCACTACTGTGATCGGGCAGCTGATCATCGGTCCCATGCTTCAGTTCATGCAGACCCCGGAGGATGTGTATGATGAGGCCGGGCGATACCTGTCCATCTATTTCAGCGGGATCTCCGGCATCCTGTTCTACAATCTGGGCAGCGGCATCCTGCGGGCTGTGGGAGATTCCAGACGGCCTCTGTTTTTTCTGATCCTCTCAGCGCTGCTCAATACGGGTCTGGACCTCCTGTTTGTGCTGGGCTTTGGCATGAAGGTGGAGGGTGTGGCCCTGGCCACGGTTCTCAGCCAGGTGGTGTCCGCCGTTCTGATCCTCATTACGCTGACCCGGGAGAAGCAGAGTTACGGGATCCGGTGGAGGCAGCTTCGCATGGACCGGGACTCTCTCCGGCAGATTCTCCGCCTGGGGCTGCCCAGCAGCATCCAGACTGCGGTGACTTCCTTCTCCAATGTGTTCGTCCAGTCCTATATCAACGCTTTCGGATCAGCCTGCATGGCCGGATACGGGGTATACGGCAAGATTGATGCTTTCGCCCTGATTCCCGTGCAGAGCATCGGCATGTCCTCCACCACCTTTGTGGGGCAGAACTGGGGCGCGAAGCAGGCTGTCCGGGCACGGGAAGGCGTGCGGGTCGCCACACTCATGAGCATCATTTCCACGGCAGTCCTTGGTCTTCTGGTTTTTGTCCTGGCCAGACCCCTGATGACCCTCTTCTCCCCGGAGGAGGACGTGATTGAGTACGGAGTCCGGTTTATCCGGATCGTGACGCCCTTCTACCTCACCATCTGTTTCAACCAGATCTATGCCGGTGCCCTGCGGGGCGTGGGAGACGCCACGGTGCCCACCGTCATCATGCTGATCTCCTTTGTGGCCTTCCGTCAGGTTTACCTGGCGGTGACCCGTGCCATGGGGGCGGGTTTCCTGGCCGTGGCCCTTGCCTATCCGGTGGGATGGATCCTCTGCTCTACCCTGCTGATTATCCGCTATGCCAGAAGTCCTCTGGTCCGGGGATTGAAGTCCTGATGGCTTTTTCCGGGAGCGCGCTGCCGTTCCCGTTTTTTTTTTCGTCGAACGCAAAGGACCCGGCATCCTTCGGGATGCCGGGTCAGAAGAATCATTCAGCGGACTTCTTCTGAGTGGGGGAAGTCCGTTTCTTTCCGCCGGTGAAACGGTCAAAGGCCACCAGGATTCCGGGAAGCACAAAGATGACCAGGACAGTGGCACTGGCGGCACCCCGGGAAATGGTCAGGCAGATTTCGCCGATGGCAGGATTCCCGAAGACGAAACCCAGGACGCCGGTGACAAGGATCATGATCATGGCGGAAGTCAGGATGGTGTGCATGGACCCGTCATAGGCCTTTTCCACGGCCTCTCTCCGGTCCAGACTTCTCCGGTACTCCTGGTAATAGGTGGAATAGAGGATACCGTAGTCAATGGTGGCGCCCATCAGGATGCACTGCACCATGAGCAGGGCCATGTAGTAGATGCCTCCTCCGCTCAGGCCGATAAAAGTCATGGTCAGGTAGACACCGCACTGCACGATGAGAACGAGGATCAGGGGGAGAAGGAAGGAGCGGAAGGTAAGGGCCACCACCACATAGATCAGGGCGGCTGTGATCAGCGTCATCCGGTTGTTTTCGTCGTTGAAGGTTCTGGACATTTCCTCGTTCATGGCGGAAGCGCCGATGAGGTAATACCTTCCCACCAGGATACTTTCACACTTTCCGAAAAGGTCTCTGAGAAACGCACGGGTTTCCGCAGCGTCCTCGGGATAGACGGAGGTGATGAGAATGCGGCCGAAGTGTTCTCCCTCCAGCTGCTCGGCGCCTTCTTTCAGCAGGACACCGGCCTGTGAGATGGTCTGCCGGACATCCTCGGTGATATAGGCTGAAAAGCGCGGGTCCTCCAGCAGGTGCGTGGCCACATAGTCAATCAGCTGCGGGGGCGTCATGGCCCAGGAAGGGTCATAGGCGTTGCGGGAAGCATAATAGAGATACAGGAGACTGACCGTGTCCGGACTCATCAGATCACTCATGCCGCCGAAAAACTCTGAAAACTCCTCCTGGGTGAATTCCTTTCCGGCCATATTCAGGATATTCTGCAGATTCACCAGGTTGCCCGCCGTCTCCCTGTCCAGAAACAGGGCAACCAGCGGGTTGACCAGGGCGAGATTCATCACCTGACGGGAAAAGTCGGTGAGGGACTGCTCAGAGGTACCGGTGAGGGAGAAGAGGGTGCTGATCATCCCTTCGTCCACGCCCATGAGTGAGGCAAGCTCCCCGGGAGACATGGGTGTGGAGATGGCATCCGGATCGCTCAGCGTCCTGAGAAGATGCAGCTGGGACAGGGTCTGTTCATCTGGAGTCAGGGGGAACTGTCCGCTGTCTGCCTGATCCAGGATAAAGGTGATCAGATCCTTCATCGTGACCTTCAGGGAGGCTGAATCCCCGAAGCAGTCTGTGTACACCAGGCGGATCATGGCCGGATCCAGGCCGCTGTCATCCCCGAGCAGGTCCGTGATTTCATCCGCCCGGTAGGCTTTTCCCAGTGTATTGTACAATCCGGTCACATTCCGGATTTTTTCGTCTTCCTCAATACCGGAGAGAACCTGACCGATCCGGTCGTGGTCCTTTGATTCATAGAGGAGCACCAGGGTGTTGCTCCTGTCAAAGACGGCGTCCACCTTGTTGTGGGACTGGAGCATGTACAGGATTTCGGTATTGCCCCTGAGAAGGAATACACCGGTAAAGACCAGGACAAACACCAGCACAAAGAGGATTCTTCCACGGAAGACGACCCCGGAGTAGCCTTTCATGGGGATGTGAAGGGCTTTTTTCCGTGTCCGGACAATCCACTTGTCACTCATGAGGATCAGGGCGGGGAGAACCGTCAGAATGCAGATGAGACTGACGATGACACTCTTGGCCAGGGAAATGCCCATATCCGCACCGATCCGGAAACTCATGAACACCAGAGAAAGAAGGCCCGCAAAGGTGGTCAGGGAGCTGCCGGTGATGGCCGGAAAGGCAGCCACAATGGCGGCCTTCATGGCGGAGGGATTGTCCTTTGCCCTTGTCTTTTCCTGGGTATACCGGTTCAGAAGGATGATGGAGTAATCCATGGAAAGCACCAGCTGCATGATGGCCACAATGGAGGCCGTGTATTCGGAAATGCTTCCCAGAACGATATTGGTACCCAGGTTGATGGCCACGGCGATGCCGATGTTCATCAGGAAGATCACAGGCTCAAACCAGGAATTGCACATGAGGAACAGGATTGCCATGAGCATGGAGACGGCCAGAACGACAATGGAGAGCGGGAGGACGGGAACATTGGCCTCATGGATGCTTCCGCTGGTCATGACGCCCATACTGTCATATTTTCCGTGAACGGCTTTATAGATCGATTCCGCCTCCGGGGAATGGCTGTCCAGGTTCGTGGTGATCTCAAAGAGGGTGAATCCGTCCCGGTTATACATGTCACCTTCTTCCCAGGCCACCTCGGAGACATGTTCCAGACCGGACAGCCATGCAGCAATCTCTTCTCTCTCATTTTCCGAAAGGCCGGAAAACATGACCCGAAGATCGGAGGAGAATGCTTCACCGAATTCCTGATTCATCAGCTCAATGCCCTGTTTCATGCCGGATTCCGGGGGCAGATAGACGGACATGTCATAGTTGATCCTGACCTGTCCCATGAGAAAAAGAGAAATGAGGGCCAGGACAAGGAATACCAGCAGGATGGCTGTTCTCCGATCGACAAGGAAAGAAGCCACTTTTTTCATCGGGGGGATTCCTCCTCTCAGGCGGGAATCGTGCAGGGGCTCTTCCATCATAAACAACATTTGTCGATGAAACAACCGACAGATTGATCCCAAATGGAATGTTCTGCAACATCCGACCGTGAAATGTTGATCATCTGTCGGGACAGCGAAGCACTGTCCCGGAGCATGACGGATGGAAGGGAAGGAGGGGGGAGGAAGATGAGTGAAGGCATTCGTCAGGGCAGAACTTTCCGCCGTTCACCCGCACGGAGCCTCCAGTCTGTGAATGAGCCGGCGGTTTTCCTGGCAATCCAATGGACAAAAGAGCAGACACAAAGGGGCACATGACACGGGGACAGAAACGTGAAAACAGACAGCGTTTCGGATGATTCAGATGATGAGAAGACTGCCCCCACATCGGCTTTGCCGGAGGCGAACGTCATTTTCATGGTCAGATGGGTAAAAACTTCAGCAGGTATTCTCACACAGGGATCATCCGTCCACTGTGTGTTCCGGACTCCGGATGATGATTCCGTTTCCCTGTGGTCTTTCCATTTTCCTGACTGAACGACCCGGGTGGTCAAAAGGAAAGCAGGGTGACGGACAGATGTATAAAGGTTGATGTACAGGAAATATACCACAGGACACTTTTAAATTCAATATGCTGGCCTCTTCACTGCCCATGGAATCATCCGAAGACGTGGAAAGACAGGACAGTATTCGCAGAAAGCCGGGTACAGGAAAGAAAACCCGGCGATGAGCGCGTCTGAGGATGCATTCATCGTCGGGCTTTCCTGTGCTGTCTTTATCCCGTTTGAATTCTGAATTACTGAAGGGGTGCGATGGCATCCAGGATGGTCTATTCCAGGGCCTCCCAGCCATTGCTGTCCACCGCAGCCTTGTTCTTTTCACCATTGGTCAGATTTCCCGCGCCGCCGATGCAGCCGTTCACGCAGGCCATCCCCTCGATGAAATTGGCGTCGAGTACATTCTTGCTCTTCTTAAGCAGCGCCATGCGGCATTCCTCGATGCCGTCGCAGGCACAGGCCTTCAGCTGGAAATCGTCCAGGTGCTGCTCTTTGAGGCCTTCCGCCACAGCGTCGGACAGACCGCCGCTTCGGGCAAAAATGCGGCCGAAGTAGCTAGCGTTGTCCAGGACGTCTTCGGGCAGGGTGGTGATGTCGATGTCCCGGCTGTCCAGCAGCGCCTGCAGTTCCTCAAAGGTGATGGCGGCGTCCACATAGGGCTTCACATCGTCCAGCTGCACTTCGGCTTTCTTGGCGGTGCAGGGGCCGATGAACACGATCCTCGCATCCTTTTCGTGCTCTCTGATGTATCTGGCGATGGTGGCCATGGGCGACAGATTGTGGGAAATATAGGGGACCAGGGCGGGGAAGGCGGTTTTGACATAGCGCACAAAGGCCGGGCAGCAGGAGGAGGTCAGGAATCCTTTTTCAGCCAGTTCCCTGGATTCCGCCTGGGCTACCATATCCGCCCCCAGGGCGGCCTCCACCACGGTATAAAAGCCCAGTTCCTTGATGCCGGTAATCACCTGGCCCAGTCTGGCATAATTCAGCTGACTGCCGATGGCGGGCGCCACCAGGGCATAGACCTTGTATCTGGTATTGCCCTGGCTCTTTTTCAGCATGTCGATCACGTTGATGATGAAGGAACGGTCGCTGATTGCGCCGAAGGGGCACTGATAAACGCAGGCGCCGCACTGGATGCACTTTTCATCATCGATTTTGGCGGCGTTATCCTCGTTGATGGAGATGGCCTTGATCTTGCAGGCATTCTGGCAGGGGCGTTTCCGGTTGACGATGGCGCTGTAGGGGCATACTTTGGCGCACTGACCGCACTCCACGCACTTGGTCTTGTCGATGTGCGCCTCATGGTTATGGTCAAAGGAAATCGCACCACGGCGGCAGACATCCTCGCACCGGTGAGCCAGACAGCCCCGGCATGAATCGGTGACCTGATAGCCCACGGCAGGGCAGTCGTCACAGGCAATGTCGATCACGTTGATGATGTTGGCGGGATTACCCCCGCCCATGGCCAGCTTGACGCGTTCGGCCAGGATGGCGCGTTCCTTGTACACACAGCAGCGCATGGTGGGCACCTTGCCGGGCACAATCATTTTGGGAATATCCAGCAGGTTGTCCAGCAGCGTATCGTTCCAGGCCTGCCGGGCCACCTCCCGCAGCACCTTGTATTTCAGGTATTGGACCTTCGTATCGAATTTACGCATGTTCTCTCCTCAGAAATAGCTGACCTTGATGCGTTTGCCCATCTTTCTGAGCGCTTCCGACAATTCCTGCACCAGATTCATTTTGATACTGAAATTGATGGGCAGGTCCGGGTTCTGATGCGCCGGATTGATGGCCTTGCCTACATAGAAGTTGATGTCCGTGGCTTCCTCAAACAGAAGCCGGCTGATCATGGATGCCCCGTCCCTACCGCTGCTCCAGGCTTCGTAGAGCGTGTTTTCACCGATGTAGTCCCTGGCGTATTCCACCACGCGATTCACGGTGATCACACCTTCGGTGACCAGATCCACGCCGTCCAGATAGGCAATGGGCGGAATATCTCCCGTAAAATCCAGGGAGGCGCGCAGGGGCCTGTTCAGCCATCTGGCAGCGATGGAGGATGTCGTGCCGCCGCAGATAATGTGTTTGCCCTCCTTGGCGAAGAACAGGCTCATCATCCGGTCGCCGTCATCCCGGTTACTGGGCGGGCCGAACAGCATGTTCATGGGGACGCGCTTCCGGACGCGGACCACGCATGCGGTCGCATCGTCTCCGGGTTCGCCGCCGTAAAGCCTGTTGCACTCGTCCACCAGCTGTGTGGAAAGGGTCTTGGCGGTATAGCCGCACAGGTTCATGGCTTCCATGAAGGTGATGATATCTTCCCGTTTCCAGCCAAAGTTGTAAGCCGTGCCAATCCCTGCGTGAGGACATCCGTCGCTCATGGCAATGAACACGTCCTCCTCCTGGAGCCGGATGATGGAGTGGAAAATCCGCTTGCCCCCGATGGTCTTTTCCGTGCGCGGATATTCCCAGTTTTCACCGTTCCTCAGGACAATGACCTGAGGATTGTCGTACTGGATCAGTTCCGCTGTCCTGCTTTGGATCAGGCGGATGATGGTGAAGGTGGAATAGGCCACACCTCGCACCGAACAGACCGGCAGTGTGGCAGCGATGGTTTCCACACATTCCTCGATGGACAGCCCGGCTGCCAGCATGGTGGAAATGATCTTGCTGGTCAGGGTGGACAGAATACTGGCCTTCACTCCGCTGCCCAGACCATCCGCCAGTACGATGACCATGGAGCCGTCCTCCTGCTCCACCACCTCCACATGGTCGCCGCACAGCTGTTCGCCTGCGTGATTGATGCTTTTATAGCCGATATCACAAGTCAGATCATTCATTGGCAATGGACTCCTTCAGCTTGGACAGGGCGATTTTGGTCTCAGCGGCGGTTTCGCCCAGGAGACTGGCGATCTCCTGCACAATACGCATCTGCTTGTCCACCACCTTATCGGCCACTTCCACGGTCTGGCGGCTGATTTCCTCCCTCTGCCGGCGGACCTCTTCCTCTTCGCTCACGTCCCGCATGATGCAAAGCAGCATCCGTCCGTCCTCTGCCGGCACAATGGTCTGCTCGATGGTGCGTCCGTATTCCGCCAGATAGGTGCGCTCGTGGAAAATGCCGCGCCCGGTATTCTTTACCTTCATGAAAGGCACAGGATCCAGGATCCGGATCACCTGATCCCCCAGCACGGCGCTGTCAGAACGCAGGTTCAGGATCCGGAGGGCAGCGGGATTCATCTGCTGCACCTCAAGCTGATCGTTGAGCATGATGATCCCGTTGGGGCTGTTGCGGGCAATGGTATCGTTCACATTTTCCGCCTTCTCCATCAGATAGGGCAGGCACATGGAAATCTCCGCCTTGCCCTGGTAAATGGCGATGGCCTTTTCCCGGCAGGTGTCATAGCCGCAGGATCCACAGTTCAGCTCCTGGCTGGGCTTGAACTTGCCCATCTCCCGCAGAATTTCCCGGATCTCGGTCTCGCTGGGCATGCCTGCGCGATGTTCGATGGGTTCCATGTGCTTGCGCAGCTGACTGATCTCAGGCTGGCCGATGTCGAAATCCTTCTTTCCGGCATACTGTGCGACGGCCAGGTAATCCTTCACCGGGCTGTGACCGTACTTCTCCATGACGGGACCGCCGGCGCAGCTGCCCACGCAGGCGCTCATTTCGATAAAGCAGTGATGGATTTTTCCCTGTTCAATTTCTTTCAGGGCTGCGATGCAGTTTTCCACGCCGTCCAGCGCAAGGTAGGTGAAGCCGGGTGCGTCCTGCGCCATGGTCTTGAGGATGCCGCCGGTGGTCGGGAAGAAACGTGCCAGGCTGTGTTCGTCCGGCTGTTTTTCCATTCTGAGCTCCACGCCCTCTTTTTTCATCCAGTTCGTCAGCTCTTCATAGGTCAGCACGGCGTCTACGATTCCCTCATAATACTCCGCCTCATCCTTTTTGGCCACGCAGGGACCGATGAAAACGGTTTTCGCATTGGGGATGCGCCGCTTGATCTCCTCGCAGTGGGCCTGCATGGGGGACAGCACATCGGCAAGGTAGGGCAGCTCACGGGGGAAGTATTTCTGGATCAGCAGGTTGATGGAATGGCAGCAGGAAGATATGACGATATCCCGGTCTTCTTCCTGGAGAATGCGGTCGTACTCCCGTTTCACCATTGTGGCGCCCAGGGCGGTTTCCTCCACATCATGGAAGCCCAGCTTTTTCAGGGCTTCCCGCATGGCTTCAATGCCCACGCCGTCATAGTTGGCTACGAAGGAGGGGGCCAGTGATACCACGACCGGATCGCCGCTCTGAATGAGCACCCTGACTTTTTCGGTTTCATCCACGATTTCCTTGGCATTTTGCGGGCAGACCACAAAGCAGTGGCCGCACAGGATGCATTCATTGCCGATGATGTGCGCCTGGTTGCCGGAAAAGCGGATGGACTTGACCGGGCAATGGCGGATGCATTTGTAGCAGTTTTTGCAGTTGGAGTTCTTCAGCGTCAGACAGTTCGGCATATTCTTTTACACCCTTGCCTTGATTTCTTTTTCAAAGAACGCGGAAACGGTTTCCGGGGATACGGAAAAGAATTCACCGTCGACCGTGACACATACGCCCTGCTGGCATTTGCCCATGCAGAAGGTGCCGCCCAGCTCGATTTTATCGCTCAGGTTTTCTCTGGCAACCAGTTCCTGCAGCTTTTCCACCACGGGACGGGAGCCTTTGATGTGGCAGGAGGATCCGATACAGACCGTTACTTTCATCTTCTTTTCTCCTTCTGTTCGATCTACTCAACCAGGGGAAGGGAGCGGTGCTCCCCTCCCTCCTGGATAGTATATATCATCTCAGTGGTACTCCACCACGCTGGCCCAGGAGAGCAGGAATTTGCGCTCCTTTTCGTTGCCCTTGACGGACTGGCTGGCGGCTACGATGGGCATCCACTTCTGTACATACTGCATGGGTGTGCCGCTCTTTTCGCAGAACAGGTTCAGGTATTCCTTCGCGCCTTCCTCGTCCCCGTTCAGGCAGAACAGCAGGTATGTCCGGGCCGCATCGGCGGAGGCATTGCCCTGGGTCACATGGCTCCAGTCAATGACATAGGGTGTGCCATCCTCGCTGATAATCACATTGGACGGCCAGAAATCGCCGTGGCACACCTTGTTGTGGGTGGGCATGCCCTCCAGCCGGACATGCAGATCATATCGGGTGGTGGCGTCCAGATCCGCCTGGCTGATCTTGCGGCTCATTTTATCCTTGAGACGGTTCAGCAGGGGACAGGTTTTGCTCTGCACCTCCAGCTGAATATCCACAAACTGATTCAAATAGCCTGCCTTGTTGTCCGGATCTTCCTTCATGAGCTGGGAGAGGGTTTTCCCCTGGATGAATTCGGAGAGAATGGCCCATTTGCCATCCATCATGGTGACACCCAGGATTTTGGGAATATGCAGCCCGGTTTCCTCAATGCGGGCCTGGTTCAGGGCTTCATTGAGAATATCGGCCTTGGAATAATTCTCATTGAACACCTTGACGCACTGATCTCCGTCCCGGTATATGGTTTTGGCATTGCGAACTGCAATTACACGATCCAGATTCATCTTCTTTTCCTCCTTCTCACATCTTCCGGCCGGGACGGTAGGCCTTCTTCACGGCATCGTCCTGTACAGCGCCCAGGTCGTCCGCTGTGGGCTTTGGCGTTTCGGTAAAATGCTTTTCGCCATAATAGGCGTTCAGGTACATCTGCCTGATTTCGCTCATGAGCGGATAGCGGGGATTGGCACCGGTGCACTGATCGTCAAAGGCCTGCTCCACCATGTCGTCCAGCCGGTTCAGGAAGTCCTGCTCATCAGGCACATAGTCCCGGATGGTGGGCTTGATGTCCACATAGGCTTTCAGATCGCTGATCAGCTTGATCAGCCCTTCCAGCTTGTCCCGGTCACTGCCGCCCTTTACGCCCAGGGCTTCCGCCACTTCGGCATAGCGGCGCAGGGTACGGGGATGATCGTACTGCGGGAAAGTGCCCATCTTGGCGGGGGCTTCGGACGCGTTGAAACGCAGCACCTCTTCAATCATCAGCGCGTTGGCAACGCCGTGGGGGATATGGTGGAAAGCGCCAAGCTTATGGGCCATGGAATGGCATACGCCCAGGAATGCATTGGCGAAAGCCATGCCGGCCATGGTGGCGGCGTTTGCCATCTTTTCGCGGGCCTCCACATCGGTCAGACCGTTGTCATAGGCCCGGGGCAGGTATTCGAAAATGGTCTGCAGGGCTTTGATCGCCAGGCCGTCGGTGTAATCCGTGGCCATCATGGAGGCGTAGGCTTCCAGTGCATGGGTCACGGCGTCGATGCCGCTGGCGGCAGTCAGGCCTTTGGGGGCGGTCATATGGAAATCGGTGTCGATGATGGCCATGTTGGGCAGCAGCGCGTAATCGGCCAGGGGGTACTTGACACCGCTCTGTTCATCGGTGATGACCGCAAAGGGCGTTACCTCGCTGCCCGTACCGGCGGAGGTGGGAATGGCGATGAAATAAGCTTTTTCGCCCATCTTCGGGAAGGTATAAACGCGCTTGCGGATGTCCATGAAACGCATGGCCATATCCTGGAAATCCACTTCGGGATGCTCGTACAGCACCCACATGATTTTGCCCGCATCCATGGCGCTGCCGCCGCCCAGGGCGATGATCACGTCCGGCTTAAACAGACGCATCTGCTCTGCACCGGCCTTGGCACAGGCCAGAGTGGGATCGGGGGCCACGTCAAAGAAGGTGGCGTGCTGGATGCCCATCTCGTCCAGCTTTTCGGTAATGGGTCTGGTGTTGCCGTTGTGGTAAAGGAAATTGTCGGTAACAATGAAGGCTCTCTTCTTGCCCATCACATGCCTGAGCTCATCCAGCGCCACCGGCAGGCAGCCCTTCTTGATATAAACCTTTTCCGGTGCGCGGAACCACAGCATGTTTTCTCTCCTTTCGGCCACGGTTTTGATGTTCAGCAGGTGCTTGACGCCCACGTTTTCGGACACGGAGTTTCCTCCCCAGCTGCCGCAGCCCAGGGTGAGGGAAGGGGCCATTTTGAAATTGTACAGATCCCCGATGCCACCCTGGGAAGAAGGGGTATTCACCACAATGCGGCAGGTTTTCATCCGGGATGCGAAGGCGGAAAGCACCTCGGGCCGCTTCTGGGTATCGGCGTAGAGGGAAGCGGTGTGACCGTAACCACCGTCGGCGATCAGACGATCCGCCTTGCTGAAGGCGTCCTCCAGATCCCTGGCGCGGTACATGGCCAGCACGGGGCTCAGCTTTTCATGGGCAAATTCTTCGGTAAGTTCCACCGAATCCACTTCGCCAATGAGGACCTTGGTTCCTTCCGGAACGGTGACACCTGCCAGGGAAGCAATTTTGCAGGCACTCTGGCCCACGATTTTTGCGTTGAGAGCTCCGTTGATCAGAATGGTATGGCGCACCTTGTCCAGGTCCGTGCCCTTCAGGAACCAGCAGCCCCGATTCGCAAATTCGGTTTTGACTTCTTCGTAAATACTGTCCAGAACGATCACGCTCTGCTCGGAGGCGCAGATCATGCCGTTGTCAAAGGTTTTGGAATGAATAATGGAGTTGACCGCCAGGATCACATTGGCGCTGTCATCAATTACGGCGGGCACATTGCCGGCGCCCACGCCCAGAGCGGGCTTGCCGCTGGAATAAGCGGCTTTTACCATGCCGGGGCCGCCGGTGGCCAGAATGATGTCCGCTTCCCGCATCAGGGTATTGGTCATCTCCAGAGAGGGCACGTCAATCCAGCTGATGATCCCCTCCGGAGCACCGGCCTTCACCGCTGCGTCCAGTACCACCTTTGCGGCAGCAATGGTGGCTTTCCTGGCCCGGGGATGGGGACTGAAGATTATGCCGTTACGGGTTTTCAGGCAGATCAGCGCCTTAAAGATGGCGGTGGAGGTGGGATTGGTGGTGGGGATGACCGCCGCCACAACACCGATGGGTTCGGCAATTTTCCTGGTGCCGTAAGCTCTGTCTTCCTCGATCACACCGCAGGTTCTGGTATCACGATAGGCATTGTAGATGTATTCACTGGCATAGTGGTTTTTGATCACCTTGTCTTCCACCACGCCCATGCCGGTTTCCTCCACAGCCAGTCTGGCCAGGGGAATGCGGGCCTGATTGGCCGCCGTTGCCGCCGCCAGGAAGATATGATCCACCTGTTCCTGGCTATAGGTGGCAAAGGTCTGCTGCGCGGCGCGCACCCGCGTGATGGCTGCCTCAAGCGCTTCCACACTGTCCACCGTGTCAAATACTCTGGTCTCCATATTGTTCCTCCTCTTCCTGTTTTCCTGTCTCACTGGCCGCCAGATGAAGATAAGCCAGGGATAAAGCGATATTGACCGGATGTACCGTCACGCAGGACGGTACTTTGATGGGATACGGCGCAAAATTGAGGATCGCCGTCAATCCGGCAGCTGACATTTCATCGGCAGCTGTCTGCGCCGCTGCTGCCGGAACCGTCAGGATGCCTGTCAGTATGTGATGTGAAGCGCAAAACGCGGCAAGCTGATCCATGGGATAGACAGGCACACGGCCGTGGAGCGAAGGAACGGATGCGCTGCGGTCAAAGGCGGCTGCGATTTCCATACCGTAATCCGTAAACCCGTCATAATCCATCAGCGCTGACCCCAGCTTGCCCGCGCCAATGATCACAGCGGAGACGGGTACATCCACCCCCAGTGCCTTTTCCATATCCCGGCGAAGGGTTGACACCGGATAGCCCACCTTGGGCAGCCCTGCCGTACACACGCTGGCCAGGTCCTTGCGCACCTGAACTTCGCCCAGCCCCAGCCCTTTTGCAATCTGCGTGGCTGAGATCTTCTCCGCATCCATACCGCGGATAAACTGCAGATACATGGGCAGTCGGCCCAGGGTCGCTTTGGAAAGCGTACTCTGCAAAGGATCATCCTCCTTTCGATATGGATTATATCGAAAGGATCTCCATTTGCGAATTACCAAAACCATATAATCGATATATCACAATCGATAATACGAATCCGATATCGGGATGAATACGGAAGCTTTTTCACCTGAACCGGCTTCGGATTTCCATGCCGGACGCCGCATCAGAAGAAACCTCAGGTCTTTCACCGACGGATTAAACCTTTCTTTCCGGGGGCAGCCATGCCCGTGTGACTGAATCTGAACGGGCGAGGTATGTCCGGACGGAGGGACAGAAGTTCATTCGTCTGAAGATTCTTCAGCAGACAAATCAATCAGATCCAATGATAAGTGCTCCGGACGATCCGGTTGAACAGGTTGAAAAGCGGGTTGTACGCTGTTGGGGCATTCAGCACGGGTCAGTGCGTTTTTACCGATTCTCTTTCTGAGCAAAACAGCAGGTTTGAGCGTTCATGGATTTCGGCCTGTCTTTCCAGGAGGGGCACGCAAAGCGCAGAGGGCGACAGCGTATCAGTCAGTCTCTTCGCGTGATCCTTTGGTATCCTGAGGGCGGCATGCCGTATTCCCTTTCAAAGACGGTGAAGAAGCTGTGGGAAACAAAACCGCACCTGACTGCAGTTTCATACGTATTGTCGTGAGAACTGACCTGAACGGACCCCTTTTTTTTTGCCGGAAACTGGAATATAATGATGTCTGTTCCTTGTCCCCGATGTACTTTCAGATTTCTTTTCGTACAATCGTGGAGTACTTCACGTACCCTGGAATTCACAATCATGCCGGACGGATGCCTCTTTCTGTTTCAGAGAAAGCCTGTTTGTCCGCACAGCTCAGCCTGTCCGGGACGGGTTTCACGGATTCAGGAAACGCCTTCGTTTTGAATGAATGTTGTCCGACGTGCACTCTGCAGATGAAGGTGAGAATAAGCTTTCATCATCTGCCCCTTTATCTTTGACAAATTGTTCGGAATGCGACACAATTGATATGGAACTGGAAGCGATACCATCTCATGTGCGTATCCGACTGTTTTTCGGAAACCCGAAACGGTTGTTCCAGAGCGATCAAAGAAACGGATGAAGGGATGACGAATTCATCATGCACACGTGATCACTGTTATGGATCATAAAACGCCGTGAACCGTTACAGGACTGAAATAGATCAATTCTTGCAGTTGGAGGAATGATGATGTCTTTTGCTGTGTTCGCCGATGGCACCTCGAATCTGCCCCAGAAACTGTTAAACGGCATTTCTCTTTTGCCCTGTGAATACATGATCGATGGTACCCCTGTAACCTACAAGGGTGACCTGGATGATTTCGATGGGCATGCCTTTTATGATCATCTGCGCAGCGGTCAGGTCGTCAAAACCACTTTGCTGAATACGGAACTGTTTCTTGCACACTTTACACCATTGTTGCAGCAGGGAATCGATGTGATTTACGTTTCGATGAGTTCGGGCATCAGCGGTACCTATAATGCTGCGGTTGCTGCGGCACAGGAACTGATGGCTAAATTCAGTGACCGTTTCGTTCACATCGTTGATTCCCTTGGCTGTGGCTTTGGCAGCGGCATGCTGGCGATTCAGGCGGCAGATTTGAGCCGGAGGGGAACCAGTGTGCGGGAGGCAGCAGCCATCCTGGATGCGGAAGTACCACATGCATGTCAGTATTTTACGGTGGATGATCTCAATTATCTTAAGCGCACGGGCCGTGTCAGCGGTTTCACTGCCAGGATTGCAACCGTACTCAATATCAAACCTGTTCTGTTTGGCGACAGTACCGGTCATATCATTTCCTGTGGAAAGACAAGAGGACGCAGAAAGGCAATCGAAGCGCTGGCGCAGAAGTACAGAGAAAAGCGAACCGGCGAGAAAAAGCCTGCCGTCTATATCTCACACGGAGACTGCAGGGCGGATGCGGAGCAGTTGTCGGACATGGTTCAGACAATCACGCCCGACGCTTCAATCAGTATCTGTCAGCATGAACCGTTTTCGGGCGCACATGTCGGGCCCGGCATGTTGGGCTTATTCTTCAGAGGGCGGGAAAGATAAGAGGATAGGTCATCAGCGGTTGTTACGGCCTGATAACCAATTGCACCAAGACCAGTAAACGCTGTTCCAAGTGTAATATCCTGTCCAATTTCATAATATGCCTTTGCAAGATATGCGCGAACCTCATCTTTCTCCCACGTAGTATTAGTACCTGTTGCTGTATATCTAGTACCATTATAAGTAAACAACTTACAACTATGAGTTGTTGCATCAGTAAGGCACCAATGAGAAGTATCACTTTTATCGGTCGGAAGCATTATATTTGGAATTGGTATGTAATTATTGGCATATTAATAAGTAAACATAAATACATTGCATCAAAAATATATCTGATGTCTTCTTTTTTTAACAAAACAGCAGCACCCAAAAAAACAATTAAAAATCTGAATTTATTCCT
>CACYGY010000048.1 GCA_902774025.1 uncultured Eubacteriales bacterium
GTAGACAACGCGTGGATCCTGTTCCACGATGAATCCTCCTTTACTCGGCACGGTGGCCGCCCACCTGACCGTTCCGCTCCATGGTGGTGGCACCCTCCTGCAGATTCATGCCCTTGAGAATGGCGTTGCGTCCGAAACGTTCCTGCAGCTCAATGGCCGCCTGCTGAAGGCGTCTCTCCTTTTCATCCATTGTCTGATCCTGCTTCTTCCGCTCTTCCAGAGCCTCATAATCGGTGAAAAGATCAAGCTGCTGCGGGGCGTCCATGGGAATCTCATCTTCGGGGATGACATCCAGGGCGGCGACATTGACAAAACGGATCAGGAGGTCTTCCGCAACAATGCGGTCGTACAGTTCCATCATGACGGCAGCGATGCGCCTGGAACTGCTGCTCCACCGGTCAAGATGCCCCGTGCCATGAGCATGCCTGGGCTGCGGTTTGCCATAGCGGTCCAGTGTGACCTCGCCTGTATAGATTTCACCGGTTTCCGATACGCGGTACAGGGCTTTCAGAGGGTTTCCGGCGGGTGTGTCCAGGCGCAGACTGGAAGCGTCATAGTTGATGGTCAGTTCCACTTTCCGGGTGACCAGATATCTGCGGACCAGGTCCAGGGAGAGCACTTCGGTCATTTCCCGGACGATCAGGCGTCCCTTTTCCCTTGAGTAGGGTTCCGGGAGAACCTGTCCGGAGGAGAGAGAATTGTTCTCAGGCCTGTAGGCCTTGATCTGGCTGACCTCCACAGGTTCCCAGCCCCAGGCGTGATCAATGAGGAGTTCCGCGTTGACGCCCAGTGCCTGGTAGAGGGCGTTTTCATGAGTCAGACTCATCCGGGCCACATCGCCCATGGTGCTGCAGCCCAGTTTTTCAAGGCGTCTGGCGGTGCCGCTGCCCACACGCCAGAAGTCCGTAAGAGGCGTATGGCACCAGAGAAGTTCCCGATAGGTCTGTTCCGTCAGCTCGGCGATGCGCACCCCGTCTTCATCCGGCCGGGCATGCTTGGCGAGAATATCCATGGCCACCTTGCACAGGTAGAGGTTGGTGCCGATGCCGGCGGTGGCTGTGATGCCGGTGGTTTTGTACACATCCCGGATCATGGCCCCGGCCAGTTCCCGCCCCGTCATGCCCCGGGCCTTCAGGAACCGGGTAGCTTCCATGAGGCATTCATCAATGGAATAGACATGGATGTCTTCCGGAGCCACGTAACGGCTGTATATGGAAAAGATCTGTGTGCTGATGGTCTCATAGGCCTTCATCCGGGGCGGCGCGGTGAGAAAGGTGAGTTCCAGGGAGGGGTCTGCTTCCAGGGCACGGGGATCACTGGAGGCGCCGGAGAAATGGTATTCTCCGTCCTCAGGGCTTTTCCTGACCGCGCCCAGGCGGACGGCATCCCTGAGCCGCTGCACGTTCAGGCGCCGGACGTGGGCCAGCACCTCGAAGAGACGGGGCCTGCCGGGGATGCCCAGAGCCCGCAGGGACGGGGAGACAGCCAGACAGATCGTTTTTTCCGTCCGGGACGGATCTGCCACCACCAGATGGGTGCCCATGGGATCCAGGCCTCTTTCCATGCATTCCACGGAGGCATAAAAAGACTTGAGGTCAATGGCGATGCATACACGCTCCATCTGCGTTCCCTCCCATCCGGTTCGTTCATGGACTGATTGTACATGGGATGCCTTCCCGGGGCAAGGGATTTCAGGATTGCAAGGTTTCAGTGCCTTTGCTATAATATCGTCAATGAAAGCAAGGGGGCGAGGACTCATGCAGTTTGGGATGGATGAGAGTCTGTCCATGATCCGCTGTCTCACCGAGGCCAAAGGTCCTTCGGGGTTTGAGGACGAGGCGGTGGCCGCCGCGCGTGCGCATGCACGCGGGAATCTGGATGTGACGGAGGATACCCTCCGGAATCTTTACCTCAGGCGACGGGAGAACAGGCCGGGCAGGCCCGTGGTCATGCTGGATGCCCACACGGACGAGGTGGGATTCATGGTTCAGGCTGTCCGGCCCAATGGAACATTGAAGTTCATTCCTCTGGGCGGATGGGTGAACAGCAATATCCCCGCCCACAGGGTCTGGGTGCGTTCCAGGAAGGGACAGTGGATTCCGGGCATCACGGCCGCCAAGCCGCCGCACTTCATGAGTGCCGCGGAAAGGAACACCATGCCGGAGATCGCGGACATGTCCATTGATATCGGGGCTTCCTCTCCGGAGGAAGTGCGGGACGTGTTCGGAATCGGTCCCGGGGCGCCTGTGGTGCCGGATGTGGATTTCAGGTATGACAGGGAGCATGACCTGA
Organism: uncultured Eubacteriales bacterium; assembly: GCA_902774025.1. Classification (GTDB taxonomy): domain Bacteria; phylum Bacillota; class Clostridia; order Christensenellales; family Aristaeellaceae; genus UBA2943. The sequence goes on from CACYGY010000048.1 coordinate 2,293, forward strand.
TCACCGCCAAGGCCATGGATAACCGCCTGGGCTGCTGTCTTGTGCTGGAAGTCCTCGCAGCCCTGGAAGGGGAGGACCTGCCGGTGCAGGTGGTCGGCGCGCTGGCTTCCCAGGAAGAGGTGGGCACAAGAGGCGCCAGTGTGACGGCAAGGCAGGTGAAGCCGGACGTGGCTCTGGTGTTTGAAGGCTCTCCCGCGGACGACACGGTGGTGGAGGACTGGCTGTCTCAGACCCGGCTCCGCCATGGGCCCATGCTCCGGCATATGGATGCCAGGATGATCACCCATCCCCGGTTCCAGCGCTTTGCTCTTAATACGGCGGAGCGTCTGGGCATTCCGGTCCAGGAAGCTGTCCGGACGGGCGGATCCACCAACGGAGCGCCGATTCATCTGAGTGAAAACGGTATCCCCTGCGTTGTCATCGGGCTGCCGGTTCGCTATATTCATTCCCATTACGGCATTGCCTGTCTGTCGGATTATCTGAATGCCCGGGAACTGGGTATCCAGCTGATCCGCAGTCTGACAGAGGATGTCATCGGGAATTTCTGACTTGTGGAGAGGAGTGCGATTCATGGAGAACAGGGGACAGCAGGGTACACAGCATGGTGCAAAGCGCAGTTTTCTGAATGAAAAGGAACTCACCTGGATTGCGGTGGTGGGCTGTCTGGTCGTAGGCGTGGCCGTTCTGATCTGGCCTGAGTTTCTCAAGGAAGTAACGATGTTTGCCCTTGCGGGCGGACTGATCGTTCTGGGTGTGATCAAGGTTTCGCAGTATTTCAAGACGCCCCCGGCTCTGGGTGTGAGAAGTTATTCCATGGCGGCCGGTCTGATTTCCATCACCGCGGGCGGGCTGATCCTGGCGGACCGGTCCATGCTGGAAGACTTGGTTCCGAGAATCTGGGCCGTGCTGCTGATGCTGGGCGGTTTTGTCAAGGTGCAGGACGCCACGGATTCCAAGCGGATGAAACTGTCCGTGTGGTGGATTTTCCTGGTGGCTGCACTGATCTCCATTGCCCTGGGCGTGGTGTCCTTCCTGAATCCGGCATTCATTCAGGAGAGGATCAAGCTGTTCATCGGCATTTCTCTGATTGTGGAAGGCGTGATGGACCTGATCGTCCTGATCCTGAAAAGGAAGAACAAGGGACAGAAGAATCTGAAGAACGGACAGGTTCCTGTCTCCGGACAGTCCTGATTTCCCGCGGTCACAACAAAGGGGAAGCACGGCATGTGCTTCCCCTTTTGTCCGGGATGCATTTGAATGAGGAAGAAGTGCGGCGTCTCCGTCAGGCTTCCTTCGCATTCCGTCCCGTATGCTTTTCAAACCAGTCCGTGATTTCCCTGAGCCGGCGCATGCGGTGCTGAGGCTTGCCCGAACGGGACAGTTCATGATTTTCCCCGTGGAACAGGCACAGGCGGGTTTCCACCTCATGGTCCAGCAGGGCTGTGTACATCTGCAGCCCCTGCTCAAGGGGACAGCGGTAGTCTTCGTCCGAGTGGATGAAGAGGGTGGGGGTATGGGCATTGGCGGCATATCTGAGAGGCGAGTGTTCCCAGAGTTTTTCAGGGCTGGTATACAGATTTCCGCGGTTCTGATCCTCCACGAACCAGGGGCCGATGTCCGAGACACCCCAGAAACTCAGCCAGTTGCTGATGGACCGCTGGGAGGCGGCACAGCAGAACCGGTCCGTATGCCCGATGATCCAGTTGGTCATGAAGCCGCCATAGCTGCCGCCGGTCACACAGACCTTCGATCTGTCAATCCGGGGATAGGCTTCAAGCACCGCGTCGGTGAAGGCCATCAGGTCATCATAGTCGATGGTGCCGTATTTTCCCCGGATGTCCATGAAGTCGTTGTCACCGCCGTCACTGCCTCTGGGATTGCAGAAGAAGACGAAATAGCCCATGCCTGCCCAGAGCTGCATCTCATGATAGAACACGGGTCCGTACACGGTCTTGGGACCGCCGTGGATATCCAGGACCGCAGGATAGGTCTTTTCCTCATCATAGTCCTTTGGCAGCAGCACCCAGCCGTTCACTCCGCCCTCAGTTGTCAGGGGAACGGGCCGGGCCACATGGCGGTCACGGAAGAAATCCGTATTGAAGTGGGAAAGCTGACGGGTTTCACCGGTAACGGGATCCAGGGCGTACAGCTCCTGAAGCTGCATGTCCTGCATGCCCACGTACAGGATCTCCCGGGCGTTTTCGTTCACGGCCAGTCCGTCGCAGCTGCCGGGAACCTGCATGACGCGCCTGCTTTCCCCGTCGGGCGTCAGGCAGACAATGGTGCTGTCGCCGCCGATGGTCTGAATGGCGTAGATGTTTTCCCCAAGGGCCATGGCGGATTCGGAACCGCCCAGCCGGCAGTCGCTGCCCACGCTGGAGCCCAGGGCCATCTCTTCCTTCCGCACCAGGGTCAGATCGCCTCCCTGAGGGGACAGCGTATAGACCCATCCGTTCTCGTTGAGCCCGTAGCGGCTGCCCTCCGAGGCAAAGACGCCGATGCGGCCGTTCCAGGGGAGCAGGTGATGCAGCATCAGGGTATCGGAATCATAGAGGGGACGGACCTCGCCGGTTTCGGGATTCAGGGAGCGGATGTGGCAGCCCCGGATGCCTGTCTGCGGTTTGCAGACCATGGTGGAAAAGATGACCTGGCCGTTCAGAAGGCAGAGCTCATCCACGGATTCCCCGGCCCCGGTGATTCTGCGGATCCGGAAGGGATTCAGGTCCACCAGGAACAGGGCAGTGCGGTGACCGTTGATCACGCCCTGGCCGTTGAACCAGAAGGGGGACTCATCGAAAACCTCGTAATCCTTCTCCTTCCTGGCGGCTTCGGCTGCCTTTTTCTGTTCTTCCTCGCTCTTCTCCCACAGATCCGGATCCTCCTTGCGGAAGGAACCCAGGACGGCAAAGTGGTTTTCGTCCAGAACCTCCAGGCGCTCCGCCGGGAAGGGCAGGGTCATGAAGGGAAGCGCTTCGCCGCCCCTCAGGTCCAGGCAGTAATAGTGCGTGCGCTGCAGTCCGCTCTCCGCCTCCTCCTTTTCCCGCTCCGTGCGCACGGCGGGGAAGATCAGGCGGTTTTCATCCAGAAAGCTGAAACCCTTTTCCCTGCCCAGGCTGGTCAGCTGACGGAACTGACCGTCATACAGATACAGGCAGGACTGGTAGGTGTTCTTCTCCTCGTCGGCCTGGGACACTGCAAAGGCAGCCTTCCGGCCGTCGGGGGCATAGCGGAGGGCGGAGAGAAAACGGTAATGCAGAAAATCTTCAAGCTTCAGCGCTTCCATAACGGGGGAACCTCCTTGCGATCCGATATTTACAGGCTGCTGAGGGCCTTGGCGACCTCGGCACCCAGGGTGACATTATGACAGACCAGCTGGATGTTGGCCTCCAGACTGGCACCTCCCGTCAGCTGCTGGATCCGGTCAAGCAGGAAGGGCGTGATGGCCTTGCCATGGATTCCCTTTTCATCGCACTCCTTCAGGGCCTGCTGAATGTTTTCGTTGATGTAGTCCAGGTCCATGGCGTACGCCTCGGGGATGGGGTTGGTCAGCAGAACGCCGCCCTTCAGGCCGCAGTCCAGCTTGGTGCGCAGGATCCGTGCGGCCTCCAGAGGGGTGTCCACACGCCAGTCCACCTGAAAACCGGAATGCGTGGTGTAGAAGGCGGGCATTTCACTGGTCTGATAGCCCAGAACCGGCACGCCCTTGGTTTCCAGGTATTCCAGGGTCAGTCCGATGTCCAGAATGGATTTGCAGCCTGCGCAGATGACCATCACGTCCGTCATGGCCAGCTCTTCCAGGTCAGCGGAAATGTCCATGGTCACCTCGGCGCCCCGGTGCACACCGCCGATGCCGCCGGTGGCGAACACCCGGATGCCGGCCATGGAGGCGGCGATCATGGTGGTGGTGACGGTGGTGGCGCCGTCCTCACCCCGGGCCAGAAGAACCGGAAGATCCCTGCGGGAAGCCTTGGGAACCTTCAGGCCCCGCTTTCCGAGGTATTCAATCTGTTCCCTGGTGCAGCCGACAGTCATTTTTCCCTGAATGACGGCAATGGTGGCAGGGACCGCGCCGTGCTGACGGATCAGGTCCTCCACCCGCAGGGCGGTTTCCACGTTCCGGGGATAGGGCATTCCGTGGGAGATGATGGTGGACTCCAGGGCCACCACGGGCCGGCCGGCGTCCAGCGCGGCCTGGACATGCGGCGCTACACTGAGATAGGGACGAAAGGATTCCATGGAAGACACCTCCTGATTCAAATCCCGGCCATCTCCAGGAGACGGCCAGGTTCCATGTCGGGGCTGACGGCGGAGGGAGACGTGGCGCACAGGGCGGAAGCGGCCTGTCCCAGTCTGGCGCAGAACTCCAGGGACATGCCTCCGGTGATGCCCATCGCCAGAGCCGCCAGAAAAGCGTCTCCGCATCCGTTGGTATTGTGAACCTTCCCGGGAAGGCAGGGCTGAATCCCCCGGGTTTCTCCGTCGCTGTAGTATACGCCTTCTGCGCCCAGGGAGATGAACACGCTCCTGCATCCCTTCCGGAGGATGGCATCCGAAGCGGCCTCCAGATCCGCCCTTGTGCGGATGGGCACTCCGCTGAGCACCTCCGCTTCCGGACGGTTGGGCTTGACGGCGGTCAAACGCGGGAGAAGAGGCAGAAGACGCGGGGATTTCTTTACGGAGACCGGATCCGCCACCATGGGAACGGTAAGATGACTGCCCAGATACAGGAGACTCTCCTGAGGCAGGTTCGCTTCCACCACCACCAGATCGGACCGGTTCATGACGGGCAGTCTGCCCTCCAGATAGGCAGGGGTGATCCGGTCACAGATGGCCATGTCGGACACGGCGGCCCTGACGTCTCCATTGGCGTCGTGAACGGAAAGATAGACGCCGGAAGAAGTGTTGAGAATGACGCCGGAGTAGCTCAGATCAATCCCGGTTTCCTCACAGTGCCTGCGAATGAGGGGCGTGTGGGCGTCATCGCCCAGGGCCGTGATCAGGCAGACCCGGGCGCCCATCCGGGCGAGATTTTCAGCAATGTTCCGGCCTACGCCCCCATAGGTCCAGGTCACACGGCCGGGATTGGAGTCTTCCAGGATCATTTCGGAGAAAGACTGGCCGGTGATATCCAGATTGATGCCGCCGACGACTGTAATGCATGGACTGTGCATGATTCACCACCCGCTGAACAGATTCCGGGCTTTCCATGGGCATTATAGGCAGGGCTGTCTGCATCGTCAAGGAATTGTCAAATCTCATGAGATGTTGTATTCTTCCGGTGATTCACAGGGAAGAAACAGAGAAGGACGCGCCGGAACGGATGCGGACGGAAAAGGCCTCCCGGCTTTGGTGAAATCGTTTCCGCTCACAGGCCGCCCGGGACGGGCGCGGTCCGGAATATCAGTGAATGCCGGCGGGGAACCATCAGCGTGGACGGGGGAGAAGCCTGTTCCGCGCTGCTTCTCTGAATCCCCGGGGGCGGGAAGGAATTGTCAGAATGATCAAATGGACGCTGGGTCCGGTGACAGTCTATGGGTATGGTCTGGGGCTGGCGGTCTCCGCGGCGCTGGGTCTGATGCTTATGCGGAAGGAGACGGGCGGGAAAAGTGCGGCCCTTGCCCTCTTTTGCATTCCGCTTTCCCTGCTGGGAGCAAGGCTTGTGTATTGTCTGATCCGGCTGCCCTGGATGCTGGAGCAGGGCGTGGTTTTTTTCTTTGATCTCCCCCGCGGCGGTCTGTCGGTACACGGCTGTGTCCTGGGACTTGCCCTGGCGGGATGGATCATCGGAAAGAAGGAAAAGACAGGTGCCGGGACGGTCTGGGATCAGATGGCGGAGGGCTGTGCCCTGTTCCTTGCCCTTGCCCGTCTGTGCGCGGGTCTTTCCGGGCAGGGATACGGACTGCCGGTCAGGGACTGGTTCTCCGTGGACTATCCCAGCGACATGAGCCTGATCCGCCTCAGGGATGTTTCGTTTCTGGAACGCTTTCCCTTCGCCGTGACGGATTACTACGGGGACTGGCTTTTTTCCGTCTTCCTTCTGGAAGGTCTGATGCTCCTGCTGATGACGGTGTATCTTCACAGGCACAGGGGTGAAAAGAACCGCTGGATCCGCTTTCTGGCAGTCTGGCTGCCCCTTCAGGCTTTCGGGGAGAGCATGCGGCAGGACGCGATTCTGCGCTTCGGGTTTGTGAAAACCGGCGAGCTTTTCTGTGCCGTGGGACTCCTTCTGATCCTGCTGGTTCTGTGCATCCGCCAGGGCAGGGGAAGGACGATCCTTTCCGTGATGGGTCTTCTGGGATGTTTCGGTCTGTTCATGGCCATGGAGTTTGCCCTGGAAGGAAAGATCCGGTTCCTCCGGTGGATGACCATGGATCTGTGCTATCTGGTGATCGCTCTGTCCTGTGCCGGAATGATGATCCTGGTGACCCGCCATGTGCCGGGTGAGAGGAGAAGCCTGAAGTGAAAACGGGCAGTGCGGCCGCTTTGCCTTATGCGTGAGGAAACCGGAAACGATTCTGAATGACCTCTCTCTTCTGCGTGAACGCAATGCAGGCAGAGGCAGATGCTGAGGGAATCCGGATTCTCCCTGATGCCGGACAAAAAAAGGGAGCCCTGAAGCTCCGGACGGTCGTGCCGCCCCTTCAGGGCTCTCTTTGTTTTTTCCGCGGATCAGGGTTCATAGCATCTGCTCAGGAGCACAACCCGTATCAGGTGGGCCGCGCAGGTGCGGACGCGCTCAGGCGTCAGACGGCCCTCTTCCAGGGCTTTCCGGATACTCTCCATATCCGAGTCAAGACCGGGCATGACCAGATCGTTGCCCGCCATGACACAGCCTGCTGCCGTGCAGCTTTCATCGTGGTTGGTGGTGGTCCAGTCGGTCATGATCACGCCGTCAAACCCGAACTCACACCGGGCCACCCGGGTGCAGAGGTCATAGTTGTTGGCGGAATGCACACCGTTGATCATGTTATAGCTGGTCATGATGGACAGGGGATGGGACAGGGCGATGGCCAGGCCGAATCCCCGCAGATAGATTTCCCTCAGGGTCCGTTCACTGAGGATACTGTCCGTATCCAGCCGGTCATCTTCCTGGTTGTTGCAGGCATAGTGCTTGATGGTCGTGCCGCATCCGGGATGGGCCTGCACGCCCAGGGTCATGGCCGCTGCCATGGTGCCGCTCACCAGAGGGTCTTCCGAATAATACTCGAAGTTTCTTCCGCAGAGGGGGTCCCGGTGAATGTTCATGCCCGGGGCCAGCCACAGCGTAATGTTGTAGGTTTCCATCTCAAGACCCACGGCAAGCCCGACGGTTCTGACCAGTTCCGTGTTCCAGGTCTGGGCCAGGAGTGTGCCCACCGGGAAGGCGGTGCAGAACTGATAGTGCTCTTCTCCCTCCGGGGGAGGACCGTCGTAGAGAAAACTGTGTTCCACCGCCATTGCCAGAGGCGCGTGCTGAATGATCTCACCCTGAACATGATAGACCTGTCTCAGACGCAGACCCGCGGGTCCGTCCGCCAGAATGAGGGGGGCAACCCCCTGTTCCATGGCGCAGGCACTGGTTTCTCCGGCGGCACCGGGAACGGTCTTGCCGGCACTGCCCAGCATGCTGTCCTGCCCGCGGCTGGGATCGCCGACACACAGGGCAATGAGCTGTTCGGGGGTGAGGGTGGAGGCCAGTGCCAGGGCTTCCGGATCCGCTTCCTGTTCCGTATAGCAGACAGCGGGACGGGAGGGCGGCGCGTAGCGGAGGCAGGGCAAAGTGGCCGCGGCCTTTTCAAGGTCCTGGTAGCGCTGAAGGGCCAGGGCGGGATCCGGATGGATTTCATCCACGGGGACCTTGGGCTGACAGACATGCTCCAGGGGCTGCAGGACGGTTTCCCCGGGAAGATTCAGGCTGCCGCAGAGGCGGGAATCCTTCAGGGATTCGCCCAGGTACAGGCCGTAGAGGCCCTTTTCCAGAACCCAGGCCGGCAGCGTGTCGTCAAAGGAGGCAAGGGCGTCGGGGGTGACGGTGAGAATGAGCTGTGTGCTTTCCCCGGGGGCAAGAAGCGCTGTCTTTCCGTAGGCCACAAGACGACGGTATTCCTTCTCCAGTCGTCCCGCGGGAAGCTGGGCATAGAGCTGGGCAACCGCCTTGCCGGCGCATTTTCCCGTATTCCGGACACAGACGCTGGCCTGAACCAGACCATCCGGGGACGCGGATAGGGAAGACAGGGACAGGCTGAAACAGGTATAGGACAGGCCGTCCCCGAAGCCGAAACGGGCGGGCACCCCGAAGGTGTCGAAATACCGGTAGCCCACATAGATGCCCTCTGTATACAGGCCATGCTTCGTGTCTCCGTCATTGTGGGAGAAATGGGCGGAGGTGGGATAGTCATCGTAGCGGCAGGCCCAGGTGTCCGTGAGATGGCCGGAAGGACTGACCTTTCCGGAGAGGATGGAGGCCACGGCGTTTCCGCCCATCATGCCGGGCTGAGAGACGACCAGAAGGGCGCCGATCCCGGGAAAATCGTCCAGGAAGGAGCAGTCCATGACACCGCCGGCATTGAGAATCACGATGACATGATCATAGTTGCGGCAAAGAATGCCAAGATGTTCCATTTCCGCATCCAGGAGCAGATAGTCGCCCTTGCCCCTGCTGCGGTCGGCACCCTCCCCGGCGATGCGGCTGATGACGTACACGGCAGTCCGGCCCTTTTCCTCCGGGATCGCGGGACCTGCGGGATACTGGAAGGGCGTGGTGCTGTAGGCGTCAAAGAAGGCCATAGGGCCGTCCTTTTTCCGGGCCTTGGCATAGATGCAGTCCCGCCATTCCTCGCGGGCCTTTGTGAATGTCGTTTCGCAGTCCCGCAGCCAGGCGTCGGTGGTGAGAGAAAAACCGGCATTGCGCATGCCCTGTTCCACGGAAATGCTCCAGCGCTCATTCACGTCGCCGGAACCGGTGCCGCCCTTGACCGTCATGACAGCGCCCGTGCCGTACAGAGCGACAGGCTGTCCTGCGTCCAGGGGAAGGACGCCGTCGTTTTTCAGAAGGACGATGCCCTCCTCAGCGGCCTTCTGAGCCAGAGTCTGATGCGGCTTCTCCCAGGGCCAGGGGTCCCGGGTGGTCCTGCCGCTGAAGGCGCGGGGCAGAATCGTTCGAGTCATGGTGTTCCTCCCTTTCTTGTTCCTTTCGGAGCGTCATGAGAACGTGGGGTTCAGGGATCGGCGTCGTCGCCCAGGAAGGCTGCGCGGCCGGTCACCCAGGCAATGGCAAAGGCAGCGATGATGATGATCAGGTAGCACATGTCCATGGGAAGGAAGGTGAGAAAGGAGATTTTCTTTTCCAGGGCAAACTCCATGGCCAGGATCACGCCCATACAGCAAAGGGCAGCGGCGGGCAGCATCACAAGCTGCCCTCTGCGGATCCGTGCCCGGGCACGCATCAGGGCGAGGGCCAGAAGCAAGGCCAGACAGACGGCGGCCATGACCTCGCCGGCCTTGATCACCCCGGCCACGCCCCATTTGGTCACGTCATCCTGTCTCAGACTTTCGCAGATGGCGGTGAGACTCAGGAGCATGCCCAGGCCTGTCAGGCTCAGGGTGCCTTCCCTCCGGGTTTTCAGGGTGAGCAGCCTGAACAGGAGCAGGAAGGCCAGAAGCGCCACCAGCACGCAGACCGCCCAGCGCCAGTCGCCGTAATAGGGATCCTCAATGGCGAAGGGAAGACGCTCAAAAAAGGAGGCATCTTCCAGATGGAACAGGCTCATGCCCGTAAACTCCTCCGGATCCGCGGCATCCACGGAGAACCAGTCGGCAACGGGCCAGCCGTACCCCTGATGGGCCGCCAGATCGCTCAGACGGATCAGGCCGTAGGTGAGCATGCCGGGGGCCGCGGCGGCATCCATGAGGCGCCAGGTGCTCTGTTTCGTGATCCGGGCGGTGATCAGAAGGGCCAGAAGACCTCCCGCAAGTCCGCCGAAAAACTCAAGGCCGCCTTCGTCAAAGCGGAAGAACCACACTACGCCCTTGTCCAGGAACCAGGAAAAGCGGAACAGACAGAAAAACAGTCTGGAACCGAGCAGCATCAGGGGAATGGCCGTGAGGGAAAGGGTGGAGGCCGTGGATGACCGGAGGCGGGCATGGGCGCACTGCCGGATCAGCAGGGCGATGCCCATGCATGCCGAAACGGCCAGACAGACACCGTAGGGATAGACTCGCATGGCACTCAGTCCTCCAGAGAGGCAAAGTAGAGAAGATCACAGATTTCCCGGGCATCCGGGTTCTTGTGAATCCGGATGAACTGAACCTCGGGTTCCTTGGTCTTCTTGTTGACGCCCGCCTGCGGGAAAATGACGTTGGTGGACCCGCCGCCGTCCAGGTTATAGGCGGTGATGGCATCCGGGAACAGGTCCTTGATATAGTCCGCCAGAACCTGGATGTTCATGCCTTTCTTGGCGTCGGAGGTTCCGTTGCATTCCACGATGGCATACTGAAGATGGCCCAGCTGCACAATGGCGGCCCGCTGCATGCGGTACCTGTACTGGAACTGATCGTGGCTGTTCCGGGTGGTGGCCACTGTGCTTTCCATCATATTCACCACCTGGCCGTTCTCAATGAGGGCGGGCCCGATGTTGAAGGTGTTCACACCGGTGACGCCCTCCGGCAGGGCGGCCATGGCCTCTTCCACATCGGCGCCAGTGGCGGCGTGGATGATATGGAAATCCCCTTCCGAGTCAATGAGCAGCACGTCCCGGCGTGCCTCGGCCTTATCCCGGTAGAACACACCCTGACGGAAAATATAGCCCCGGTCGGCGGCATTCTTGAAAAAGTCGCCGTTGACGGCGGCCACCGCGTTGGCGGACTGCGCCATGGTGGCGGCCTTCACCTGCTTGCGGGTGTCATAGTCGTCATAGCTCATGCAGGAACGCATCTGGCTGGCATCGGCGATGGTGACCCTGATGATATAGCAGTTCAGCTTGAGCTTGCCGGCATAGTCCTTGAATTCCACCGTATCATGGGTGACGATGGCGTGGATGGACCCGTCCTGATATTCCATGTTGTCCCCGCTGAGGTTTGCCAGCTTCAGGGGCCTGCCCTTGACCAGCTGATCCATTGCCAGAGGTTCGTAGCTCCCGGGAGCATCCAGGGTCAGGGGCCGGAGGGGAACGGTGGGATTGTCGGGTCCTTCCAGCACATGGGTAAACTCCGTCTCCGCGAGTCCGGGGGACGAAACGAGGAAAATCATGGCTGTCAGCATCAGGACAACCACAATCCAGCGAAGGGCATTTGCTTTCATGAGTGCCTCCTTGTTTTCCGCAGGGAACGTGTTTTCCGCGTGCCTGTCGGAAAAGAATCTGAAGATATACGGATTATAGCAGATACCGCAAGTCCTGCAAATCATTCCGGGGGATCCGGAAAAAAGGGGCCGGTTCTTGAAAAAGGCGCGGGACGTGCTAGACTTCCCGCATGGAACAAGACGGACGAAAGGCTGGGATGGATATGCGGAAGATGGAGAGACTGAACCGTGCTCTGATGGCGGCCCCCCTGGAGCAGGGAAATTATGTGGCCTGGAGACGGTTCGGGAATGAAGCGGACGGGCTGACCTGGCACCTGTACCGCACGAGAAACGGCCGCCAGGAGCGGATTGCGGTCATCACGCCCCACGATGTGGCGCCTGAAAGCCACTATCCGGAGAATCCCGGGATCGTGAAGCGGAACACCACGCCTTCCTGTTATGTGGACAGAGACGGTGAGAAGGGGGACCTGTATGAGGTGGCCCCGGTGATTCAGGGCGTTGAGGGAGCGCGGGAAGGAATGGCCTTTCCCATGCTGGAACCCCTGCCGGGGGATGAGGGACAGAGCTTCCGGGGCGCTGTCCTGAGAATTCCCATGAAGACCGCGCCCTCTCCCGTACCCCTCGCCCATTTCCGTTACCGGGGGGTATCCGTGGGTCCCGGGGTGAAGGTGGATCCTTCTGTTTTCCGTCTTGACAGCGGTGAGGACTGGTACAGGGTGGACATGGAGATCCTCCGGATGTTCCGGGAGCCCTGGGAAAAGGGAGAAGCCCTTTCCCCCGAAACGATCCGTGAGGTGGAAGCGCGCCTGGAAAAGGCCGGAAAGCGGAAGGTGCACTTTGAAAAGGTCAGGCCCGGCGTGCTCACGGAGGAAATGTACCGTGAGATGGAAGCGGCCTTTATCCGCTATGTCCGGGAACTGGATTCGGGCGAATCCCTGCCCTTTGCCATGCGGGAGGACGGAAGCGTGGAGACGGGCCTCAGCAGCCCTTACCACACCCAGGACATGACCGTGGGGGATATGGACGGGGACGGGGAATATGAGATCATTGTCAAGTGGCGGGCGGAAAGTCCCGATCCCATGTTCTCCGATCCCATCTACCGTTCGGACATGAACCTCAGCGCACCGGAGTACATTGACGTCTACAAGATGAACGGCACCCTCCTGATGCGCATTGACATGGGGTACAACATCAAATCCGGGAATGATCACGAGACCATGCTGCATGTGCAGGATTTCAACGGGGACGGGAAGAGCGAGATCATTCTCAAAACGGCACCGGGCACCCGGATCGGGCACTGGGATGAGGCAGGGCAGTGCGTTGTCTATTCCGACGCGGAGGATCAGGTGGTGGGGGGCCGGGAAGGCCTGGCCTGCACAACAGACGCCTTCCGGAAGTATTTTGAGGAAGGAAACGTCCGGGCCCTCCGGGAAAAGTGGAATCTGTTCAACGGTTTTGACATCTGCTACCGCTCCCCCGTGCGTTCAGAGGACAATGACGGGCCCAATGACCCCATGCAGAAGACCTGGATCAAGTCCTACCATATCGGCCCCATGGGACCCGGACACGCGGAATATGTCAGCGCCGTGGGCTATGAGAAGGGCAGGGGCGTTTTCCTGGACACGGTGGACTATCCCTTCGCCTGGACGCATGTGTCCACGGACGGGGATGATTTTGCCCTGGACCCCATGACCCAGCGCGGCAATTTCTGCTGCATCACCCATCCCATTGTGGGCAGCGATACCATGGACAGTTACAAGGTCCAGATCATGCGGGAGCGTGACGGCTATTTCCTGGCGCATCCCTGGAAGGCTCCCGTATGGGGGGACGGGCAGGGAAACCGGGCGAACCGGTATGCCGGCGGCGTGGGCTGCCTGGATGGGGAACACTGGTTCGCGGTCATCCAGAGGGGATACTATCAGCGGACCACCATGGCGGCCTACCGGATGGAGGGAAGACGTCTCCTTGCCCCGGCGCTCTTTGATTCCGAGGACAGTGCCTGCTGGACACTGGGGGAGGGCCCGGATCTTTACAGGGCCAGGGGAAATCATTTCACGGATATTCAGGACATTGACGGGGACGGAAGGGACGAGGTGGTGCTCAAGGGCATGAATTTCGCCCTGTCACCCGACGGAATGCGGATTCTTCCCCGGGTTCTGTGCGGGGATATCATGCCCATGGCGGAGGGGACGGGACACCAGCCTGGGTTCGGGGAGAACGTGGTGACGCCGGAATACCGGTCCACTCCCGGAAACGCCTGGGCGGGGCTTCAGCACGGGGACCGGTCCGCCCTTCTGCCCGTTGACGCACAGAACCATGTGCGGATTTATTCCGGGACGGAAGAATACACCCTGGATGACCGGAAGACCGGTGTGCAGTTCGGGTGGCTCCCCGGCCCTGAGGCTCACGATCCCAACCGGGGACTGAGATGGGAAGGGAAGGAAATGGTCCGGGAAAACTCTCTCATTTTCGGCGAGTTTTCCGGGGATGATGATGAGGGATCCGTGGCGGGGAACTTCTCCAACCGCTGGCCGGGGGCCATGGCGGGCGGATCGGAGTGCGGATGCCGGGTGCGCAGCCTGGTGGACGGCCGTGTGCTCACGGAGACCGGGAGCCCCAGGGGAATTCCCCAGGGAGAGAATGCGCTCTGGTTCGGTCCAGGGCTGACGCATTACAGCTGCAGGGAAAGCGAGATCCGCGTGCCGGATCCGGACACACTGGAATTTAAACCGTATCTGACTACCCATCTTCTGTCCACGGGATCCAAGAAGACCCCCACCCTGAAGGCGGATCTGATGGGGGACTGGCGGGAAAACCTGGTGCTCACGGACGAAGAGAATCACCTGGTGATCGTCAGCACCCTCATGCCCACCCCCTACGGCATCGCCTGCCTCATGCATGACAAGTGGTACCGGAATGCCGTGGCCAACCAGAACATCTGCTACAATCAGGTGGGGTTTGCCTCCTTCTATCTGGGGGATGAGGCGGAACTGCCCGGAATGCAGGAGGATGTCTGCATTTACGGGGACGAGGCATGACAGAGCGGAAAAGAAAGGGTGAAGCGGAAAGGGGGAGGACATGAACGCGCAGGTATGGCAGGGGATTCTGATCCCCTTTGCCGGGACGAGTCTTGGGGCTGCCATGGTCTTCGTCCTGAGAAAGAAGATCTCGGAGACGCTCCAGCGTATTCTGACGGGGTTCGCGGCGGGGGTGATGGTGGCAGCCTCCTTCTGGAGTCTGCTCCAGCCGGCTCTGGAGGGCGCTGCCGGAATGGGCACATGGTCCTTTCTGCCCGCCGCCATCGGGTTCCTGGCGGGAATGGGATTCCTCCTGCTGCTGGACACCCTGGTTCCCCACATGCATATGGATGAGCAGCCGGAGGGGCCCAGAAGCGGCATGAAAAGGACCACCAAGCTGATCCTGGCCGTGACGCTGCACAACATTCCCGAGGGAATGGCCGTGGGTGTGGTGTACGCTGGATGGGTTTCGGGAAACAGCGGCGTGAGCCAGGCAGCGGCCCTTGCCCTTGCCCTGGGTATTGCCCTGCAGAACTTCCCGGAAGGTGCCATTGTGTCCATGCCCTTAAGGGCAAACGGCATGTCCAGGGGCAGAACCTTCCTCTATGGGGTTCTTTCCGGTGTGGTGGAGCCCATTGCCTCCCTTGTGACCATCGCGGCGGCACAGGCAGTGACCTCCGTTCTTCCGGGTCTGCTGGCCTTTGCGGCGGGTGCCATGATGTATGTGGTGGTGGAGGAACTGATTCCGGAAATGTCGGAGGGAAAGCACTCCAATGCGGGAACCGTGGCCTTTGCCCTGGGTTTTGTCCTGATGATGGTCATGGACGTGGCGCTGGGATAACGAAAAAAACCTTTCTCCTTGTCAGAGAAAGGCTTTTTCCGATCCGGATCAGGGCACGAGGCGGATGACGTTCCAGGACAGGGCGGGAAGACGGACGGTGAGACGTCCGCTGTCCAGCAGGGCATCCTCTCCCCTGCAGGGAACGACATTGTCCGGATGTTCCTCCGTATTGACGGCCTTCACATCATCGTGATGCAGAACCGTATGTTCCGCGAAGCGGAGGTTTCCGAAACCTCTCAGGTCCGCTTCCAGGCATACATCCTCCCGGAGATCCCGGTTGATGGCGAAGATGGTGACGCTGCCGTCCTCCGCGAGGGTGGCGGCGGCATCCATGACCGGCACCTTCTCATAGTCGGTGCAGTCATACACGGGACCGGAGATGACGGGGCGCAGGGCGGTGCCCCGGCCGAAGGCAGAGGCGTGCATCAGGGGATAATAGATGGTCTGGGCCCAGGCGCCGCCGCCGTTGCGGGTCATGATGGGGGCGATGACGTTGACCAGCTGCGCCAGGCAGGCGACCTTCACCCGGTCGGCATTGCGCAGGAAGGTGATGAGGATGCTGCCGGCCAGCAGGGCGTCCTCGAAGTTGTAGATATCCTCCAGAAGAGGCAGGGCACGGTTCCACTTGTCCCGCTTCCAGATTTCCTTGTCCTGCTCGTGGGAGTGATACCAGACGTTCCACTCGTCAAAGGACAGGTTCAGCTTCTTCCGGGCGTGCTTCCGTCCGCCCACGGCGTCGCAGATGGACACCACCTCCCGGATGAAGTCATCCAGGTCCATGCTCCGGGCCAGGAAATCCGGGGTGTTGTTCCTGGCGTTGTCATAGTAGCGGTGCAGGGAAACATAATCCACGTTCTCATAGCATTCCATGAGCATTTCATACTCCCAGGCGCCGTAGGTGGGCATGCCGTGATGGGAGCTGCCGCAGGCGACCACCTCAATGGTGGGATCCACCCACTTCATGATCTTGGCGGCTTCATTGGCGGTGCGGCCGTATTCAAAGGCGGTCTTGTGGCCCATCTGCCAGGGACCGTCCATTTCGTTCCCCAGGCACCACAGATGGATGCCGAAGGGCTCCTCCGCCCCATTGCGCCGGCGCAGATCGCTGTAGAAGGAGCCGGAGGGATGATTGGCGTACTCCACCACATTCCGGGCCTCGTCCGGTCCCCTGGTGCCCAGGTTGACGGCGTACATGACCTGGGATCCGGCCTTTCTGGACCAGTCCACGAATTCATGGAGTCCCACCTCATTGGTCTCCGTAGTGAACCAGGCAAGATCAAGGCGGTGCGGGCGGCTCTCCCGGGGACCCACAGAATCCTCCCAGTTGAAGCCGGAGACAAAGTTGCCGCCGGGATAGCGTACAATGGGGACATTCAGGCGGCGCACCAGATCCAGAACATCCTGACGGAAACCGCTTCCGTCCGCCGTGGGATGGCCGGGCTCATAGATGCCGCCGTATACGGCGCGCCCCAGATGCTCGATGAAGGAACCGTAGATGCGGGGGTCCACCTGTCCGATGGCAAAGTCTTTGTCCATGATCAGCCGGGCGTTTTTCAAGGGGAAACACTCCTTTCTTCCTTTCAGGTCTCTTCCAGCAGCATATACATCATGATTCCGGCCGCGACTCCCGCGTTCAGGGATTCCGCGCGGCCGCGCATGGGGAGGCAGACTCTGCGGTCCGCAAGACAACGAATGGATTCGCGCACGCCGTTTCCCTCATTGCCGATCACCAGGCACCATCTGTCGGGCGGCGGAAATGCGCCCTCCCGGAAAGGCATGCCGTCCAGCTGTGAGGAGAAAACGACCCAGCCGTCCGACTGAAGGGCACGAAGGCGGTCCGGAAGGTTTTCCGCGATTTCAACGGGCAGGTGAAAGACGGACCCCATGGTGGCCCGGAGAACCTTGGGGCTGAAGGGGTCCGCACAGTCGGCGGAAAGGATCAGGCCGTCAAGGCCCGCGGCGTCCGCGGTGCGGAGAATGGTGCCCACATTCCCCGGGTCCTGAAGACCGTCCAGAATCACCAGACGCGCGCCTTCCGCCCGGGTATCCCGCATGCCCATGACCGCGGCCACGCCCTGGGGGGAACGGGTATCACAGACGTGGGCCATGACGTGCTCCGGAAGCTGGAATACGGGCAGGCCGGGGCGGATGAAGGGATCCTGGGGGTCCGTGACCAGCAGAGCCTTCAGGGGAAAGGGCGAGGCCAGGGCGTCCGTGACGCTGCGGCGGCCTTCCACAAGAAAGCAGCCCTGCTCACGGCGTTCACGGCGGTCCTTCAGGGCGGCCCACTGGCGTACCCGGGGGTTTTTCAGACTGGTGAGGGATTCCAACGGGTCCGCACCTCCCCTCAGTTAATGCCCCGGAATCCCTTGCCGATGATCTCCGAGGTGTTGGTGATGAGCAGGAAACTGGTGGGGTCGGAGGAACGGATGAAGCGGCGGAGGCGTACGGCCTGCCGGCGGTTCACCACCGTCAGAAGCACCTCACAGCCCTCATGGGTATAGATGCCCTCTCCGTGCAGGCGGGTGGCGCCCCGGTGAAGCTCGGATATGATGAATTTCTCAATCATCTCCGGATTCCGGGTGATGATGTGAAAACACTTATGCGTGTTGATGTTTTCCATGACAATGTCCACCAGGCTGGACTTGACCGCCAGACCCAGAATGGAGAAAAGTCCCGTCGTCATGCCAAAGGCCACGCAGGCGCCCAGGGTGATGATCAGGTCGGAGGCCATCAGGGCCTTGCCGATGTCCATGGAGGAATGTTTCCGCATGATCATGGCCACAATGTCCGTGCCGCCGCTGCTGGCCGCCGCATTGAAGAGCATGGCGGAACCCACGGCGGGCAGGGATACGGCGAAGATCAGTTCCAGAAGGGGCTGGTCGGTCATGGGGGCGTCCATGGGAACCCACTGCTCCAGGGCATAGATGGTGATGGACTGGAACAGACTTGCGAAGGTGGTGCGAATGCCGAAATCACGGCCGATGGCCAGGTATCCGACGATCAGAAGGACGCCGTTGATGATCAGACCGGAGGTTCCGGGAGTGAGGGCAGGCACATAATGGGCCATGATGACCGAAATACCACTGACGCCGCCGGTGGAGAAATGATTCGGGTATTTGAAAAAATAGATGCCGATCACCATGATGATGGAACCCAGGGTCATCAGACCCCAGTCCCTGAGTTCCTGCTTCTGTCTGGCCGTCATAAGTGCTGTCCGGCGCTTTCCGGATCTCTCCTCTCCCAGGATACGCGGGGCACTGAGTTAAATGCCCGGGAGCATTGTAAGCGCTGATTCGCCGGATGTCCAGTTCCTTTTTTCACGAAAAGACGGGGAGCGGAATCCCTGCCGGGCGGAGGGAGTACGCGAAAGAATCCGGGACAGAAAAAAACACAGGCATGTCCCGGAGACCACGCCTGTGCTCTGATTCCGTTCCGGAGAAGGGAAGCGGTGCGGGCTGCTGCTTTTTGCCTTTATTTCTTCCCCTGATTCTTTGAATCTTCCTGCCTTGCCAGAACCGCGCATATGGGCAGGAGAACACCGCAGCAGACAGCGGATGCGATCCAGGACCGGCTCCAGTCATTGGCAAGAAAACCCCAGACAAGGGTAATGCCCCCGCCGATGAAGGGGAGAAGTTTCGCAATCAGTTTGTAATTCATGGATTCGTCCTCCTTGCGTATGGATGCTCGCCGAAGCTCTTTCGGATGATGATGCGTTATGCCTGTCTTTCATCCTATCCGTGTCTGTCCGGAAAGGCAAGAGTGTCCGGACAGACGGTGGTTTCCGGTGCCTGACCGGACAGGCGGGGTGGAAAGCTTCCGTTCGTGGTTACGGGGATTGCGTCCTCAGGGAGGTTCCGGTAGAATGACCGGCGGGAAGAATCCTGAAGTGCGGGAAAAAAGAGAGCCGGTGCAGGGCCGGGGATACGGGGAGGACATATGGCATCCACCAGAGCATACCTTGACTTTATTCTGGATCAGCTTTCTGAGGCGGGCCAGGTCAGTTACCGTCCCATGATGGGTGAATTCATCCTTTACTACCGGGACAGGGTCATCGGCGGGATTTACGATGACCGTTTTCTGGTGAAATGCACCGCCTCCTCTCAGGCCATGATGCCGGAGGCAGACCGGGAGATTCCCTATGAAGGCGCCAGGGAAATGCTGCTGGTGGACAATGTGGACAACCGGGCGTTTCTGGCGGAACTGCTGTCGGCCATGTACGAAGAGGTGCCGCCCCGCGGGAAGAGGAAACGCTCTGCTGAAGGCGCTGGCCGGACCGTTCCCCGATAACGGAAAGCATCCCGGGCAGAAGGAAAAAAAGGAGAGGTACGGGCGTTCCGTACCTCTTTTCGGCGTCCGTCCGGGCGTGGAATTTCCCATGAAGAATGCTCCGGTTTACTGAAGCTTTTCCATCAGTGTTCTCATGGCTTTCTCCTCCATGCCGTGGGAGAGCAGGTAGTTTTCAGCAGCCCTGCTCAGATCGGCATCCGCGAGGTCTCCGTTCTCTCCGGTGCCGGCCAATGTCCGGAGCATCCGAAGGACATTCCTTTGGGCAATCACCTCCAGCAGAGGGGCATCCCTGTCCGGGTCCAGGTGATAGTAATTGATATAGCTGGCCAGGTAATCCTCTGTGATTTCCTCCTCGGAGGCGCCCATGAGCGCTTCCAGGAGCATGAGGCATAGCCCCGCCCGGTCCTTGCTCTCCGTGCAGTGCACAAGATACGGCGGTTCCTGACCGGCAAGAAAGGTCAGGCCCCTGACCATGCCCTGGGCGAAAGCGTCGGAGGAAAAGTCAATGGGCATCCCCAGGGCGATCACATGGCCGTTTCGGACAAGGTCCATATAGTACGCACTGTCAAAATCCTCGTAGGTGGGATATTTCAGAATCCCCTCATCCGTATCTGCCATGTTCATAACGCTTCGGATGCCCGCTTCCCGGATCAGGCGGTTGGCAATGATGTTGCGGCCGTAAGCATGGTTCACGGGGCTGGCGGAACGGTACAGTTTCCCTTCGCCGATCCTCCCGGCCCGGACAGAGCGGAAGTTGGCGAAGATTTCATCGCTGTCATAATCCGCCCGGTCATTGGTATAAACCAGGTTGAAGGCCTGTTGTACAGCCAGGGCGCCGGCCTTTTCCTTCAGTGCAAGGGTCACCGCATCCCCCACGCTGACACCGGAGGTATCTGCGAAATGGCCGTAGTTGATGCACAGGGCGATGTTCTTCTGGCCCGGATATCCCCGAATCATAGATTCCCCGCTTTCTGCGTAATACCCGTTGAAGAAGGGCATATCCTCCTCAAAGGAGCCGGTTTTCACGGTGACAAGATCGCCAAAGGCAAAGCCGGCGTCCAGGAAGTCCTCGATGGTGATATCCAGTCTCGCATGTCCGAATTTTTCGATTTTCGTGACCTTTCCGGTGACGGACAGGGTCTGGGAAAGGGCGGAACCCATCAGACACGGGAACAGAAGGCAGACAAGAAACGCGACAGCTTTTTTCATAAACGGATTTCTTCTCCTTTCCGGTTGGTTTGTCACAGGCACATGGAGGCACCTCCGCCGCAGAAAGCGGAAATCCTTCAGGCGTCATGCCATAAAGTCAGGGAAGGATTCTACCGGCTGAAACCGGATCCCGCGTGCCTTTTCTTTATTTTCCCACACAGAAGGTGGAGAAAACCCTGTCCAGAAGCTTTTCCTCAACCGAATCACCGGTGATCTCCGCCAGAGCGGACTGAGCGGCATCCGTTTCAAGACTTGCCAGATCAACGGAAATCTCCATGGCCTCAGCGGCCTGGCGGAGATGCCGGGCAGCCCGGCGGGCCGCATCCATATGCCGGGGCTGGGAGAGGGTCAGGGTATCGGTGACCCTGGCTCTTTCCAGGAGAGCCTCCTTCAGGCTTTTCAGGGTATCCGGCATGCGGACGCTGACACGGAGGACAGGGATGCCGGGGACAAGCTCATGGAGGGCGGATTCCGTGAGATGCTCCGGGAGATCGGATTTGCTGAGCAGGATCAGGCAGTCCCTGTCCCGGATTTCCTGAAGAAGGACGCGGTCGTCCCCGGTGAGATCCCCGCTTCCGTCCAGAACCAGCAGGATCACGTCGGCACGCTCCATGCTGCGGCGGGCCCGCTCAACGCCCATCTGTTCCACGATATCCGGCGTATCCCGCTGTCCGGCAGTATCCGTGAGATGGATCACGGTGCCCTCCAGATGCAGGTCAGCCTCCACCAGATCACGGGTGGTGCCGGGAATGCTGGTGACAATGGCCTTTTCCTCCCCGATGAGGGCGTTGAGCAGGCTGGATTTGCCCACATTGGGTTTTCCCACCAGAGCGGCATACAGACCCTCCCGGATCAGCCGGGCCTCTCTTTCATGGCAGGCGCTGTCCAGATCCTCCGCCAGGCTGAGCATCCGCGGCTTCAGGTCCGCAAGTGCTTCCTCATCACTGATTTCCTCCGGATAATCCAGCGCCGCCGCAAGGCCCGCCTGCAGATCGTAGAGGCGGGAGGACAGGTCCTGGATGAATGCGGAAGCGCCCCCTTCCAGGTCCCGCAGGGCCGCCTGCCGGGCCTGTTCTCCCCGGGCGGCGATGAGGGCCATGACGGACTCCGCCTGGCTCAGGTCCAGCCGGCCGTTGAGAAAGGCACGGCGGGTGAATTCTCCGGGGGCGGCCAGAGACGCACCGTTTTCCAGGCAGAGGGCGAGAACGGTGCGGGCCAGATAGATGCCCCCGTGCACCTGAAGCTCCACCACGGTTTCCCGGGTATAGGAGCGGGGAGCGCGCATGACCACGGCCATGCACTCATCGACACATGTGTTTTCCCGCATCAGCATGCCAAGGGTCAGACGGTGATCTTCCAGGGGAAGATGCCCGGAGAGGGGTCTGAAAATCTTTGCGAGAATCGCCTCACTCATGCTGCCGGACATGCGGATAATGGCTATGCCGCCCTCGCCGGGCGGGGTTGCAAGGGCTGCGATGGTTGTCATGGCGAGCTGCCGTCCTTTCCGGAGGATGTAGGGGAAGTATACCCATGGAGAAAGCCGGATGTCAATTTGTCCGTTTCCGGGGGAGGACGGGAAAAATGAATACAAAACACCCATACTTGGTAGAGATGTCAAAAGAACACTTTCAGCCTTTATCCCACAAGGTGTCGTCGTTCACAGTAGCAAACAGTTCCAGGATGTAGTGGGTTATCTGTCAATAATCGATTTTTGACACCCTAATCAATCATTGCTTGCCGGTATTCACCCGGATCATTGATCCCTACAAAAATGAATGGCAGAATTCAAAATAAGCGTTTCTAGGCTCCTTTATGTACAAGAAACTGGTCTATTGTCGAAACTTCCGTTAGGCTGGCCAAACTTGGGATTGAGTTCCTGCTGCCATTTATCACGGTCTCCGTAAATATTAGGTCTTCTGTCGGGTGATTAGGAACATCAATCGAGTTTAATTCAGGAATCATTGGATAATTTAGCTTGACGCAGCTGAC
>CACYGY010000049.1 GCA_902774025.1 uncultured Eubacteriales bacterium
GAGCCGTATGCATTGAGAGATGCCCGTACGGTTCGGGGAGAGGCATTGGGAAACCTGTTTGGCTTATGTCAAATAAGGCGCCCTTTGCCTACTCCATTTGGACCGGGAACCTGTCATGATTCTTCGCCGGCCTCTTTCCATGTCCACCGCAGTTCCTCAGAATCACAGCCTCTCTGAAGAAGTGATTCTGAGGATTTTCTGCGTCAGAAAGTGTTGTTCGGGAACAGATATTTTTCCTGAGCAGATGATGACTCAGAAAGCTGCGCGACTGCCTACGATCGTTGAATTGCCGGCAGAGGCGGATTTCAAAGTATGGATCCAATCATATGCCAGAGGGCGAAATCAGGAAGATGTCCACTGGCACAGCACCCCGTAATTCGCAGGATAAACCATGCTTTTCTCATATATTCTCCCGGCTTTTCGCTTCAGTGATTTGTCCAAAGGAGAATGGGACTGTGAAAAACATCTGTCAATCCGGAAGGGAACGTACATGTAAGAAAGCAAAAACACCCGACCCTACAAGGAATCAGGTGCTGCTCTGATGGCTCCGATTGGACTCGAACCAATGACACTCCGGGTATGAACCGAATGCTCTAGCCAACTGAGCTACGGAGCCAGGAAATTGCGGGGGTGGGACTTGAACCCACGACCTCCGGGTTATGAGCCCGACGAGCTACCAAACTGCTCTACCCCGCGACAACATGCGTAATACTACACGATCGGGACTCAATTGTCAAGAGTTTTTTCCATGTTTTCACGAAAGACTTCAGGGTTCGGAAACATGTGGATTCTGGTTGGATGAGCACGAGAAATGATGTGTAAAACAGAAGGGAATTCGGATACGGAAGGATCAGGGAAAAAAATAGCATGCGTGTTTGCAGGATATGGAATTGGACAGTCGAATCTTTGAATCCGGGTAGAGAGGGGGAAACGTGTGAACAGAGATCGATACCGAAAGGTCATCTTCTGGACCCTGACCCTTTTACACGCCGGACTGATTTTTTACTTCTCCTCCCAGGGCGGAAATAAGTCCATGGATACCAGCGGATTTCTGGCGGAACCTCTGGCGAGGTGGCTGATGCAGGTATTCGGGATTGAATCCAGTCAGTATTCTGAATTCCTCCTGCAGGTTCAGCATCTGATCCGGAAAACGGCTCATTTTCTGGAATATGCGGTTCTGGGTGTCTGGGTCGTGGGATTGCTGGATAGCTATGGCATTCACAGAAGGATTCTTCTGTCCGTCATTGTCTGCGGGCTCTATGCGGCAACGGACGAATGGCATCAGTCCGTTGTGAGTGAACGGACTGCTCAGATGACGGATGTGCTGCTGGATACAGTTGGAGCTGCAGCCGGATCAGTCCTGGGGTTCTATCTGTGGAGGTATTCCCGACTGCGAAGGAACAGAGACACAGAACAGAATGAACTGAAAGAAAAAGGGAACAGGTAAAAATGGCGTTATTGATGATTAAACTGTGCGGTGGATTGGGATTGTTCATCTCAGGCATGCACATAATGAGCCGGGGTATTGAGAAAGTGGCCGGCGACCGGCTTCGGAGCATTCTGGAAGCTTTTACACGGAACAGACTGATGGGCTTGCTGGTGGGACTGTTTTTCACCGCGGTGATTCAGTCTTCCAGTGCGGCGACGGCTATGGTGGTCAGCTTTGTCAATTCTGGCCTGATGAATCTTGTTCAGGCATCAGGGATCATTCTGGGGGCGAATATCGGCACAACAGTCACTGCTCTTCTGGTGGCTTTCCAGCTGTCCACGATCGCGCCGCTGTTTGTGTTTGCCGGTGCCGTTATGACGCACTACGTTCCCAATACATTCCTGCGGAAACTGGGAGAAGTGCTGCTGGGTTTCGGCGTTTTGTTCGTGGGGATATCCAGCATGTCCTCAGCGATGACGGAACTAAGGTCCGTGGAGGCGGTCCAGCAGGCATTACTGCATTTCACCAACCCGGCTCTGGGAATTCTCCTGGGGCTGGCAGTGACATCGGTGGTGCAGTCTTCTTCTGTCACGGTATCCATTCTTGTGGTTATGGGAGCCCAGGGGTTGGTGGATCTGCCCATCTGCATGTATGTAATTCTGGGCTGTAATATCGGCGCATGTACTTCCGCTCTGCTGACAGCTGTGGGCACGTGCAGGGAAGCCAGGCGGGCCGCACTGATTCATCTTCTGTTCAACGTTTTCGGAACCTTGATCCTCATTGGAGTTTTGCTTCTGTGGATGCCGCAGGTGGAGGGGATCGTACGCGTACTTTCCGGGACAGGCGACGACAGTGGCACGCTGGGGCGGAACATTGCAGTTGCTCATATTCTGTTCAAGGTTTTCCAAGTCATTGTTCTGTATCCCTTTATGAATCTGATGATCAGTCTGACCGGTGTTCTTGTACGGAAAGATGATGGAGTACAGGAGACGGAAGGCTACCAGGTTCAGTTTATCAGGGACGCGCATCCGAACCCCACAGTGGCTGTCTACCTGGTTGTACAGGAAATTGACCGCATGGCCCATATGGCTTTCGATAATCTGAACCTGGCCATGGAGTGCATGCTGAACAATCGCCAGGAGCGCCTTCAGGAGGTACATGAAACAGAACTGTATGTAGATTTCCTGGATGAAAAGATCGTCAGCTACCTGGTCAACATCAACCAGCATACGCTTCCTCTGCGGGATCAGGCTACGATTTCTGCCTACTTTCAGGTGATTTCCGATATCGAACGGATTGGGGATCATGCGGAGACTATCGCTGAGAATACGCCCAGACTCTATAAGAATGGCGGTGAACTGAGCCGCAGGAGCCGCGAGGAGCTCGGAGAAATGCTGGAACTGGTTAACCGCATGCTGGTGGACTCCCTTGAGATGTTTGTGACGGGGAACATGACGAAGATGGAGTCCATCCGGGATATGGAAGATCAGATTGATGAAATGGAGCGGGTCCTGACCAAACGGCATATTCGCCGTCTGAAGGAAGGAAAGTGCACGGCACAGGCAGGGATATACTTTTCCGATACGGTTTCCGGTCTGGAAAGAGTCGGCGATCACGCCATGAACATCGCGTTTTCCCTTCTGGAAGCCAAGCGCGGACGGCATGTACCCATTGCGGACCTCATTGACAGCGGGCAGAACGAAAGGCCGCACCAGGAGATGAAGGAGACGAATCCCATGATGGAACTGCACGGGGAAGAGAAAGGGGCCGTCGAGACGGAAGCCATGGGGAGGAACACCAGGAAAGAGAAAGGCAAGTCATCGGGAGATCATAAAAAGAAGCAGACAAGAAAGGATGAAACGTAATGGGACAGATTCAGGTTCAGACTTGTCCGATTCAGGGACTGTTTCTTGTGGAGCCGACCGTCCACGCAGACAGTCGGGGATATTTCATGGAGACGTATAATCAGCGGGAGATGGAGGCGGCGGGGCTGAACATGCACTTTGTCCAGGACAACCAGTCCGGTTCCGTGAGAGGTGTTCTGAGAGGTCTTCATTACCAGAAGCAGTATCCGCAGGCGAAACTGGTTCGTGTGATCCGGGGGCGCGTGTTTGATGTGGCTGTGGATCTGAGAAAGGACAGCGATACGTTTGGACAGTGGTTTGGTGTGGAACTGAGCGAGGAGAATCATCTGCAGTTCTATATTTCAGAAGGTTTTGCCCATGGATTTCTTGTCCTTTCAGACCGGGCTGAGTTCTGCTACAAAGTGACAGATTTCTGGCATCCCAACGATGAAGGCGGACTTGCCTGGAATGATCCGGACATTGGGATTAAGTGGCCGGAGCTGGAAGGCACGTATCGCGAAAGCGCTTCAGCTGCAGGCTACCGCATGATGGATGGAACACCTCTGAGCCTGTCGGAAAAGGATGAAAAATGGCAGGGGATACAGGATGGATTCGTTTTCAGGTCATGAAATAAGTAAAGGACGGCGTTCGGCCGTCCTTTGTTTTCGGATGGATTTATACCAGTGCTTTGGTTTTCCAGGTGTTCCCGTGAAAACGAATCAGAAAGGCGACGATCCGAATGACCCAGTCCACCTGCATGGCGATCCATACACCGATGAGCCCGAGACCCAGGTTTGACGCGAACACATATCCCAGTACAACACGGCAGAGCATCATGGAAATGGCGGAGACCGTCATGGTAAAGCGGGCATCCCCGGCGGCACGCAGGGCATTGGGAAGGACAAAGGAGAGAGGCCATATCAACAGGGCTCCCGATCCGTGGAGGGCGACCACCTGGCGGGCAAGTATTTCCGTTTCAGGGGTCAGATGGAAGGGCATGCAGATGAAACCGTTCATCAGGAGCATTACGATGTTGAGGCTTCCCTGGATCATATAGGTCAGCTTCATAAGCCGCCAGCTGTAGGAACGGGCCTGATCATACGCACCGGCACCGACACACTGTCCCACAACCGTGATCATGGCCAGACTCAGAGCCATGCCGGGAAGACACTGAATGGTGGCAAGCGTGTTGCCGACGGCATTCGCGGCGATACTGGCAGTGCCAAAGGTAGCAATCAGGCGAACGAGGATGAGCTTGCCAAACTGGAACAGACCGTTTTCCAGTCCGCTGGGCAGGGCAACGGCCAGAATCTTGCGGTTCAGAGCCGGATCATGAGCAAAACGCCGGAGGTCCGGATAATGCAGAGGACCGTGTCCTCTGCGCAGAGGGAAATATACAAGAACAGATGCCGCGATACGGGAAATCAGGGTGGCGAGACCGGCACCCGCGGCGCCCATATTCAGAAGGTAAATGGTGATGGCATTTCCCAGGATGTTGATGACATTGGAGACAGCTGAAATCTTCAGGGTAGCGCTTGACCTTCCCATGGAACGCAGCAGGGCAGCGCCGGCGTTATACATACTGAGGAAGGGAAAGGAGAGGGCGGTCATCAGAAAATAGGACTGTGAGGAGGCCATGACATCGGATTCAATTTCTCCGAAAACGATTTCCAGGATCGTCCGGCGAAAAAACAGAGAGGGGATCATACACAGAAGACTGGAGGACAGGACAACGAAAAAGAGCTGATGCGCTGCCCGCTGGCCGGATGACAGATCCTTTTTGCCCAGATACTGACTGCACACAACGGTACCGCCTGTCGCCAGGGCAGAGAAAACCTGAATGATCAGGACATTGATGGAGTCTACAAGGGACACGCCGCTGACCGCGGATTCTCCGCATGATGAAACCATGACGGTGTCCATCATGCCCACGGCAACGATCAGAGCCTGCTCAAGTAAAAGAGGAAGGACAAGATTTCGCAGGTTTTCTTTGGAAAACATACCGGACGTGCCTCCTTCTGTCTGCGGGGACAGAAAACGGGTTCCAGGGGTACCGGGAAACAGAAGAAATGCCTGTCCGCAGGGGACAGGCACTGTGAAAACGAATTCATTACTGAACGCTGGCAGCTTCCTCGATCGGATACACACAGACCTTTTTCTTGTCACGTCCGTGCTGTTCGAAGCGAACAATTCCGCTGACCTTGGCAAACAGCGTATCATCCTTGCCAATACCGACATTCAGTCCGGGATGGAACTGAGTACCACGCTGACGGACCAGAATGTTGCCGGCCTGCGCGAACTGACCGTCGGCACGCTTCGGTCCAAGACGTTTGGACTCACTGTCACGGCCGTTACGAGTGGAGCCCATTCCTTTCTTATGTGCAAACAGCTGAAGATTTAACTGAATCATGGCTATACCTCCGTTCATTTCATGGAAAGTCGGACATTCTCGGGATACATTTGTACAACATCACGGATACCCTGCTGCAAAGATTTCATGAGGATCTGGCAGTCGTGCTGCTGTGCCTGTGTGAGACCTTCCGGCAGGGAGAAGGACATGCGGCCGTCACAAAACTCACCCATTTCCGGCAGGACACCACAGACAGTCTCCAGGGAGTTGACACAGTTGGTCATGAGCACTGAAACGGCTGCGCATACAATATCAGAACCGTTTTCAGCATACATGGAATGTCCAATCGCGCTGCAGGAGACAAGCCGGCCGTCACTGCGGGAAGAATGAATGACAACGGTAATCATCAGGCCTTAACGGAGGTAATCTCCACCTTGGTGTAGGGCTGACGGTGACCTGTCTTGCGCTCGTAGTTCTTCTTGCTCTTGTACTTACCCACAATGATTTTCTCACCTTTGACCTGTCCAAGGATCTTGCCTTCCACACAGGCGCCATCCACTACAGGCGTACCGACTTTCGTTTCGCCGTCTCCGCCGACCATGAGAACCTCGAAGGAAACCACGGAACCATCGTCCTGACTGATCTTGTCAACATAGATCACGTCACCCTGAGAAACACGATACTGTCTGCCACCCGCTGCAATGATCGCATACATGAGAGCAGCACCTCCTGATACATACTCGCCGGGCTCTGAGGTTGTGCACGGCACATTGAAAACACCTCTCCCGAGCGGCTCACCGGCGTACTTTAACACTTATCCGGCGCCATGTCAAGCATTTTCTGCAGCTGCGATGATTCATGCACTGTCATCAGCTTCAACCCGGGTTCCTCAGAAGGCTGAAAGCTTCCTGATCCGTCAGACGCTGCGGCTGCTCACATGTGGAT
Organism: uncultured Eubacteriales bacterium; assembly: GCA_902774025.1. Lineage (GTDB taxonomy): Bacteria > Bacillota > Clostridia > Christensenellales > Aristaeellaceae > UBA2943. The sequence goes on from CACYGY010000049.1 coordinate 6,569, forward strand.
GGCACGGTGACAAAGGAAGACTGGTCGGAAGACAGGAGCAGGGCATGCAGAACGTCCAGTGTGTGACAGGCGAGTTCGCCACTGGCGCGACAGGGTCTGCCTTCCTGTGCGGAAAGGGCCATTTCAGAGATTCCAAGGCCCCGCTCATTCTGCCCCAGGGGGCTGGTGACGGGAATTCGTTCCACTTCTCTGCCGCTCCGGATCAGACGCAGATCTCCCCCGAAGGCGTTGGGATCATTGAGCTCCAGAACACCTCGGGTTCCCAGTATTTTGAAATCCGCGATGTCTTCATCCACACAGTCAGCGTTCAGATTCAGTGTGCCTGTGATTCCGCTTCGGGTCTGAAGTATGGCGGTGAGGATGCTTTCATTCGGATTATGGATGTGCTGGCCGTTGAGCGGAGAGGCAGGCATATCGCACAGAAAATCGGGACGGGGATTCCGGGTAAGGCACGCGCATCCGGCAACAGGGCCAAGGAGAGAGATCAGGGCTGTCAGGTAATAGACACCGTAATCCAGGGCGATTCCTGCGCCTTCCTCCAGAAGAAATGTATAGATGGGCAGGAGGTGTATGTTATTGCGGGTGGCGCATGCCGTGAACCCGGTGATCTCTCCGAGAGTGCCGGAATCCAGGATTTCCCTGGCCTTCTGGAGACTGCATCCCAGAAAGGTATCCGGAGCGGAACCCAGGTAAAGTCCGCGTTCCTTTGCAAGACGGACCAGTGCGGCGGCTGTCTCAGGTTGATCCGTCAGCGTTTTCTCGGTATACACATGCTTTCCATGCTCCAAGGACTGACGAATCAGTGATTCATGGCTGCCCACGGGTGTCAGGACCACGGTGGCGTCGACCTGAGGATCTGAGAGCATCTCCTCAAGGCTGCAGGCAGGCAGATTATAAGTCTCTGCTTTTCTGTGGGCATTTTCCGGATGAAGGCTGGTCAGGCAGACAACTTCAACATATTTATAGCGGTGCATGAGGTTCCGGATATAGATGTCACTGATCTTGCCGGAACCGATGATGCCAAGTTTCATAAGCTTTCATTCCTTTCATGAAGTCGGAGAGAGGAAGACTAATCCCTGATTCGGACGGGGACCAGGAGTTCCACCACAGCATTGACAGTGGGATACTGGCGGATCAGAGTTGTCACATTCCGGGCACTGGACCCTCGTCTCCGGGCTTCCTCAAACAGTGTGATGAGCATGTGCATGTTATAGAGACATCCGCGGTAACAGCGAGAAGGGAGAAATCTCGGTATCCAGTCCCTGCACAGTTCAAAGCGGGAGGAGCCGAGATTGAGCATCTGATGATTCAGAGCCTCCAGTTCCTTTTCCAGTCTGGAAAACAGAATGTGCCAGAACAGAGCTCGGTACACACGGAAGAGCAGAATAATTTCCAGAAAGAACACAATTCTCAGGAGAAGATGGGGCAGTGCAGAGCGGAGGGACGTCCATCGCACAAGGATGCACAGGGTGAGAAGGGTCATTTCTCCCTTGATCCTTCCGTCTCCCGGCATCCGGACGATACCCAGATCCGCGGGGGAGATGCGACGGTAGGGATTCTGCCGGTCCAGTCCGACGACATAGAACAGATCCACCATGATATACCTCACACATCTTCCGGCTGAATGTTGCAGCGCATGGCCTGGGTGCCCAGACACAGAATGCTGTTGAGAAGCTGATCGGTTTTTGCTCTGGCCATGGATGCAATCTCCTGATTGACATTCTGGCAGAACAGGCAGGCGTCCTCCGGCTCCTGTCTGTGGAATTCCCTGTCTGCTCTGAGAATCAGGGCATGTCCGAGAGTGGGCACGTCACGCTGGTATTCCCGGATGAGATTTCTGCCCTTCGGATAGGTATAATCCCCCAGGCATGCGATCATCCGGCTGGCCCAGTAGAAGGACGCGGTATCGGGGGTGGAAGGAGTTTGGGACAGGTAAACAGGTGTTTTCTGGACGTTGGCGTACATGGGAAGCAGAGTGTTGAAAATATTACAGGCCATGGCAATCCACTCAAGGGTCCGGATTTCTTCGGGCAGGTCCGGACGGATCTGAATAATGGCCAGGAAGTTGGTGCGATCCACCGCGATGGGGCGCAGACTGCTCATCCTTGATGGATCTCCGTGCTGGAGGTAAGGATCATAGGGGGTGCCTTCATAATGATCCGAGAGCACACGTTTCAGGTCCTCAATGGTGATTCTGTGTTCAGCGCGCATGAGGAAAGGCAGCGTGTCCGAGGACGGGCTATATCCGGGATGATTTTCGTCCCACGGACCGGCATTGGGATTGAAGTACCGCTGTACGGCCCATGTGCGGGGTGTATTGTATACATGATCATGGTCGGAATGGGTGCCGAAGATGCGCCGGGGATTGATAACGGGATGACCCAGGTCCAGGGCGGTATTCATATGTCCGGCACGGATGAACTCAATCAGATCCCGGGAGCACATGTGTTCCCGCTGTTCTCCGAAAGCGTCGGACAGATCAAAGGAGTCAATCCCCATCTGATTGGGTATGACAGCATAGCATTCATCCGGAATTCTGCGGGCGATCCAGTGGTGACCGCCGATGGTTTCCATCCACCAGATTTCACCGGAATCCTGGAAGGCGATCCCGTTCATCTCACAGGTCCCAAGCTCTTCCAGCAGCGAAGCCATACGGGTGACGCCCTCCCGGGCGGAGGAAATGTAGGGCAGTACCAGGGTCAGCATATCTTCCTCACCGATTCCGCCGGGTGTTTCTGGCAGATCGTGGGATGGAGGCGTACGGACAACCAGAGGGTCTGCACTGAGCACACGCCCGTTGCAGGTGATGGTTTCCGTGGCGGTCATGGCAACGTTCCGTTCGTTCACGCCACTGGCGCCCCAGATTCCACGATCGGGCCTGGCATTGGGCATGCAGGTATACCGGAGGGGATTATCCGGCAGGTCCAGGGTGAAGCGGGAGAGAACCGACTGGTAGAACAGGGCCTGCTGAGAAGGTGTGACCACGGTAAAACGCTTGGGTGTATACTGTCCGCAGAAGGCGTCTTCATTGCGGGCGATGATGGTTGAGCCGTCAAAGGAGGCCTTTTTTCCAACGAGAAGCGTCGTGCATGGCATGAAAACCACTCCTTTCCAGGGTGGGGAGTCTTCGGGTGTTTATCTGTCCGCATGTGGATTCCGGGGCAATTATAGCAGAAGGGGAGGAATGCGAAAAGATGACGGATCATCAATCCGGATCAGACAGTTGAGGCGTCCGAATGTATCTTTCAGGCGGGATCCCTTTTGAAGAAGAAAGGAATATGGTAGAATTCACACACCGGACAAACCGGGAAAGGAAGGAGAGTCAAATGAAATCAAAGTCAGTCAAATGGGGCATTCTCGTGGTGGCTGTTATCGTTCTTCTGGTGTTTGCCTACAATACGTGTACAGCACGGGTGCCCACGGGTTATACGGGCATCATAACAACCTTTGGCAAGGTTGAGGATTTTACAATGGATGCCGGCCTTCATCTGAAGAGCCCCGTTCAGGAAGTGGTTCTGATGGACAACCGGGAGCAGAAGACCAGTTTTACCACACAGTCCTTCTCCTCCGATATTCAGCAGGTTGACATCATCGGAAGCATCAACTATTCCATCAACAAGGGCACTGCCATGACGCTTTACCGTGAGGTGGGCATTGATTATTTCAACACATTGCTGATGCCCAGACTGCTGGAGAACACGAAGGCTGTTTTTTCCAAGTATACGGCCGAGAATCTGGTGGCAGCCCGGGAAAAACTCTCTCTTGAAATCCGTGAAAAACTCAGCAATGAGATGGAACGGTACGGAATCCATGTGGTGAGTGTTTCTCTGGAGAATATCGATTTCACGGATTCCTTTACGGATGCCGTAGAGGCGAAGCAGGTTGCAGCTCAGAGAAAACTGCAGGCTGAGATTGAGCAGGAACAGCACACCATGGAAACCCGTCAGGCAGCAGAAAGGCAGAAGATCAGCGCTGAGGCGGAAGCCAGTGTGAAGAAGATTGAAGCGGACGCGGGTGCCTATGCGATCCGGGTGCAGGCTGAGGCTGAGGCGGAAGCCAACCGCGCGATTTCTTCCTCCCTGACGGCGGACCTGATTTCCTGGAACGAGATTCAGCGCTGGAACGGGGTACTGCCCCAGTATATGAACGGCGGAGACGGTGTGACGCTTCCCATCCTGAACATGAGGCCGACGGAGACAAAAGACACTGAATTCAGGACAACGGAATAATGTTCTTCAAAACCGCAGCAGAAATCTGTTGCGGTTTTTTTCAATCTGAGTATGATGAGTGAGAGATGCGGATTGAAAAGGGGTGCTTCTGATGCGGCACAGATACTGGCTGACTGTCCTTCTCCTTATGGTCCTTTCCCTGACCATTGCCAGGGCGCAGGCCATGGAAGGTCTGTATGAACTGCATGACGGGGAAATCCTGGTTCTCCATAAGGACGTGTACGAACTGTATGAACCCATGCGTCAGGTTCCGTCCAATGAGAGGAGTCTTGGTTACATCATTTCCGCCGGAGAAGTGTGTCAAAACGGAGAAAACCGGATTCTGACAGACTCCGCTACGGGAGAAACGCGGATCCTGAGTACCGGGGAAGGAACAGAGGTTCAACTGAACGGAATGGAGATCACCGCCATTCCCCGGACAGAGCTTCACTGTGTTCCGGCCCTGTCAGCCGGACAGTCGTGGAGTGTTGAGGGACTTGGGCGGATTCGGGTCCTGGGGGAATGGAACGTTCAGGTGACGGGAGGGGATGGCCGGGAGATGGAGGGAAGTTATGAATGGGGAAGGCTGACCCTTGAGGATCAGGTGTACTTCCTGCAGTTCACCCTGTGGTCTGCAGAGGGCCAGGAAGAGGCATTGATCAGTACAGAGATGGGGAACGAGCTTTTCTTCCGGGATGATTACCTTCATGTGTACCGCATGGAAAACGGAACGGGCATGCAGCGCATGCTGGCCTGTGCAGATGATGAAGGGGGTGTCTGAATGACGAACATTTCCATGGACTGGTATGAAAACCGGGAAGATCCGGAGCACGTGATGTACGAACTTCGCTGTCCGGACCCTGCCTATGAGAAGCTCAACGTGTCCATTCCCGCCTCTGAGGTGACGGAGCGTGTGGCCAGGGCAAAACTGATTGAAAAAGCATTCGCACAGGCTGCTGAGCTGGGGGTGGATGAGACACGGATGCGGTTCCACGTATGAGGGGGAAAAGGCGCTGTTTATCCGGGTCCTGCAGGGAGTCTATGCGTTGACTTTCTGTGCGTTTCACAGTATAATCCCATGGATTTTGTATTTGGGAGGGAGAATGATTCCATGAAGAAGTTCCTGCAGGTGCTCATTTGTCTGGTTATGGTTGCTGCGGTTGTGCTCTGCATCGTCTTTCTGAATCAGAAAAATGATCTGAGCAAGAAGCTTGAGACCGTCACTGCTGAGGTGAATGAGATTCAGGCGAAAGCGGACAAGGCAGAGGAAGACAAGGCTGCACTGGAGAAGGAAAACGCTGAACTGAAGAAGGCCAAGGCAGACCTGGAGGACAATCTGCAGGTTGTCACCGAGGATAAGAACAAGTTTGAAGCCAGCTACAACGAACTGTATCAGTATCTGGCACCGCTGGCTCCGTTTTTCCAGATGATGGAGAATAATCCTGAGATGCTGAATGAAATGCTGACCGCTGAGGGAGTCAATCCTGAAGAGGTCGGGCAAATCACGGAAGCTGTGGAGAATGCGGAAGCTTCCAAGACGACAGAACAGGAAGCTCCTGCCGGCAACAATTAAATCTGCAGACACTCAGAGAAAACGGAAGGGCCGCATGGACAGCGGTCCTTCCGTTTTTATTCTGAAGGTTCAGATGGGGGGCAGGCCGGCGATATCGGCAGTGCTGCGCTCAGACAGAAGGCGGCAGAGGTGGATCAGAATCCGGACATTCCCGGCCATGGAGGGAACAGGAACATATTCAAACCGTCCATGGGCATTCTCATAACCCGCGCTCAGATTCGGGCAGGGAAGACCTCTGTGACTGAGCGACGATCCGTCCGTGCCGCCCCGGAATGCGATGGAATGAGGTTCGATGCCACTGTCCCGGATGGCCTGCGTCAGGTCCTGGATCATGAAGGGGACCTTGTCGATGACTTCCTTCATGTTGCGATAGGAAGGCTGAATTTCGGCTGTCACTCGCCCGGCTCCGTAGATGCGGCACAGTTCTTCAGCCATATCCCGGATCCGCTGCTCCCGCAGAGCAAACTGTCCGGCGTCATGGTCACGGATGATCAGACTGACTTTGGCGGACTCACAGGTAGCTTCGCAGGATACCACATGGTAGAATCCTTCCCGGCCATCCGTGGACTGAGGTTTCTCATTCTCAGGCAGCATGCTGATAAACCTGGCGGCGATGTCACAGGCATTGATCATGATGCCCTTGGCTGTTCCCGGGTGAACACTGCGCCCGGCGATTCGTATGGTTGCCTCAGACGCGTTGAAAGTTTCATCCTCCCAGTATCCCAGATGATCACCGTCCAGAGTATAGGCGATCCGGGCACCCAGTCGGTGAAAATCCAGATCCCGGGCGAGACCGCCCACCTCTTCATCGGGGGTAAAGGCCAGACATACATCCGGATGAGGGATCTCCGGGTGCGCGAGGAGATGTTCAGCCAGGGTCACTACGCTGGCGATGCTGGCCTTGTCATCACCTCCCAGAAGGGTCTTTCCGTCCGTGACAATGAGGTCCTGTCCCACGTACTGAAGGAGGTTGGGAAACTCATCCGGCGTCATCAGGATGCCGGGGGAAAGCTCGACAGCCCCACCCTCATAATGAATGCGGCGCGGGGAAATATCCCGGGAACAGGCATCGGGTGATGTATCCATATGCGTGATCAGTCCGAAAGCCAGTCCCTGCCCGACAGGAAGATTGGAAGGAATTCTGGCGTACAGTACACAGTACTCCTCATCCAGCGAAACATCCGATGCACCCATGTTTTCCAGTTCCCTTTTCAGTTCCCTGGCCAGATCGAACTGCTTCCGGGTTGTGGGGTGTTCCTGGCTGAACCGGTCTGACTGGGTGTCAAATCGGGCATAACGGATTAACCGTTCAGCACAGGTATTTTCAAAGTCCATACAATCAGCTCCTTTGAATCGTTGGTTCATTCCATTATCCTGTAAACGGAAAGGGATGAGGTGCGGCGGAAAACGGGACAGGATGTCCGGCTGAAAATGGAGTGTGGACGTGCGGGCTGTCAGGTGGCATTTTTGACTCGTGTCTGCCGAAGGTGTAGTATATACACCACAGATGTAAAGTTCGTTTGTCCGGGAAATCATCGATCATCGTGGAACATGGCAGCGTCAGGGAAGGAGATTGAAAATGAAAAGACTGGAAGTTGTGGCGGGCATTATCCAGTATCGGGGCAGGATTCTGTGTATGCAGAGGGGTGAATCCCGCCACGCTTATGTGTCTGGAAAATATGAGTTTCCAGGGGGAAAGGTGGAAAAAGGAGAAACCGGGCATGAGGCACTGATGCGGGAACTGCGTGAAGAGATGAATATGAAGGTTTCGGTCTCGGCAGGAGACTATTATACCACCGTCGAACACAGCTATCCGGATTTTTTCTTACGGATGCACCTATACAGGGTTCGGGTGGAAACCCCTGAGTTTCAGAGAAAGGAACATATTCACCATGAATGGCTCAGGCCGGAGGAATTGACCCGTCTGGACTGGGCGCCTGCCGACCGTCCCGTGGCGGAAAAACTGTGCAGGGAGGAAGGCGCTGTGATCCGCTTTGACGCTTCCTCCACACGGACGATCGCCCATCGCGGACTCAGCGGACTGAGGATGGAGAATACGCTGGAAGCGTTCAGCCTAGCATCAGCTCATGGATACTGGGGGATCGAGACCGATGTGCATCAGACGCGTGACGGTGAATTCATCATTCTCCACGATGATGATACAGACCGCATATCCGGAGAGCATCATGTCGTGTCGGAATGTACACTGGAGAAACTGAGAAACATTCCTCTGCGTGACCTGAGCGGCTGCGGGGAGAAAAACCTCCGGATGCCGCTCCTCAGGGAATATATAAGGATCTGCAGGGACGGTGGAAAACAGGCTGTTCTGGAGATCAAGAGCCGAATGCAGGAGAACAGCCTGGAGAAGCTGATGAAAGAGATTTCAGAGGAAGGAATGCTGGAGGACACCGTGTTCATATCCTTCCACATGGAGATGCTGGCCTTCATCCGGAAGTGTCTGAAGAAACAGAGAATCCAGTTTCTCTGCGGAAGAATGGAAGTGAACCTTGTGGAAAAACTGGCGGACCTGGAGATGGACCTGGACATTCATCACGCCGCTCTGACGGAGGAGATTCTGAATACCCTGCATGTTTCCGGCAGGGAAGTCAATGTATGGACCGTGGATGATCCCGCGCGGGCAGAAGAACTCTGTTCATGGGGCGTGGATTATCTGACGACCAATATTCTGCTTCAGAATGAAGTGCCCGCCGGGAGCAGAGAGGGCTGAGCGGGAAGGTCAGGCCCATACCAGCCAGCAGAAAACATAGCCGGTGACGACAGCCAGAAGCGTGAAGGGAATGCCGATGGAGAGGAAATCCCTGTTTCTGACCTGATATCCTCCTTTGCGGAGTATGCCGATGGTGACAATATTGGCACTGGCGCCTACGGGCGTCAGATTTCCCCCCAGGGTGGCTCCGCAAAGGAGGCCGAAGTAGAGGACCGTGGGGTCCCATCCCATGGAAAGAGCAGCACTCTGCACGATGGGAAGCATGGTGGCCACATAGGGGATGTTGTCAATGAAGGCGGAGAAGATGACGGATCCGAAGGTGATCAGGGTATACATAAGGAACTTGCTGGAGCCGCCATAACGGACGAACAGATCGGAGATATCCTGAATGATTCCGATCTGGGAAATACCGTCAATGACAATGAACAGGCCTGTCAGCAGGAGCAGGGTACCCAGGTCGATACCATCGAGGATAGTGCGGAATCCTTTGCCTTTGGCGACATGACGGACCGTACCGACGACACAGCATGCCATGCAGATCAGTCCGTTGGTGATTTCAGGCTTGTCCTGGATGAAGGACGCACCGATCAGAAGCAGAATGTTGGCGATCAGCAGATACGTGGGGAAGAAATCCTGGCATTCCGTGAGGGTGATCCCCTGAATCTTTTCCCTGTTTTTCCTGAAAATCCACATTACGAAGGGAACGGTGGCCAGAGCACCCAGCTCGACGGCCCAGAAGATGGAAAACTTCCCGTTCATGAAAATGAAGTCCGTAAAACTCATGTTGGCGTAACCGCCAAGCATGATGGACGTTGTATCACCGACCAGTGTCGCGGCGCCCTGCAGATTGGAGGAGACGGATATGCAGATCAGGAGGGGAATGGGGGAGATTCCCAGACGGGAGGCGACAGCCAGACCCACAGGTGCGATCATGAGTACCGTGGCCACATTGTCCATGAAGGCGGAAACAAATCCGGAGAAAAGGCTCATGATGACGGCGGCCCACATGACGTTGGGCGTCATGGTGAGGAGCTTGTCGGCCATGCGGTTCGGCATTCGTGACTCGATAAACAACGCCACAGTCCCCATGGTGCCGGCCAGCATCATCAGGACATTCCAGTTCACGGAGCCCAGAACATGATCCAGCGGCTCGACGCCCAGGATCAGAAAGAGAATGGCAGTGCCCGCGGCAATGTGCGGCCTGTATTTCGAGAATGAGATCATGCCGACATACATCAGGATAAAGAGAATCAGGGCTGCTGTTTTCATGAAGGATACCCCTTTCGGAATCGGGAGAATGACAGGGAAAAGCGGGAGAGAAGGTTTTTCACGCCTGGGGCAAAATTGAAAGGAGCAGTCATTCAGACACGCAAATCGGGCCTGAAGTCTTGCTCCTGAAACTGACAGCTGTTCATACCGGGTCATAAACCGTGATGACGACATGAACACCACCTTGACAGGTGTGAGCTACTCCCCTCAGCGGAGGCAGTATATCGCAAATCATCCTGAATTGCAAAAGGTTTCACGCTTCGTCATTCTGTGATATACTTCACATCCGAAGAAAGCTACCGAACCAGGAGGCATGAATGGTGTACCAGACAGGAGATATGATTGCCCATTTTGTAGTGGAGCGGGTCCGGGATTTACAGGAGATTGGCGCGAAACTGGTGGAAATGAAACACCGGAAGACAGGGACCGGAGTCTGCTTCCTGGACAATGGGGAGGAAAACAAGGTTTTTTCCATTGCTTTCCGGACACTTCCGGAAGACGACAGCGGGGTCTTTCATATTCTCGAGCATTCCACCCTCTGCGGATCGGAGAAATACCCTGTCAAGGAACCTTTTGTGGAACTGATCAAGAGTTCTCTCCAGACCTATCTGAATGCCATGACCTATCCGGACAGGACGGTGTATCCCGTTTCCAGCCGAAATGAAAAGGATTTTCTGAATCTTGTGGAGGTCTATCTGGACGCGGTCTTTTCTCCGAAAATCCTGACGGAAAAAAAGGTTTTTCTGCAGGAAGGCTGGCATATCGAACTTGAAAACGGCAAACCGGTGTACAAGGGGGTTGTTTTCAACGAGATGAAGGGCGCCCTCAGCCAGGTGGATGACCTCCTGGATGTTCATATGCAGAAGGCGGTTTTCAGTGACACTCCCTATGGGTTCAACGCGGGGGGGGATCCGGCGTCCATTCCCGAACTGACCTATGAGGCGTTTCTGGACACGTATCGCCGTTTTTATCATCCGTCTCATGCGATGATCAGTCTGGACGGCTCAGTGCCCCTGGAGAAGACGCTGGCACTGGTTGACCGGTATCTGGACACGTATGACGCAGCGGAGCCACAGCCGCCGATTCCCCTTCAGGTCCCCGGTGGATCCGAACATACCGTGTACTATGATGTGCCCCGGGAGGAACCGGTGGAAGGAAGGGGGTATCTTGCGTGCAGCCGGATTGTCGGGAAGTGGAATGAGAGAACGAAGATCTACGCCATGAATCTGATTCTGGACGTGCTGGCGGGAAGCAATGAGACACCACTTGTGCGCGCGGTCCTCGAGAGCGGACTTGCCCAGGACGTGGAAGTGGGTGTTTCTCAGGGAACCATCCAGCCTACGCTGGATATCGTGTTCAGGAATGTCCTTGACGGACATGACCGGGAACTGATGCCCCTTGTGCAGAAAACCATTGCCGCAGAACTGGAAAAGGGACTTGACAGGTCCGAACTGGAGGCATCCCTGAATTCCCTTGAGTTCGCTGCACGTCTTCCCAGGGAGCCGCAGGGCCTCGGCAGAACAGGCAGAATGCTCTCCAGCTGGACATACGGCGGTGATCCGGCTCTGTTTCTGACCAACGATGCCATGTTCCGGGAACTGAGGCTCATGCTGGAGCATTCCGCCTATGACGATCTTTTGCGGGAAATGTTTCCGGAGGATGCGGAGTGGAACGTGCTGCACTGCCTCCCCAGCCATACCCGGGGTGAGGAACTGAGAAGGGAAGAGGATGAGAGGCTGGAGGAGAGGATCGCACGGTGGAGTGACGCGGAGAAACAAATGCAGGAGAAAGAAACGCGGAAGCTTCTGGAATGGCAGAAAAGGCCGGATTCAGAGGAAGCGCTGGCCGCATTGCCACAGCTGAAGATCAGTGATCTGCATGAGATGCCCGGATTTCCGGATACAGACCGGCTCCTTGTGGAGAATGTGGCTGTCCTGCACCATCCTGTAAGGACAGACGGGATTCACTACATCAATCTCTATTTCAGGGTTACGGACTGCTCTCTGGAAGAGCTGACGATTCTATCCTTCATGCTCCAGATGCTGGGAAATCTTCCCACCAGACGGCGCGGAACGCTTGAACTGCAGAGGGAAACCAGAAAACACATCGGACAGATGAACACTGCGGTGGTTTCTTCCAGTCATCGGGACAGGCCGGATACATGCACGCCTCTCATCCATGTTTCAGCCAGTATTCTGGATTCATCCCTGGACAGTGCTCTGGACCTTATTGCTGAGATTCTCTTCGAAACCTGTTTTGATCAGAAGGACAGAATCCGCGAGTTCACAAAACAGGTGGAAGAAATGACCCGCCAGACGGGTGTCGGATCAGGGCATGTTCTCGCTTCTCTGATTGTGAAGTCCCGTTCCACTTCTTCCGGTGCTGTGTCTGAGGCAGCCAATGGTGTATCCTTTATCCGATGGGTTCGTGACTTCAGTGCCCATTTCGAGGAGCGGGTGGAATCCGTGATTGAAACCGTGCAGAAGATCATGAGCCGCCTCGGACGCAGACGTATGCTGGCCGGTGTGACTTCCACATCGGGTACAGACCTCACCAGACTTCTCCGCCAGTTCCCGGAAGGTACAGACTGTCCGGAGGACAGGACATATATGCAGAGGTACGCGGCGGAAACAATGCTGTGTGTTCCGTCCAGAATCGGCTTCTCCGCCTGCGGAGGGAATCTTCTGAACTACACGGAAAAGGTACCGGACTCCATGGCTGTGGTCTCCCAGATCCTGAGCTACACTCATCTGTGGAATATGATCCGGGTACAGGGAGGCGCTTATGGGACGGGCTTCATGGCCCGGGCAAACGGCAGCGCATGTTTCTATTCGTACAGGGACCCCACGCCGTTTCAGTCCCTGAGATCCTTTGAAAAGTCGGGAGCTTTTCTCAGAAAGTTCGCGTCAGACAGGGAGCCCCTTGAGCGCTTTGTCATTTCCACCATCGGAGGACTTGAGCCTCTGGAGACGCCCAGGGTGACAGGGGAGAAAGCGGACTGGCTGTATATGAAGGGTTATACCAAAGCAGACCGTGTGAGAAAACGGGAGAGGATTCTGCAAACAGGATACGCGGATCTTCTTGAATGCGCGGACCTGCTTGACCGGATGGTGACGGATCTGTCCAGGTGTGTCGTGGCCCACCGGGATATGCTGAAGGACGCGAAAGGGTTTGAAATGCTGGAAATGTGACGGATTCAGACGGTGAAATCCCGGCCGGCGCGGGATACAGGGAACGAAAAGAAAGCCGTGAAGCGGACTGCAGCTTCACGGCTTTTCCTTTGACCTATCCGGAGGAGGGGATCAGGGAATGTTCTCAAGGAAATCCAGGCCCGTAAGGTCCGGTCCCACAGACGACCACGCCAGACCAAACTGGCTGTTGTCATACATGCCATGATCATAGACGACGAATTTGAAGACTTTTCCGGAACGCGTCTTGATGGACTGGCCATACTGGCTCCTGTGGCAGCGCAGGGCGGTTTCGGCCTGTGCAAGGGCGGTCGTTCCGTCCAGTGCATCCATGGGACGGTTCCAGTCCATTTCGATTTTGTTCTCCTCATACAGATGGACATAGAGCTTTTTGGGGTGCCATTCCAGTTCAACCTCGCCATCCCTGACAATGCGCAGCATGAGATCACAGACAGCCTTATGCTGATTATGACCGTATTCACCGTTGACATCCTGCGTGACGATGACCTCGGGTTTCGCGTCATTGATGAGGCGCCGGACGGCGTCGAGAGCGTCAGTCTCTCCCCAGTGCTGGTATACGGACTTTACACTGGAGTACCGCCAGTCCTTGAAACGGAGAAGATAGGGATATTCACGGACGCCGGCTGTCCACAGACCGTTGAGGAGCTCGTGATATCGGGTCGCACTGGCCAGAGTCATGTAGGCGACGCAGACATGCTTTTTCTCCTGAATGGCATACCAGGGAATGGTGCCGCCCAGAAAAATGAATTCGTCATCCGGGTGCGCCACGAAGATGAGAAGGTCCGCTTTTGTGCAGCAGGGTTCCCAGGCCTGGACCCAGTCGGGGGGGGTGCCCGGAGAGAGAACCGTGATTTCGGAAAGAGAGATGGTTCCGGCCTTATCCGTTGAGCGGAGACGAAACCGGCTGCATGGATCCAGACGTACATATTCGTGCAGATAAGTTCCGTCGTTCAGGAACCTGTTTTCCACGAAAGCGCCGGCGTGACTGTCCCAGATATCCAGGGCCACAGGGCTTGAGTTCATTTTCCAGAGGATATAAAGCCCCGCAGCCTGTTCACCGGAGGGTGTTTCAAACTCAATGACGTTTTCCCTGTTCTTTTTCCCCTCGTAGTACTTCTCGGTCTTACCGTCCGTGAGGCGGAAAAGGGTCTTGGAATCCGTGGCCTTAATCTTGCAGACAGAGGAAAGATCCCGAGCGGTTTCCTCCGCGGAGGCAGGCAAAACCAGGAGAAACAGAACTGTGAAGGCAAGGGTGAGCCAGAGCAGTTTACGCAATCCGCATCATCTCCTGACCAGGATTCTAGCACCCGGATACCCTCATTGCAAGAAACAGGCGGGAAAAGCGACCTGAACGCAAACAGAACACGGTCTGTTTTTGCAGACTCCATCATCTGTTTGAACGCTGCCCTGCCGGGTTTGGCCTTCCTGACCGATTGGACGGACATCCCGAATCTGATTTCTGTATCCTGTTATGGGAGCGGAGTGACAAAATAGAATGCTCTGTGCTATAATTCGCGGTGCCTATGCATCAATTCACGGGAGGCCGGTGCGATGACCACGAAGGGAAAAAAACTGGCGGCATTAATGCTGGTTTCAACCATGCTGCTTTCTTCCTGCTCGGTGAATGACAGAAACGACTATAATCAGGCCAGAGATCTGTTTCAGGCGGGAGACTATGCCGGAGCCAGGGAGGCTTTTTCCAAAGTCCCTGCCTACGAAAACGCTGAAAAATACATCGAGTACATTGATGCCATTCAGCTTGCGGAGGAAGGAAAATATGAGGAAGCTGTCCAGCATTTTCGCGCGCTGAACGGCTTTCTGAACGCAAGCGAGGAGAGTAATTATTACTCCAGAATCCGGGAGAAAAGCGTTTACGATAATGCAGTATCCTTCTTCCGGAAAGGCTCCTATGAGGAGGCGCTGCCTCTTTTCGAGTCTGTTTCAGACTATGAGGACGCAGAGGTATATCTGGCGTACCTCGGGGCTTTGAAACTGGCGGAGAACGGCAGTTACGCCGAGGCTGTCCAAGCTTTTCAGGAACTGGACGGGTGGCGTGACAGCCTTGAGCAGGCGGAAAAATGGCAGGCTCAGGCGGTGGAAGCGGCCTATCAGGAAGCGGTTCAGAGGGTGGAGAACGGGGAATACGTCTCTGCCGCTGAGGCCTTCAGGAAATTGGACGGGTACCGTGATGCACAGCGGTATCTCAAGTATCTGAATGCCGTGGAACTGACTTCCCAGGGAAAATATGAAGAGGCTGAAATCTCATTTACAGAACTTGGTCGGTTCCTGGACAGCCGGAAGCGGGCTGAGGAGAGCAGGACCTCCGGCATGGAGGATAAATATCAGCAGGCGGTGCAGGCACTGGAAGAAGGATCCTATGAATTCGCGGAAACGCTGTTTCAGCAGATCAGCGATTATCAGGATGTCCAGATCAACCTTGCCTATCTTCAGGCGGAGTCCCTGCTTCAGGAGGGACAGTACCGCCAGGCTTTCCAGGCCTTTCAGAAACTGGAAGACTTCAGGGACAGCGCCGAAATGGCCAGTCAGGCTCTGGAGATGGAAAAGGAGAGAACCTATCTCCAGGCGGTACAGAATTTTGACAGTGGCGTCTATGCGGATGCCCGGATTCTGTTTGAGCGGATCCCTTCGTACAGGGACAGCAGTGACTATCTGACCTACATGGAGGCGGACCGGAAGGAAAAAGACGGGCAGTTCCGGGAGGCTGCGGATCTTTTCGGCACACTGGCCGGATTTCTGGATGCCCGGGACCGGGAGAAGTCTGCCCGTGAGCGGTATGCCGAGCTGACGATGGCGACAGCGACAGATCTGTTTGCCGCCAGGAATTACGGGGACGCAGAGACATTCTTTGAAATCATCGGAGAGGACGAACAGGCCGGACTCTACCTGGCATATATTCATGCTGAGAAGCTGGCTGAGGAGGGTCGGTTCCAGGAGGCCGCTGAGGCTATGGAAAAACTGGACGGATTCCTGGACAGTGCCGTTCGTTCAAAATCATACGGTGAAATGATCCGGGGAGAAATGTACGAGTCTGCCTGTGCTGATTTCCGTTCAGGACAGCTGGCGGAAGCACGGGAGCTTTTTGCACGGATCGGTGATTTTTCGGACGCACCCGGATACGTACGGTATCTGGATCTGATTCAGCAGTACGGCGCTCTTCTTTCGGAAACGGGGTGGGCGCTGATGAGCGAAGATTTTGCCACAGATACGGATCTGACAGGGAAAACCATACCTGCCACAGCATCGGATCTCACCCCTGAGACCGGAATCGCATCTCTGACAGATCTGTCTTTCTTTGATCAGACCGTGAACTGGTACCTGGGCCGACTGGAGAAGGACGAGAGAATTGCCTCCGCTTCCGATCTGCCTCCCCTTGGTTCCGATTTCTGTCAAAGGATGGAGGAAATCCGGGACGGTTTCCTGAATCTGGATGGTTTTCTGAACAGTGAGGAACTTGCTCTGGAAATCCGGAAAGTGCTGGACAGCATCCATTACACGGAAGCCCTGAACGAGTGGGATACAGGAAATCATCCGGAAGCCGCCCGCATGATGGCCGCCCTTGAATCTTATGAGAACGCTGCCGAATATGTTGCCTATCAGGACGCGGAAGTTCTCCTTTCAAGAGGTGAACTGGTCCAGGCCGGGGAAGCTTTTTCCAACCTGGGCGAATTCCTTGACAGTCAGACGAAGGCAAATGAAGCTTTTGAGCGCCGTCAGCAGCAGCTTCGGACACAGGTGCTTGGCGCGATCATGGATGATCACCTGGAGTCCGCTCTCAGAACTCTTGAGCAGATGGAGGATTCTGAGGAGAAGGGCCGTTTTGCCGCATACCTGAAGGGCCGCGAACTGGAAAAGGAAGAGAAATGGACGGAGGCCGAAGAAGCGTACAGCGCCCTTGCGGGTGTGCTGGACAGCGCTGACCGGCAGAAGGCTGTCCATATCAGGCAGCTTGCCATGGACTATGATCATGCCCTTCGGAACCTTGAGTCCGGTCATTTTGAACAGGCACTGGAAGAGCTGGCGAAGCTCGGGGTTTACCGGAACAGTGCTGATCTTGCGATCTATGCAGAAGGCCGTATGCTGGAGGAAGCGGGTCAGGCTTCAGAGGCGGCGGATCTTTACAGAAAGCTTCCGGTTGATTTTGAGGATGTCGGGGAGCGTCTGGCGGGAATTCAGCGCGAGATCCACGCACAGATGGTGAGTCTGCTGGATCAGGCACTGATCAGCAGGGACACGGAGACAGCTTCCGGTCTGATTGAACAGCTCTATGGAGATCAGAGTGCTCAGGGGCAGATTCTGAAAAAGTATGCCCTGGACTGGATACAGGACGGAAAGGATCAGGCCGCCCTGGACGCGATCCGGGAGATGACGGACGAGGACAGCGAGGCGCTGAGGGCTCAGATCCACGAGCATATGCAGAAGCGGCTGTATGAGGCTGTTCAGGAACAGATCAGCGGTAAAAACTATGACGTGGCCGCCTTCCTTCTCAGGGAAGCGGACGATGGTCCGGAGAAGACAGCGTTTTCCCGTGTCCTTCAAGCTGCGGATGCCCTGAAGGAAGGGCGTCTGGACGAAGCGGTCTCTCTTTCCGAACAGCTGGGCGACATGGGCGGGACGCTGGCGGAAGACGCCAGGGCGGCCTTAAGGCTGTATGCCTATGAGCAGGGTCTGATGAGTCTGGCGGAAGGCAGTCTGGATTCGGCCGCAGCCTGGATGCAGGAGGCAGGGGACGAACAGGAAGCGGAAAAGTATCGGGCTTACATTGACGCGCGTATCAGCCAGACCAGGGGTGATTACGTATCCGCTCTTGAAGCATACCGGTTACTGGGAGATTTCTGTGACGCACAGGCCATGGCTGTCCAGGCGCAGAAAGCCCAGAAGGAATCCATGTATACGGAAGCGCGGTCTGCCTTTGATTCCGGTGATTACGATCGTGCCATGATGCTCTTCGGTCTGCTGGACCAGGCATGGGACAGCGGGATGTATATCCGGTACATGACGGCGAGGGAGGCCGAAGGCGAGAGAAGGCTGACAGAAGCGGCTGAAATGTATCGTGGTCTGGACGAGTCCTTCCTGGATTCCGCCGCCCGTGCGGAAAGCTGTCAGAAGCAGTATGACGCGGGCATGCTCGCCCGCGCACAGGAGAGCATGGCACAGGAAAAGTGGCAGGAAGCCCTGTCGCTCCTGGGCGAGGTGCATGATCAGGAGCGTGTGGAAACGCATGTCCTATACTGCCGGGCACGTCAGGCGATGGCGGAAGGGCAGTGGAATGAGGCGATTCAGCTTCTGGAAGATCTTGGGGAAGCATTCCCGGATGCACCGGAACAG
>CACYGY010000050.1 GCA_902774025.1 uncultured Eubacteriales bacterium
GGCTTTCCCTGGTCCGGTAATAACGGTTCCAGATCCGGTCAATTTCATCCGGAGCAATGCCCTTGCCGGAATCCGTGATGTCCACATGAGCCATGGTTTCCTGCTGCTTCAGCGTTACATGGACTGTTTTGTCGGCGCCGGTGTAGGTCAGTGCGTTACCGATCAGGTTATAGGTCACCTGCTGCATTCTTGCCTGATCCGCGTGGACAAACAGATGGCTGTCCGCATGGAACTGAATGGAATAGCCGTTTTTGCTGGTCAGCACATTGATTCTCGCGATGATGGTGCGGATTGAGTCGGTCAGGTCAAAGTCGCTGGGATGCAGCTGTTCCACGCCCGCCTGCAGACGGGAGAAATCCAGGAGTTCATTGACCAGAGAAGAGAGTCTGGCGGTCTCATCAATGATCATCTGCATGTTTTCCGGGGTGTTCTCGCTGGGAAGATCCCGCATGGCCTCGGCATATCCACCGATCATGGTCAGAGGCGTCCGCAGGTCATGGGAGATATTGGCAATCAGCTCATGCTGGAGCTTTTCCACCTGACTCAGATCCGATGCGGCTTTGACAAGGGTCTGATTGAGTTCCGAGATTTCCCTGTAGCGGTTGGCCCGGGGCGGAGGTGTAAAGCGGGCGTGCGACAGATCCCTGGCCGCCGCGCTGGTTTCCCTGATGGGCCGGGAGATCATCCGGGCCACAATGAAAGACAGAAGAACGGACATGACCAGGACAATGACGGAGACCGTGAACAGCTGACTTCTCAGAGCTGCCCGTGCACCGGAGAGAGGCGAGATTTCCGCATTCAGAAGAAGGAGAACTTGGCTCTGATCCGGAAGAGTTACTTTGCTGACATAGAGGTAGGTGCGGATGATGGAAGATGTGTCATCCGCCTCTGACCAGGGACGTACCGAGGGATCGGAATCGGACAGGGCGGAGGTGAGATGGACGTGGGAGGATACAGAACCGGCAGCGGAGGTGTCGTCAGAGGCTGTATCGGTTTCAGAAGAGGATGCGCCCTGTCTGAGGAAGGCTGTCCCGTTGTCAAGCAGATCGGTCGTGTCATCCTGGACGGCCGTATCCCCGGTGTCTGTCTGGACACCCGAATAGGACTCATCCGGTGCGTCAGCGATCATCAGGTCATCAGAAGACAGATCATAGGAATCCGGAATCATGGAAAAGGGCGGTTTTGCTACGTTGCTCTGGATCTGGGGCCCATCCGGCAGAGACTGGATTTTGTAATACAGTTCCAGAGGAGCACCGTTGTCGTCCACTTTCTGCCACAGGTATGCCAGGTCCCGGCGGGCTACGCGCTGCAGCAGATCGTTGCGGCTGGAGGACTGACTGCACAGATCCACCATGTTTTCATCCTTGATCAGGATGGAAAGGTCATAGGACTGAGCAATATCATACACATCCTGGAACAGTACGGGAGAATTCTTCGAGAGATCAAGGATCAGCTGATTCGCGGCTTCTTTGACCTGATTCTTCCGGTTCCGCTGATAGAACCAGTCCAGCTGATCCAGCTGCAGATAAAGCAGGATTCCGATGATGACGGCGGAAAAGGCGAGAAGAAACAGAAGCACTCTGGTCCCGATGCGGTACGGAACCGGATGGAAAGGAAAAGACCGGCGCCGTACGGTCGCGGTCCCTTCCGAATGTTCAATCTTTTTCAAAGCGATATCCTACCCCTCGGAGTGTTGAGATTCGGTCCGCGTAAGGTCCCAGTTCCCGTCTCAGGAGCTTGATGTGGGTATCCAGTGTACGGTCATCGCCGTAGAAATCGTAACCCCATACCTCGGACAGGAGTTTCTCCCGGGACAGTGCAATGCCGCGATTTCGAACCATGTAGAACAGCAGATCGTATTCTTTGGGGCTCAACTCGATCTCATGCCCGTCGATGACAACCTTGCGTGCCGAAAAATCAATCCGCATACCGCTGCCAATGAGGACCTCATCCTTTTCCGGATCCGCCCTCGTGCCAGCACGCTTGAGGATGGCGCCGACCCGCATCATCAGTTCCCTGGGAGAAAAGGGCTTGATGACATAATCATCCACGCCGGTTTCAAACCCGTGAATCCTGTCATATTCCTCGCCTCTTGCGGAAAGCATAATGACGGGTGTGCCTGAGGTTTTCCGGATTTCATTGACCGCGGAAAAACCATCCAGCTCCGGCATCATGACATCCATGATGATCAGATCATAAGTATGGCTGCGGCACAGATTGACTGCCTCCATGCCGTCACAGGCCTCTTCCACCGTGTATCCTTCAAATTCGGCATACTTCCGGATCAGATCCCGGATACCCTTTTCATCGTCGACCACCAGCAGTTTCACCAGGATCACCTCCTCTGCCTTTCACTGCACAGTATACATGATAAGCTGAAAAATATCAAAAGGGCTCATCGGCGGACGAGAACCGTAAAGTATTCCTCATGCCCGTTGTGCAGGTAGTAGAAGCAGAGCCTGGAGGCCGTGCTTTCCCGGATGCACTGGTCCAGCAGATCAATGCTGTTGACGGACACATCCTCAATTCTGGTGAGGCAGTCGCCTGGCATGATCCGGGAATGGCCGGCCGGGCCGGCCAGAAGGATCAGGGCGAGAATTGTCCACAGCCAGCCGGCACGCTTTTTCAAGGGACCGCTCCTTTCAAATGGGATGAAAAACATAAAAAATCGAAAGAGCGCATGGAGAGAAAAAGGCTTTCATGGTATACTGTATCGCGAGCCTGAAAGCCGGAGGGATACAATGAGTGAGCGGATCGCAGGGAATCAGTCCACAGGATTGCTGAAGTGGATCGCACTGGTCTGTATGTGCTGCGACCATGCGGGGAAAATGCTCTTTCCCGGGATCATTGAGATGCGAATCATCGGAAGGATCGCCTATCCCCTGTACTGCTGGTGTATGGTGGTAGGCATCTGCAGGACGAAAAGCATCCCCTGGTATCTGGCCAGAATCCTGATCACAGGCGCCATCTCCCAGCCGCTGTATGTCATTGCCCTGGATCACCAGTGGAACGAACCCAACATCTTTCTCACACTGGCCATCGGACTGGCCGGGCTCTGGGGGATCCGGGAGAAGAAGTGGGGGAGTCAGTGGTGGGCTCCCATAGCCTCTCTGTTCCTGGCAGTCATCTGTCAGGCGAATTACGGCATGCAGGGCGTTCTGCTGGTTTTTCTTCTGTATATGGTCCGGGAGAGCAGGGTCGGCATCGCCGCTGTCATGATTGCCTTCTGCCTGGGCTGGGGCGCGAATACAAGGATGATTACATCTGTTTTCGGAGTCCGTCTGGATGCTCTCTACACAGGTGTTCTGGGAGGGGTGCTGTCACCCTGGCTCAAGCTGCAGGCACTGGCGATTCTCAGCCTGCCCCTGATGATCATTCCTTTCAGGCATACGCTGCGCATGCCCAAGCTGCTGGGCTATATCCTGTACCCGGCGCATCTGGGGCTGCTGTATCTTGCGGAGCAGCTTGTATGATCAGACGGCCCGGATGTCGGCCACCTGCCTGTCATGATAGGTGACCCGGACCATCTGTCCGGGTGCAAACTCAGGCAGGGGCTTGAGTGCGTCATAGTAGAACAGACGGTCGTATTCCTCACTTTCCGGATTCTCGCCCCTGCACAGTACATGTATGGCGCGGAAACGGACATTTTCCACCAGGGACTCATCCGGATCGATGGACGAAAAACGGCATTCCACATCATGGGTGATTCCGTGGAGCATCTGATCCATATGTCTTGCGTAGGCAATGACGGGACGGATGGTCAGCTCATAGAAGAACACAATCATCCCCAGGAAAAGCACACAGCTGACGTCGGTCAGCCACTGCATGCGAACGGTCAGCGACCAGATCATCACGCCCAGCATGATGACACAGGGAATGACCGTCAGAATGCAGCGTCTGCGAATGGCGTCCTTTTCTCTCTGAAGTTCCTGTTCCTGATACATGTTCAATCCCCTTCCACCCAGGTAATGATCATCATCATACCCAGAAACACAGGCATTGTCAATGAAACAGCAGGAGAGGGAAGCGGAGAATCGGTAATGTTACAATCCGTTCATAATCATCGGAGGTGGCAGGTCAGGTGAGCAGAACCAAGATAGCATCTCCGGCCCTTCGCAGTCTCATGTGGGGCCTGAACAGTCAGTTTTCCTACATCTTCTGTCTGCTGGTTTCCAATGCCCTGACAGGGATTCCTATTTTCGGGGGCGCTCTGTACATGTGCACCCGTGTCGGCGTGCTCTTTTTCTCCACATGCGTGGGACCCTCCTCCGTTCTTCTGCCCCAGAAGGCAAGGCAGTGGCGCATTGTCATGCTGGTGCTGATGCTGCTGATGAACCTGTTTCTGATCATTGTCTTTCCGCTCCAGCTGTCTTCCTACCAGCTGTGGCTCGTGACGGCCGTGGTGGGCTGCATGCTGGTGAGGGATACGCTGAGTCAGAGAATCGTACATCGGTTTGCGGTGGGCCGTCTGAGCCGTAACAGGCTGATTGCAGGCCTGGCCCTGTCTCACGGTGTTCCCGCACTGTTTGTGCTATGGACTTTCCTTTACAACCTGCTTTCTCCCACAGGCTGGCTTCTGCTGGCCGGTTATATGGCGGAGGATTTTCTGGCTCTCTACCTGGAACTGCAGGATCGGGAGAAGGACACGAAAGCGGGAAGCATGACAGCGGGCAGTGTTCCGGATGTCGTTCTTGTACAGGAATCTCTCCGGAATGTGAATGCCTACCGGATGTATACTGCCCTGACCTTCTGTCTGATGATTGCCCTGATAACCACAACGGTGCTGATCAACACCATCCTGATGGTGACGGTGGAAGGGATTCTGACCCAGATGCTGATCGCCTTTGGCGTATGCATGCTTTTCTATGAGGGCACGGAATTCATCATGCGCCGCCGCAAGCGGATTCACAGGGCGGACCCCACTAATCTGATGATCTTCGGCCTGTTTCTGTGGTTTTACGGTCTTGTGATGTTCCGCAGACTTCTGCCTGCCAGCGGGCCGCAGATGCCTTCCTTCTATTTCTGCATGGGTCTCTGCACAGCGGGATGCACCCTCTGCCTCAATGGATTCTGGCGCATGGAGGAAGCCATGCTGCAGGTAGCCGTTTACAGTACGGGAGAGACCGCCGAAGGTGTCAGCCTGCTCCGCGCACGGCATATTGATGTTTCCGTGCTCATCGGGGAGATGGCGGCTCTGATCGTTCTGACGCTGACCTGCTTTCTGGCGGAGAGGGATCATACGGCCACAGGACAGAAAATGCTGGAAACCGTTCAGCCTCTGCTGGTGATTCCCGTGATTATCATGCTGCTGGGAGCTCTTCTGTTTACCTTCCGCTTCCCCCTGTCCCGCCGTTCCATGGACAAGCTGGACTGGCTGCTGAATCTGAGACAGGAAGGGAAGAAGAACACCGCCCTGGAAAAGCAGATGCAGGAAGTGGTGGTGGACGTCCACAGACAGCCCTTCGGTACCTCCCTGATCAAGTTTTCAGTGAGGGTTCTGTTTCGGCATAAGCTGAAGGGGGTGGAGAAAATCCACCTGGACAATGAAAACCCGCTGGTTTTTCTGTGTAATCACGGGGAACTGTACGGACCCCTGATCTGCGCGAGTTTCTTCCCGGTGCCCATGCGCCCCTGGGTGATTTCCAAGCTGTGTGTGGACCCGGAGGAATTTGCCCAGTATTACCTGAAGTATGCCCTGAAAGACAAGAACTGGATTCCGGAAAAAATGAAACTGCCCCTCTCCCGGACCATCGGACGGCTCAGCACCTGGTGCATGCGGCAGCTGGAAGCGGTCCCGGTTTACCGGGAGGATCCTGTTCATCTGCTGCAGACTTTCCGCAAATCCGTGGAAGCCATGCAGGCCGGAGATAACCTGCTGATCTTTCCCGAAAACCCCAATGCGGTGGCACAGGACCATGGATATGAACGGGACGGGCTGGGCGAGTTCTTTAACGGATTTATGATGCTGGCGACGCTCTACTACCGGAAGACGGGAAAAAACTGCCGCTTTCAGCCTTGCTACGCCCATCGGGCCAGTCGGACGCTGTGCTTTGGGAATGAGGTGGTTTTTAATCCGAAAGCGCCGGAGGAGGACGAAATAATCCGGGTGGTCGAGGCATGTTCTGCTGAAATGCGCAGGCTGTGCGCAGTGCAGGATGAACTGATGGCGCAGCAGAAAAAAAGAGCCTGAAAAACAGACCCTGCATCCTTTGTGCGGAGGATGCAGGGTCTGTTTTATGCTTTGATGTGTCGATAATAATTGTTTACTCAGACAAGCTCCAGGACAACCATTTCAGCGGCATCGCCGCGACGGGGTCCCAGCTTGTAGATCCGCGTATAGCCGCCGGATACGTTTTTCGCAGCATTCCGTTCCTTGTACTTGGGCGCGATTTCACGGAACAGCTTCTCCACCACAGGGTGAGCCACGTCCCGGGTGCGCTCCTTGTACTCGGATTTGGTCTCGTCCTTGAGCCGGACGGGCTTGATCTCATAGAGATAGGCCATCATGGTGCGCCGGGCAGCCAGCTTGGAAGGAGCGTCATTGACGCACTCCAGCGTCATCAGCTGGCCCTTGTCATTATGGGTTTCCTTGCTGACAGTTACGGTATTGTCGCATTCCCGGACAGCCAGAGTGATCAGATGATCCACAATGCGGCGGACTTCCTTAGCCTTGGCTTCGGTCGTCTGAATACGACCATGCCAGATGAGGTTCGTCACCTGGTTGCGGAGCAGAGCCTTGCGCTGATCAGCGGTACGACCCAGCTTGCGTTTGTATGCCATGGGAATTTTCCTCCTTACATGGGCACGGGACCTGGTTCAGTTCCCGACTCGTTTGATACCCGTTATTCTTCAGAAGGCCTGAGGCCCAGTCCGAGAAGCTGAAGCTTCTGCTCAACTTCTTCCAGACTCTTACGGCCAAGATTGCGCACCTTCATCATGTCTTCCTGATTCCGGGTGACCAGCTCGGCCACCGTGTTGATATTGGCGCGCTTCAGGCAGTTATAGGCACGGACGGAAAGGTCCAGATCCTCGATGGTCATCTCCAGCACTTTCTCTTTCCGGTCGTCCTCGGGTTCAACTATGCTGACGGGGATCACCTGATCCGTCAGGGAGACGAACAGAGACAGATGCTCGCTGAGAATCTTGGCGGCGCCGCTGATCGCCTCTTCGGGTTTCAGGGTGCCGTTGGTCCAGATCTCCAGGGTCAGCTTGTCAAAATCTGTCATCTGGCCGACACGGGTGTCTTCCACATAATAGTTGGCCTTGCGGATAGGGGTGAAAATGCTGTCAATGGGGATAACGCCGATGGGCATCGAAGAATCCTTGTTTTTATCCGCGCTCACATAGCCACGGCCATGAATAACGGTCATCTGCATCTGCAGGTGAGCATCCTCATTCAGTGTGGCGATGTGCATATCCTTGTTTATAATCTCAACCTCATCGTCCGTCCGGATGTCGGCAGCCGTGATCTCACAGGGACCATAGGCATCGATGGAAATGGTCTTGCGGGCATCATCTTCGCTGTAATAGCAGACTGCCAGACTCTTCAGGTTCAGAATCAGTTCAGTGACGTCTTCCTTCACTCCGGGGACTGTGGAGAACTCATGCTGCACACCTTCGATATGCACGGATGAGACCGCTGCACCGGGGAGGGAAGATAGCAGGACACGACGAAGCGCGTTCCCCAGAGTCTGTCCGAAGCCTCTCTCAAGAGGTTCCACGACGAACTTGCCATAGTTCTCTCTGGACTCCACGCATTCGATCCTTGCCTGTTCGAATTCTCCGATCATTTCATGTTCCTCCTCAATCGGGTCCTCGATGGGTACTGATCTCAGGCGGCTCTGTCCAGAGCCGGCCCGAGCGCTCTCTCAGACTTAACGGGAGTAATATTCGACGATCATGTTCTCCTGCAGCTGCAGGTCGATATCTTCACGAGCAGGCAGAGCGTTCACATTGCCGGTGAGGTTGGGGGCATCAAAGGAGAGCCACTTGGGAGTCACGATGGTGGTGCCTTCGCGCAGGGCCTTGAACATATCCATTTCGGCGGAACGTCCGCGGAGGGTGATCACATCGCCTACCTTGACAGAATAGGAAGGGATGTCAACCTTCTGGCCATTCACGCGAATGTGACCGTGCACGACAACCTGACGGGCCATACGACGGGTCTTGGCAAGACCCAGACGATAGACGACGTTGTCCAGGCGCAGCTCCAGGAGACGGAGCATGTTGTCGCCGGTAACGCCCTTCATGTTGCTGGCTTTCAGGAAGTAACGATGGAACTGCTTTTCCTGAACACCGTAAACAAACTTGACCTTCTGCTTTTCCTTGAGCTGGGCACCGTATTCGGATACCTTCTTGCGACGGGTGCCGCCAGGATTGCGGGTGGATTTTTTATTGCCATAGCCCATGACGGCCGGGGAGATATCAAAACTCCGGCACTTCTTGGCGATCGGCTGCTTGTTGATTGCCATGTCTATAATCCTCCTTCAATACCTTACACGCGACGGCGCTTGGGGGGACGGCAGCCGTTATGAGGAATCGGCGTCACGTCCTTGATCATGCTCACGTCCAGACCGGCAGCCTGAAGACTGCGGATGGCAGCCTCGCGGCCGGAACCGGGGCCCTTGACAAAAACTTCCACGGTCTTCAGACCATACTCCTTGGCGGCATTGGCAGCGGTTTCAGCGGCCATCTGAGCTGCGAAGGGGGTGGACTTTTTGCTGCCGCGGAAACCGAGTCCGCCGGCAGAGGCCCAGGACAGAGCATTGCCCTGTGTGTCGGTGATCGTCACGATCGTATTGTTGAAAGAAGAAGTGATATGGGCTGCGCCACGCTCCACAAGCTTACGCTCCTTGCGCTTGCGCACGACCCTCTTCATCTTGGTCTGCTTGGGTGCCATGTATCATCCCTCCGTGCCCCAGCGGGGCGTCATTCACTCAATCAGTTTACTTGGTTGCCTTCTTCTTACCGGCAATCGTCCGCTTGGGACCCTTGCGGGTACGGGCATTCTGCTTGGTGTTCTGGCCACGGACCGGCAGGCCGCGACGATGGCGGACACCACGATAGCATCCGATTTCAGTCAGCCGCTTGATGTTCATGTTGACTTCACGGCGCAGATCACCCTCAACCTTGAGGTGATGCTCGATGTACTCACGCAGCTTGCTGATCTCGTTTTCGGAGAGATCCTTCACTCTAGTGTCAGGATTGATGTCGACTTCAGCGAGCATCTTCTGTGAAGTTGCCAGACCGATACCGTAGATATAGGTGAGGCCGACTTCCACGCGTTTTTCTCTGGGCAGGTCAACGCCCGCAATGCGTGCCATGTGTTGAAAACACCTCCAAATTGTGCTTGGCAGACCCAGTCTGCCGACCTGAAACAGGATTCTGTTCCTCAGGGTCAACCCACCCCGGAGTTCAGAAACTGTCTGTGCCGCATCTGGTGAAAGCAGCTGCGGCGGCATGTGTGCCGATGTCGGAAGGATCAGAATCACATGCCGGGGACCAGAGCATGACCGGCTTTTCACGCGCAGGAGAAGCGCATACAGCCGTTATCCGGTCACACCCGAAAAACCAAGTCATCATAGCATGAAACAGCGGCTTTGTAAAGGCATGGAAACGGAAAAATCAGGAGCGGACAGAAGGCAAAGCCGGAGGAAGAAAGTCCGGAAGAAGATGAAGAAAGATGGTTGAAACTGAGCACGGATCATCAGATAGCCGCAGAAAATGGCTCAGGGGCGGGATCTGAAAAAAAGGGCGGGATGGGAAAAGAAAAAACCGGGGATCACAGGATCCCCGGCGTATGGGAAAACGGGTCAGTTTTCGTCGGTTTCCCGGTTAAACACCACATTCACAATGATGCCGAGAATCAGAGCGGTGGCGATGGAGGAAATGGTCACGGGCCCAAGGTTCAGGGTCAGGCCGCCGATGCCGGTGACCAGGATGGCGGCTACGACGAAGAGGTTCCGGTTCTTTCCCAGATCCACGGGATGGAGCATCTTCAGGCCGCTGACGGCGATGAAACCGTACAGTGCAATGCAGACGCCGCCGGTGATGCAGGAGGGAATGGAGTTGACAAAGTCGGTAAAGGGAGAGATGAAAGCGAGGGCGATGCAGTAGCAGGCTGCGATGAGAATCGTGCTGACAGAAGCATTTCCGGTGATGGCTACGCAGCCCACAGACTCACCGTAGGTGGTGTTGGGGCAGCCGCCGAAGAAGGAACCCAGAATAGAACCGACACCGTCACCGATCAGCGTGCGGTGCAGGCCGGGGTCGGTGATCAGATCCCGGTCGATGATGGAACCCAGGTTCTTATGGTCGGCGATGTGCTCAGCCAGCACCACGAAGGCCACGGGCGCAAAGAGGACGAAGATATTGAAGACCTGGCTGACTTTCTCAATCTTGGATCCGCCTTCCTTGAACATGCCGAGGAAGGTGAAATTCGGGATTTCAAAGAATGAAGTGCTGTCAAAAGCGGCAAGGTTGATGACTTTGAGGTAGTCATTGTTCGTGGCCCTGCCGATGAAGGTGAAGACCAGGGCTACCACATAGGCGCACGCGATACCGATGATGAAGGGGATCATCCGGATACGCTTGCCGCCCCGGACGGAAGCCCATACAGTCACCAGGAAAGCGAAGATGCCGATGGCAATATGCACAAGATTATACTGGTCTGCGCCACCATTGGTGTTGGTCAGATTGGTCATGGCGCTTCCGCACAGACTCAGACCGATCAGAGCCACCGTGGGACCGATGACCACGGGGGGGAGCAGCTTGTTGACCCAGCCGGAGCCGGTGCGCCTGATGATCAGGGCGATGAACACATAGACCAGGCCCGCAAAGACCGCACCCAGGAAAATGCCCAGGAAACCGAAGGCCACAGCGCCGCACAGCGGTCCGATGAAGGCAAA
The DNA here is from genome assembly GCA_902774025.1 of uncultured Eubacteriales bacterium. GTDB lineage: Bacteria > Bacillota > Clostridia > Christensenellales > Aristaeellaceae > UBA2943. Next base: position 10,908 of record CACYGY010000050.1, read on the forward strand.
GGAGCTTCCCAGGAAAACAGGACTCTTCTTCCGGGTCACAAAGATATAGAAGATCGTTCCGACGCCGGCGCCAAGAAGAGCGGCGGACTGGCTCATGTACGTTCCGGTGGGATCCACCAGCACCGGGACCAGGAGCGTTGCGGCCATGATGGCGAGCAGCTGCTGGAGAGCGTAAACAAGGTTCTTTTTCAGCGGCGGTTTTTCCTGGACATTGTAAACAAGTTTCATACCGGGGTTCCTCCTTTTGTCACTCCGGGGCTTTCTGCCCCTGTCTTGTCGGTATCCCGTACCGTCTTAAAGCCTGACCGGAAAGTCCTGTCGATCCCCCTTTTTCCCTTAAAGCGTATCTATGTGAATTTCCGCCGGAGGGCGGAAACAGTCACCGGTTTTCCATCAGCTGGACACTGTCTTCACCGTCCGTCTCAACGACGTGAACGGCAATGTATTCCCTGTGGGATGTGGGTACGTTCTTTCCGACGAAATCCGGCCGGATCGGGAGTTCCCGGTGTCCTCTGTCCACCAGAACAGCCAGACGGATGGCCCCGGGCCTGCCCAGGTCCATGACGGCGTCCATGGCGGCCCGTACGGTTCGCCCCGTATAGATGACGTCATCCACCAGAACAACGGTTCTGCCGGTGATATCCACGGGCAGGGCGGCAGCGCCAACCCGGGGCTGGTCGTACATCATGCTCAGGTCATCCCGGTACAGGGTAATGTCGATTTCACCTGCCGGCACGCGAATCTGTTCCACACGCTCAATGGCCATGGAAATGCGTCCGGCAAGGGGGACACCCCGGCGGCGGATTCCCAGCAGGACCACATTTTCCATATCGCCAAGCTGTTCGAGCATTTCGTGGGACATGCGGGTAACAGCACGCTGCATGGCTCCCGCATCCATAATCCGGGCTTTCAGCACTTCCATGGACATCTCTCCTTTCCCGGAAAAAAAACCTTTCCCGCACAAGGCGGAAAAGGCTGACATCAAAACATGCACCCGTCTCACACCTTGCCGGCCTCACAGGACCGTCCTTAAAGGAGCTCACTGGTTCCGCCGAGGACTATAGCACAGGGAAGGAACTTTGACAAGATGGAAAATTATACAATCAAACATACCGGAAAGTACATGAATCCGGCTTGCCAAATGGAAACGGGTTGCATAGAATGGAAAGGAAATCCACAGAATGAGATCGGGAGAGAAACATGGACAGGACAGAGGTTGAAGCCCATGACCGGGCAGAAGAGGGTTTTGAGATTCCCGGGGATGTGCGGTATCTGATCCGGGCACTGGAGAATGCCGGGTTTGAAGCCTATACGGTGGGCGGCTGTGTCCGGGATCTTCTGCTGGGTCTGAAGCCCCATGACTGGGATATCTGTACCAGTGCTGCACCGGACGAGATTCAGCGGGTTTTTTCTTCCCGCCGGATGAATCTGGCGGGACTCAAACATGGAACTGTTTCGGTCATCATTTCCTCGGTCATGTACGAAATCACCACCTACCGCACCGATGGCACCTACAGCGATCACAGGCATCCGGACGGCGTCCGATTTGTGCGGGAGCTCCGAGAAGACCTGGCCAGACGTGATTTCACGATTAACGCCATGGCCTATTCCCCATCCGGAGGACTTCAGGATCCCTTTGACGGGCGATCGGATCTGAGATGCGGCAGGATTCGCTGCGTGGGGCGGGCAGATGAGCGTTTCGGGGAGGATGCCCTGCGAATGCTGCGGGCCCTCCGGTTTTCATCGCGCTTCGGCTTTCCTCTGGAGGAGGAGACCGCGGAGGCAATCCGCCGCAGGGCAAAGGAAATTCACATGGTCGCTGCCGAGCGGATTCATGCCGAACTGTTCCGCATGCTGGAAGGTAAAAACTGCCGGTATGCCATGGCGGCCTGCCGGGAACTGATGGAGCAGATTCTGCCCTCTCTTTCCGGCCTTTCCCGGGATGAGTACGATGATCTGACGGATAAATGTGACGCGGCAGGCTGCCAGCCTCTGATCCGCATGGCCCTGATGCTGAGTCTTTCCTGCAGGGGAGGGGACGGGGAGGCAGCACTGGTGGCGGGGAACGCTATGGAAAGCCTCCGGAGCAGCAGGGCTGAAACGGAAACCGTGGCGTTTCTGGTGGGAAACAGGTCTCTGATCCTGCCGGAGGACAGAAAGGCCATGCATCGGCTGCTGCTGGATATTCCCGAGGACAGACTGCGGTGTCTCATGCGCTTTCAGGCGCTTTTGCGATCGGAGGATCCCATTGTGTGGAACAGGAGATATCAGGCACTGGACCTGTGTCTGGCGGAGCATCCGCCCCTGAGTATCAGGGATCTGGATATTCGGGGGACAGAAGTTGCCGGAGCCCTGAACATCCAGGGGGCCCGGATCGGAAAAATCCTGCGGAGAATGCTGGAAATGGTGGCATCGGAGGAAGTTCCGAACAGGAAGGAAGAACTGCTGAAGGCAGGGGAGCGCATGATTCATGAGGAGGACTGAACATGGCGGATGAACGTACCCGGGCCATGAACCGGGGGAATCGGGCTCTGCTTCTGGTGAACCTTGTTCTTTCTGCCCTGAAGATCACCATGGGACTGGTCGTTTCATCGGTTTCCCTGCTGGCGGACGGGGCCAACAACCTGTCGGATACAGCAGGAAGCTTCGGGTGTCTTCTCATCGCAAGGGCGGCTTCCAGACCTTCCGATGAAGGGCATCCCTACGGACATGGAAGAATGGAATACCTGGCCACACTGGGCGTGGGCGTTCTGGTTCTCTCCATGGGACTGGAACTGCTCAAGAACGGCATTCACGCCATCCGTTTCCCTTCCATGCCGGCATTTTCACCCCTGGCTGTGGCGGCTCTGATTTTGTCCATTCTGTCCAAGCTTTTTCTGGGAACCTACCTTTCCAGGATTGGCAGCAGATGGCATCTGCCGGTCATGCAGGCCGAAAGCCGTGACAGCTATCTGGACGTGGCAGCCAGCGGGGTTGTTCTGACGGGCATTCTGGTGAGTCACTGGACGGGCGTCATTCTGGACGGTTATCTGGGAACGGCCGTCTCCCTTCTGATTCTCCTGGAAGGGTTCCAGATCTGCATGAACACGGCTCAGGACCTGATCGGACGCAGGCCGGACCAGGAAACGGGGATGAAGATTCTTGAAATTCTCCACGAGGAACCGATGATTCTGTCCTGCCATGATCTTCGACTGCATGATTACGGGCCCGGGCGGATTTTTGCCTCTGTGGACGTGGTGGTGGACGGCAGACTGACCCTCAATGAGATTCATCCGGCCATATCACGGGCTGAAGGAAAGGTGATGGAGCGGTTTTCCATCCCCCTGACCATTCATATGGATCCCCTGCAGACGCCGGACAACGGGAGCGAGAAAATCCTGGAGGCATTGAAGAAGGTCGCGGAGCGTTATGCGCCCTGCCGGTTTCACGATCTTGACAGGTATGTGAAAGAAGATCGTGTGCAGATTTCCGTGGATCTGGAAATGCCCCCCGGAAGTACGGAAAAAAAGGAGGCGGAGGCCGCTGCAAGGCAGGCCATCCTTGAAATTGAGCCCGATGCGCAGGTGACGATTTCCCTGGATGTGGATTACTATGAGGCGTACCGGCATGCCAGGCAGTGAGCGACAGGACGGTGATCCTGAACGGAGCGGAGATTCCGGATTCCTCCGGGGGCCGTCCGGCTCCGGCCACAGGGCCATGCTTTACAAAGAAGTTCGGGATGTGTACAATCCTGAGGAATACTGTATGGAGGTGGAAAGATGGATCTGAGAACGGCTTCCTCTCCGAAGGATGTCAGACTGTATGACACCCGGCGACTGCGGGAGGAATTCCTCATTGAGAACCTGTTTGTACCGGACCGGGTGAATATGGTGTACAGCCATATAGACCGTATTATCACCGGTGCTGCCGTGCCCGTGGTGGGCACACTGTCCATTGACGCCGGCGCCGAGCTGCGGGCGGAGTACTTTCTGGAACGCAGGGAAATGGGCATCCTGAACATTGGCGGCGCAGGCAGGGTGACGGTGGATGGAACTTCCTATGACCTGCGTCACCGGGATGGTCTTTATATCGGGCGGGGAAGCAGAAATATTACCCTTGCCTCCGTGAATCCGGATCAGCCCGCTCATTTCTACTTCAATTCATGTCCTGCCCATACGACCTACCCGACGGTCTATATCCGGCCTGAGGACTGCGTGCATCAGGAGCTGGGCAGCCAGAAGGAATGTAATTCCAGGACCATCCGCAAGTATATCCTGCCCGGTCAGGTTCAGTCCTGCCAGCTGGTGATGGGGATGACGACGCTGAATCCCGGAAGCGTCTGGAACACCATGCCCTGCCATACGCATGACAGGCGCATGGAAGTCTATCTGTACTTTGACATGCCGGAGGACGCCTTTGTGGTGCATCTCATGGGTGAAGGACAGGAAACGAGGCATATCATGGTCCGCAACGAGCAGGCCGTCATCAGTCCCTCCTGGTCCATTCACAGCGGTGTGGGCACCCAGGCCTACACGTTCATCTGGGGTATGTGCGGAGAGAACCAGGATTTTGATGACATGGACGGGATTTCCATGCGGGACCTGAAGTAATGAGGAGGAAATCGCAGTGAACAGTATGTTCTCATTGGAAGGAAAGGTCGCTCTGGTGACGGGCGCCAGTTACGGAATCGGTTTTGCCATTGCCAGCGCCATGAGTGATGCGGGCGCCACCATTGTGTTCAATGACATCAGCGCCGACAAGGTGGAGATGGGCCTGAAGTCCTATGAGGAAAAGGGCATCAAGGCTCATGGATATGTGTGTGACGTCACCCGGGAGGAACAGGTGACGGAAATGGTGAGCCGGATTGAAAAGGAAGTCGGCGTGATCGATATTCTGGTAAATAACGCCGGTATCATCAAGCGGATTCCCATGACGGAAATGACGGCGGAACAGTGGCGCCAGGTCATTGATGTGGACCTGAACGCCCCCTTCATCGTTTCCAAAGCGGTCATTCCCGCCATGATCCGCAAGGGCCACGGAAAGATCATCAATATTTGTTCCATGATGAGCGAACTGGGCCGGGAAACCGTATCTGCCTATGCGGCAGCCAAGGGCGGCCTGAAGATGCTGACCCGGAACATCTGTTCAGAATACGGCGAGTACAACATTCAGTGCAACGGAATCGGACCGGGCTACATTGCGACCCCGCAGACCGCGCCGCTCAGGGAGAAACAGCCTGACGGAAGCATGCATCCCTTTGATTCCTTCATTCGTTCCAAGACACCCGCCGGCCGCTGGGGAGAGGCGGAAGATCTGGGAGGCCCCGCCGTGTTCCTGGCCAGCGACGCCTCCAATTTCGTCAATGGTCACATCCTTTATGTGGATGGCGGAATCCTGGCTTACATCGGAAAGCAGCCGAAATAACGCAGATCCGGACAGGGCCTTCCGTGGGAAGGCCCTGCTCCCTTATGCGGAGGAATCATGCGCGGGCTGTGCAGCGGACAGGCAATTCCGGCCACTCTGATGCCGGGGCCAGGCTGAAAAAACCTCGGGGCACGGGGTATGGGCTCCTATTGCTTTTTTTTCTCCCCCGTGATAGAATGCCCGGGTAATCTTCGAGGAGGGTTGAATCATGACGACGGTTATTTCCATTCTGGTCATTGTATCCGCTTTGTTTATGATTGTCACCGTTCTTCTGCAGAGCAGCAAGTCCGCCGGACTTGGCGCTGTAGCGGGCGAGGTGACTGCCAATATGAACAAGACGAAGGCCGCGAGCGTGGAAAGCAAGCTGGCCCTGGGAACCAAAATCAGTGCCGGCCTGTTCGTGGTTCTGTCACTGGTTCTCTGGATTCTTGGCTGATCTGACTGGCAGGGAAAAGACTGACGCTTGTCGGTCTTTTTTTTATGAAAATGCGCCGGATGCCTGCGGCATCCGGCGCGCTTTTTCTTACCTTGCAGAGGCAAGATCACAGAAGCGGTCGATATCCTTTTCAATAACACGAAGTGAGGAACGCCAGAAATCCCTCGAACGCACATCAATCCCCACACTGGCGGCCACGTTGGTGATCGTGTCGCTTCCGCAGGAACGCAGAAGCTGGCAGTAGACGGGAACAAAGCCGGCACCTTCCGCCAGATAGCGGGCGAAGACACCCTTCCCGAAGAGAAGACCGAAGGCATAGGGGAAGTTATAGAAATTCAGGTCAGAGGAATAGTAGTGACTCTTGCAGGCCCACATGTAGGGATGCATAAAGTCAGGATCCAGACCATTTCCATAGGTCTGTTTCTGAGCCCGGATCATGCAGTCCTTCAGTTCATCAACGCTCATGGCGTGGTCGGCGCGGGTATCCACCACTTCCCGTTCAAAGAGAAAACGTGAATAGATATCCACCACGGTCTGGGTGCATTCCATCAGTCCGCTTTCCAGCAGGTTCAGTTCCAGAGATTCGGGACAGGAGGAGAGGACCTGATGGGAGAGTACGGTTTCATTAAAGATGGACGCGGTCTCCGCCAGGGGCATGGGGGTCTGGGTCATGAGCGCCGGGAGACCTGCCATGCAGCGGTTGTGCCACGCGTGCCCCAGCTCATGGGCAAGGGTGGACACGTCGGAAAAGCTGCCCTGGAAATTGGTCAGAATCAGACTGCGGTCCATGTCATGAATGCCGGCGCAGAAGGCGCCGCCACTCTTGCCGGGACGGGGATCCACGTCGATCCAGCGGTTGAGGAAGGCGTGGTCCATGAAAGCGGCCATATCCGGCGTAAACTTGCCCATTTCCTCCAGAAGCTTCTGATGGGCTTCCTCAAGGGTAAAATGGAGAGACCCGTTTCCTACGGGAGCAAAAAGATCATAGAAGGGAAGGCCGTTGGAATGGCCCAGCAGTTCTCCCTTTTTCCGCAGATAGCGGCGGAAGGCAGGGAGAGATTCCTCAATGGCGGACCACATGGCATCCAGGCATTCCCGGTCCATGCGGCTCTGGCTCAGAGTCATGTCCAGGACCGAACTGTACCCTCTGGCTTCCGCCAGCGTACGCGCTTCCATTTTGATGCTGTTCAGGCAGTAGGACATGGGAAGCTCGATGGCTTTATAGGAAGCCAGTTCTGCCTCGTAGGCATCCCTGCGGACACCCGCGTCGGCATCATAGGCCTTCCCTCTCACCGCGGAAAGGGGCAGTTTTTCTCCCCGGTATTCCACCAGGTGGGTGGCGTCCAGCTGATCTCTCAGCCGGGAGAAGGACTGCCCGCCGGAGAGCTGCATTTTCAGCATCCATTTCTCGATGGCGGGATCCATGAGATGACACGCCTGTTCCTTCATTTCACGCAGGGCAAAACCGCAGGAAGCAAGGAGCGGGGAAGCGGCAATACATTCCTCCAGATTTCCGATTTTCTGTACGAAGCGCTGGACCTCTGACATGGCCAGGGAAACATCGTTGCCCAGTACCTGAATCTGGTTCAGGTACCGCATGGCCTGCGCGTTCTCCGCGTCCACCGACAGGGTGAAATAGCAGAACCCTCCCAGGTGCTCCATGCGGCGGGTGATATCCTCGCTGATGCTGACCATGGTCTCCAGTTTCTCCACGTCGCTTCCTTCGCCTTCCGTGGCAGAGGAAAGACGCCGGACATCCTCAGGCAGTGCTTTCAGATCCTGCAGAAAGGCAGGATCGTCAAAAGACTTGTACAGAAACGACAGATCCCAGGTTCTTTCCATAGTGTCCTCCTTTATGACGGACTGCGGTCCATATCCAGACAGTCAAGAATCTGCAGTCCGAGAGTCTCCAGGTGAGCGCGGGCCACACGCAGGGTCTCGTGATTCAGAAGGTGATTCGGATTGTGGGCATCCACCCCCAGGATCACCCGGGGACGCATGGCCGCCACGGCACTCCAGAACGGGCGGGAAGGATACCCCACACCGTGCCCCTCCAGTTCGCTCAGCAGTCCCAGAAGATTGTACTCCAGAGGCATGTGGTGCTCCATGGACGCCTGGCAGATCATCCTGGACGCTTCCTCGCAGGCTGGGGTAAAGTCTTCCGGGTTTCTCATGCGCATGAAGATGTCCGGATGGGCCACATACTGGAAGAGCCCGGTACGGATGCCCTCCACCACCCGGTCCGCGTACCGGAGGACGCCGTCATCCGTCCTGGTGGTGACGCCGACGTAAGGAAAGGATTCATCGGTGTCAAGGTAGTGCTGGCCCATGATGTAGTACTCGATGCCCATATCCATCATCTGAAGAAGCTGATCTCTGTAGCGGGGGAAATATTCCGCCTCAAGACCCAGATGGATCCGGATCCGGTCGGCGTACTGTCTCCTCAGGCTTTGGATGGAATGGATATAGCCGGGCAGTTCATCGGCATGCATGCGGATACCGCTGGTAAACTCAGTTTCATATCTCCACGGGGTATGATCAGAAAAGCCCAGGACCTGATAGCCCTCGGCGATGGCGGACTGAACAAAGGATTCATCCGTCCCCTGAGCATGACGGCACCGGGCTGTATGGGTATGATAATTTGCTCTGGTCATGTAAAATTCTGCTCCCTGCGCTGCTCTTCCAGCGCGATCAGACAGTTGCGCTTGCTCTGTTCAATATGAGACTGCATCAGGGCCCGGAAGCCCTCCAGATCCTTCTGCTCCACCAGTTCCACCAGGCGGTAATGCTCCCGGTGAGCTGCCTGAAGATTCGCTTCCTTGCGGATGGCCATGGCGGAGAAACGGGTGATAAACTCATCCTGACTCTCAATGACCCGCAGAATGCGATTCTGCCGGCAGAGGCTGGTCAGCTGGCTGTGAAAGGTACGGGTCAGCGGAGACAGGGCTTCCACATCCCCTTTGGCCATCAGTTCGTCCATGCCATGAAGCTTTTCCCGAAGGGAGGCAAGATCCTCAGGCGTTGCCCGCTGAATGATCGCCGGAAGCGTGAGCATTTCCATGGAATTGCGGATGGTATAGATTTCATCCACGTCATCAATGGTGAAGGCCCGCACCACCACGCCCCTGCGCATGAGATATTCCACCAGACCGTCCCTCTCCAGTTTGCGGAGCGCTTCCCTGAGGGGCGTACGGCTGATATGCAGCCGGGAAGCGTACTCTGTTTCAACGATACGCTCACCGGCCGGAATTTCTCCTGTGATGATGGCGTGTTTCAGGATTTCATAGGCAATTTCGCGGATCGGACGACTTTCCAGCATAGGCTGAAACTGAATCTGCGACATGGGCACCGGAATACCTCTTTCAATGCGCATGTGTTTGGTTTATACGCATACGGATGCATCATAAAACCCGGAAAATGACCTGTCAAGAGGGAAAAAAATACACAAAATCAAAAAATTCTGCAGGAAATGAACCCTTGTATACAGGGAAAAGGGGACGGAATGTGTTTCACAACGCCGGGAAAAGGGGAGAAATCAGGCCACCTGTGTGAACTGGCTGTTGTACAGCTCGGCATAGAACCCGTTTTTCTTCAGCAGTTCCTCATGGGTGCCCTGTTCCACAATATTTCCGTCCCGCATGACCAGAATCAGATCAGCATTACGGATCGTGGAAAGACGGTGGGCGATGACAAAGGATGTCTTTCCCTGGGTCAGCCGGTCCATGGCCTGCTGAATGAGAAGCTCGGTCCGGGTGTCAATGGAACTGGTGGCCTCGTCCAGAATCATCATGGGAGCATTCTGAATCATGGCCCGGGCGATGGTCATCTGCTGCTTCTGACCCTCGGACAGATTCAGGCTGTCGGAGAGGACCGTGTCATACCCCTTCTCCTGCGTGCGGATAAAGTGTGTCAGCCCCACAGCATCGCAGACCCGGTCCAGCTCTCCCTCAGTGACAGGTATGCCGCTGAAGATCAGGTTATCCCGTATGGTTCCGCCGAACAGCCAGGTGTCCTGCAGGATCATGCCGAAGAGCTCATGCACATCCTCACGTTTCACATGTCGGAGATCCACGCCGTCCACAAAGATTCTCCCGCCCTGTACTTCATAGAAGCGCATGAGAAGATTGACCAGGGTGGTTTTGCCGGCTCCCGTGGGACCGACGATGGCCACTTTCTGGCCGGCCTGTATGAGGGCGGAGAAATCCTGAAGGATAATGTGATCCTCCTTGTAACCGAAACGCACATGCTCAAATTCCACCCGCCCCCGGATGGTTTCGGGAAGCGAAAGAGTATGTGTCTCCGTTTCCATTTCCTCACTGTCCAGCACCTCAAAAACTCTTTTTCCCGCGGCACTGGCCTGCTGAAGACTGGTCATGGACTGGGCGAGGGAACTCAGCGGCTGGCTGAAAAGACGGGCATAGATGGTGAAGGAAATAATGGTGCCCAGTGTGATGGCCGGGTTGCCGCCGGCAATGGAGGCCACGCCTGCCACAAAGATCAGCACATAGGAAAGATTTCCCACAAAAGCCATCAGCGGCATCATCATGCCCGAGAGAAACTGGGATTTCCAGTTGCTGGTGCCAAGACGGACATTGGTTTCCCGGAATACCTTCTGTTCCAGGGAACGGGCGCCAAAGGCGCGGACGATATGATGGTTCTGAAAGACTTCCTGAATATGCCCGTTCATGTTGCCCAGCTCTTCCTGGCGGAGCAGGAAGTATTTCTGAGACCTGCCCATGATCAGACGCATGCCGGCGAACCCCACAAAGGAAGATCCGATGGTAATCAGGGCCAGCAGCCAGTTGACCTGGAACATTTTGAAAATGCAGCCGGCAAACAGGACCATGGAAGAAATCAGACCGGATATGGAAGAGGACAGGGTCTGGGATATGGTATCCACGTCATTGGTCAGACGTGAGAGCATGTCGCCCCGGGAAGACGCGTCAAAGAACCGGAGAGGCAGCCGGGTGATTTTCCGGTTGATATCCGTCCGCAGTCTGCGGGATGTGTACTGGGTAATGGTGGAGGTGATGAACTGCTGACTGTAGGTCAGCAGTGCGCTGATTCCATAGATCAGGATCAGGGACCAGCAGACGGATTCCACCTCCGGAATGGATACGCCGGTGAGAATGCCCATCACAATGAGATTCATCAGGTCTGAAATCCGTTCCGGCCCGATGAGTGTCAGGACGACACCTCCCAGGGCCATCAGAACCGACAGAAGGATGGGGGGAAGGTAACGACGGTTGTACAGAAAAAGTTTCCGGATCTGGACAGGATCCATTTTCTGCCGGGCATCCATGGGGGACGGAGGCTTTCTTCCGTGCATCATGCGAGTTCCTCCTCTCTGAGCTGAGACAGGGCGATATCCCGATAGACCGGACAGTGCTCCAGAAGCTCCTCGTGCGTCCCCAGTCCCGCGATGCGGCCCTGATCCAGCACAAGAATGGTGTCTGCATGGCGCCCCGTGCACTTCTTAAGGCGTTGCTGGCCAAAACGGAAAAATCATCAGCCATTAGCGAACTTAATACTCACACGTCATAGCTCATTCGCCATCTGTTGTTGATCAGCTTAGTCCCAAACGGATTTGCGTCAGGACCGGTGATCAGGAGTGGGATCCTGAGGCCGCCTGAAAAATCGATTTCAGATACCCGTCTGTCAGTTATGTACACACGGCTGACAACGGACGTCAGAAAATCATCGAGCGTTTTCCGACTCACTGTCTCCAAAATCCTGTAGATATTTGGTTCTTCCTCCTGGGTCATGATGTCTGACACGATGATATAGGATGACTTGTCAGTAAAAGATGACTCGACCAAATAACCACGTCCGATGCGAAGATTAATTTCAGACAACTCTTCCCTGGCACGATTGATCAATTCCTGAATCTCCCTTCTTTTTTCGATGTACTCCTGTTGCGGCATGGGAGCATCATCCAGAAGATAGAGGTTGTTCAGCTTGTCCATCGCCAACGTGTATTTTTTGATGTTCTTTTCTATTTCGTCGCGTCGACTCTCTATCGGATCACGTGGTACCGATGGATCCATATCATAAACGGTTTCCCCGTACACAGAAAGCTTCAGATGATTGCATATAGCTTCCGCCACCGAATCCTCTATGTCGTATCCGTTCATCAGATACGGTGCGAGAATGAACTGCTTCACTTCGTCCGACTTTGTGTCCATACGGATTCTGTCCCGGAAAGCTATAAGCCGACGAATGACGCACAAAACAATTGGAAGATAGTTCATCTCCGTTACGGACGATAGAAATTTTCCGTTAATATCCCGAACTGCCAGGATGAAATATACGAAGTCGTATTTATTGCTTTTTAGATTCCTTGTTGCGCTGGCTACGTATCTCTTGCCTGTATCCTTTGACCAGATGCAGCTTCCAAGGATGCAACTGGTGCGTCTGGCGCGGCTCACTTTTCGGGTTGAGGACCGAGATGCATCATTCAGAATCGCCTGGACCGCCTCAAATTTTTCAACAGGGATGATCTGATCGTAAACCCCTTCTGCATGGATCAGGTCATCATTGGTACTTTTACGATTACCTTTCTGCCTTTTCCCGTAAACGTAATTTCCGATATAGTTTGCGTTTGTCAACAGGCTTCTTATAGTGCTGTAATACCATTTACGAGGGAAGACAGCTTGATGCTCGGGTGAATTCAGGAAGTACCTGATCGTTGTAACGTTTTTCTCTTTGAGGAAAAGGTCAAAGATGAGTCTGACCTCAGAGGCTTCTTCCTGGCATATTTCGAGATCTCCTTTTTCGCTCCGCTTGTAACCAAATGTTATGTGTCCTCCGCAGAATTCACCATTGCCTGCCTTGTTTTTCATGATGGTGGAGACGCGCTCGGAAGTCATGTTCCGCTCCAGCTCGGCGAAGACCATGATGATTTTCAGCATGGCTTCTCCCATTGCGGTGGACGTGTCGAACTGTTCGTTTTTTGACACGAAGGTAACACCGATGTCTTTGAGATCCCGATACAGGGATGCAAAATCAATAAGATTCCTGGAGATTCTGTCGATCTTCCAGACGAGCACATGAGAAAACCGTCTTTCCCTGATCTGATTCATCATGTCCTTCAGGGCCGGACGTTCCGTGTTCTTTCCGGAATACCCTGCATCCTCGAAGACCTCATAATCTTTGATCCCGAGCATCATCTCGGCATATTTCGGCAACTCTGTCCTCTGGTACGGCAGCGAGTCCCCATCCACCTGGTATGCTGTACTGACTCGTGCATAAATGGCTACACGCTTCGGCAGATTATCCATTTTGTCTTCCTCTTCTTCATGTGGTTCGGTTTGTGTTCGCAAACAAAATATCTCAGAATGAAATAATAAATTCGAGATCGCAAACAAAAATTACGGTTTTAGATCAGAGCTTACAGACGTTCTGGTCCAATAAAGCACTTAACGCAACCAGTTTGTGCGTTGGCAACAAAACGGTTGCGTTAAACAATGCGTAAAGTGTTCATTGAAAACGATATCAGGATCATGTATAATGATCATGATCTTTTTTCATATTCCTCCAATGCTGCGGCCTGTGATGAATCCAGACATCACGGGCCTTTTTGCGTTTCTCTGTCCCTGTCCAGGATCCAGCGGGCGTACATCCTTACTTCGTTAAACTGGGCATCTGATGCCTCCTGCCCTCCGAATACAGCTGATTTGACGAGGGAATCCGGAAGGACAGACTGAGACAGCTCATTCCCGGGAAGCTGGCGGCGCTCTTCCTCCAGCAGATCATCCAGGGCGACGGCAAACATGGTCGCGATCCGCAGCAGCGTGATAATGTCCGGCACCACCGTCCCCCGCTCCCACTGGGAAATGGCACCCTGGGTGACGTTCAGGGCCTTCGCCATGGCGATCTGAGACAGCCCGGCCCCAATCCTGATCTGCCTGAGACGATCCGAGATCACAGGATCACCTCGCCCTCTCCTCTGCATCCGCCAGGGAGGAATTGTTCGAAAAGTCCCTGTGGTAGAGATGCCGGATCTCATGCTCGAAGGTCTTCCTCTGCTCCTCCGCCGTCAGATGCTGATTGATATAGATGGAGGCAAAGTCATCCGAGTCAAGCCTCACGCACCCCTTCACGCCGTTCGGAAAAGGGCAGAGGATCACCCTGTAATCATGCGTGCTGATCTTCTTCATGGTAATCCTCCTGGGGATCTTCGTACAGGAAATCCAACGGCTCGTCATCATGGGAGTCATCCGCTGTAAAGCTCTTGAGCATGGCGACCACGCCGCGCAGTTCTTTTGCGGATGCCCGCCTGGAAAGCCTGAACATCATCCGATAATCCGGATTCGAGCGCAGGATCTCCCGGAGCTTGTTCAGCTCTCTCCTGTCGCTGTCGCTTTCGGGCTTCTCCTCCCGGCCAAGGAGGACGTCCGCTGATACTTCCAGGGCATCCGCGATCCGCCTGATGGCTACGGCACCAGGCTCAATTCTGCCAGTCTCATACTTGGATATCGTGATCCGGCTGGCTGATGTCATCTGGGCCAGATCGTCCTGGGTGATCCCTTTCTCCATCCTGATGCGCTTGATGTTGTCTCCTATCTTCGCAGACATGTCACGCCTCCTTTTTGCCTACCTGACACAACCTGGTCACCATCAGCATGATGTCCAGGTCGGAATCATCTGCCTTCGAACAGAATTTCTGGATCTCGTTAAGCTTTGCCGCTCTTGTCATGTGCTCCACCATCTGATCCTTCCGGACCCCGGCAAACCCGTCCAGGATGTATTCAGGCCTCGTGTCGTAGAGCTCACTGAGGCGGCGGACGCTGTCCAGATCCGGCTCCTCCTCGTCCGTCTCCCAGAGTCTGATGGAGCATGTGGACACCATGAGCCGATCCGCCACATCCCTGCGTGTCAGTCCTTCCTGTTTCCGGAGAGCAGCCAGGCGGCCTCCGATCGTGCTTGGTTCGGCCATACAATCATCCTTTCTGTGTATCATATCCGCTACCGATTGTAGCCAAATTGGCACACAAAAGCAAGATACCGATCGGCTACAAAACGGGAAAATCCTTGCATATTATTGTATGCTCTCACTTATATTATGCAATTTGAAAGTCAAGATTTACCAGACTGCAAATCCATGCTATACTGTTCCCGACAGCAACTCCTGTTGAATGGTTGGTTGTCCTTCGTTTCTGTGATCGCCCGGACTATGCGGCCTCGTAGTTCGGGCCCTTTTTTTTGTCAACAAAAAGGCAGGGATCCCATAATGGAATCCCTGCCTGGGCAATATGATGCTACTGATCCGGATCCGCGCTCTTCTCATCCTGCTTCAGAATGTGGCTGCGCTCACTGAACTCCTCAGCCACATTCTGGATATAGAGGATCACGGCTTCCTGCTGTTCCGAGGTAAGTCTCCGGCATGCGTTTTTCAGGCGATTAAATACGTCATCTATGGTGTACTGCAGAGCGGCACTGGCATCGGTAAACATATCCCCAGTACCATTGACCAGCCAGTCACGGTTGACGTTCCAAGTCACGCAGATCAGCCTGACTATATAGTCACTGATTTCGTATTTCCCGCTTTCCAGTCTGCACATTGTGGATAACGAGCACCCGATCCGGGCGCCCATCTCCGTCTGGGTAAGCCCCAGTTCTTTCCTAAGCTTCCTTAATCGTTCCCACATGGCGGCCTCCTTATGAGATGACTTCTTCCTATAGATGATAAACCATCCTCAGGCCTGTGTAAAGTGATAATTCGGCCCTTCAAAAACGGGTTCAGTTTGTCGGTTTGTTTGAATACGAAACCAAGAGGCCCACCAGATGCCTGGCGGGCCTTCCTTCATCTCTGCTCTTCGTCAGGATCACTCATCGAGTTCGAGATATCACGAATGAATCTGAGCACCGTTCCCTTCTCCTCATTCGTGAGTTTAAGGAAAGACGTCATCACCGCTTCACAGAATGTCAGTATTTCAGGCTGATGCTCTCCCGGATCCGGTTCAGCCGGTTCTGGATCCGGTGCCAGCATGGGACCGGTTCCATTTATAAGCCATCCCTTGGACACACCGTATGTTTCGCAGATCAGGCTGATCGCCGCGAGACGGGGGGATGTGCCTCCATTCTCAATCTTCGAGATCGTCACCTGGGTGACTCCCAGAACCCTGGCTACATCTGCCTGTGTCAAATGGAGTGCCTTGCGCATCTGCCTGAATCGGTCTGCTATAGCTCTGTCTTGCATGGTGACCTCCTTCTATGATGACTTCTTCCGGTAAATCTTACCCATGCTTCATACCTGGCGGGCTTTTTTTAGTTCTTAGATTCATTGGATTTGATCAGCGAATCTACAAGGTTCTCTACATACTTGAGAGTAAAGTCTTTCTGCTCCTCTGAGAGTGTCTGAAATCTCTCCATGATCTTATCTATGCTGGCTTGCGCATTGGGCGAAAGCCCTTCCATAGAAGGTTCTGCCGGTGCCTGGATCAGCATGGGCCCGGTCCCGTTTGTAAACCATTCTTCAGACACCCCGTATGTTTTGCAAATCAGAGAGACAGCTGCGGGGCGGAGGGATGTGCCTCCGTTTTCGATTTTCGAGATCGTCACAGGAGTGACCTCCAGAACCTTTGCTACGTCTGCCTGTGTCAGATGAAGGGCCTCTCTCATCTGCCTCAATCT
>CACYGY010000051.1 GCA_902774025.1 uncultured Eubacteriales bacterium
CGCGGGTCTGTTCCCGGAATGCTATGACGGCAGGGACAGCACCGATCCCCCGGAATGGGGCTCCAGAGCATAGGAAAAGGCGTCTGAACATGTGATTCATGAACTGGTCCCAAAGTCAGGGCTATCCCGATATCGGGATAGCCCCGATTATCCCGAGGAATAAACTATCCCGACGTTTTCCCTGAAAAGCTTATTATGATAACATTCGCTTGGCCAACTATCGGGATAGTTGTAAATATCAAAGCGAGTATAACTTTTCAAGCGTAGCTTCATCCATCCAGCATTTTTCAGTAGTCCCGCTTTCGTTACCGGCTTTTTTCATAGCCTTAGACAATGTTTCCAGTGTGGCAAAGGCATAGAAACCTGAAGTGGTTGATATATGTTTGTGCCCAAGCAGCTGCTGTATATGTTCCAACGACATCCCTGCTTGATAAAGGTCCATAGCCCTTGTTTTTCTTATCATATGACAATGGCATGATGCAGGCATATCAATGCCGTTATCGATACACTTTTTTGAGCTATCTTTTATCAGTTTTTCCATGCTATCTGGCGAAAGCGGATGTAACTTTCCATGTGTACGAGCATAAAACAACGGGAGAGCATTATCCACAGTCTTGCTGTGAAATTCCCTGAGATAATTTTTTAAATGGCGGACGGTTTTATCCATCAGCGGAACGTTTCTGAAAGTATTTCCTTTTCCGTGGAGAGTTACATAAGGGACATTGGATTCAAGGTGCAGGCTTCCGACTGTCAAATCAAGGATTTCCTGCACCCTACCGCCTGTATCATAGAACATGACCAGAATCATGCGGTTCCTTCTCCCGGTCAGAGTAGTGATATCAGGAGCCTCAAGCAATCCCTTCATCTGCGTACTTTCAAAAAATTCAATAGGTTTGTCCTTGAGTTTCACGCCTTTTACAGTCAGCGCATTGATATAAACTGCCATTACATCAGCATGCTCATATGCCGCATACTCTAAAAGAGAATGGAGTGCTGTCAAACGGAGATTACAGGTTTTATCAGCCAATTTTTTCTCAATCATCCAGTCTGTATATGATTTGAGGTTTTCCCTTCTGAAGTCATTAAAACAGATGCCTTCCCGCTTTTTACCCATCTCTGTTTCAAGGTAGTTAATATACTGGTTAATTCCTGTTTTATACGATTTAACGGTGTTCGTGCTGGATTTTCGTATTTTCTCGTGATGTACATAAAGAAAATCTCTCGATGTCTGCCAAAAAACAGCAGTATTCATAGAATCATCCTGTGTATTACTCATCATCCACCTCCGGCAAAATCGATTCCAACGGAGCTGAGATCTTCCTGTATTCAGGAAAGAACTCGGGGACAAAATGAAAGTAATACAAGGTCTCGTCAAGAGTTTTATGTCCCATATACCGCACAAGATACGGGATCATCGCATTGACGTCCTTTCCCTCGGCAACCCAACGGTTGATGTTGGCATAAGCGAAATGGTGTCTGAAATCATAAGCACGGGGACGGCCGTTTCTCACAAAATCCGGAAATGCAGCATACCAGACCCTATTGAACGTGCTTGCAATGGCTCCGGAACCGTAGCATCCTTCACGATATGGGAAAAAATACTCCCTCTCAGGAAATATCAGACGTATTTTTTCTTCGTAATTCTGCAGGTATTCAGAAAGCTCGTCGGTAATGAACAGCCTGCGGCTTTTAGGTCCCTTTGACAGGCGAATGTCAATATATTTCTCATTGAGATGTACATCGGTACATTTCAAAGTTCTCGCTTCGCCACACCTCACTCCACAGCAGTAGAGGAGCCTGAATAATGCTGGCATTACGGTTTCCCTGCCCTTTAGATGAGGATACGCTTTCATGCTGTCGCATTCTGAGAAGAAGGCTTCGATTTCAGACTCAAGAAAAAAATACGGAGGCTCGGGTTCTGGCTTAGTTGTTCTTTTTGGGGGGAGGACGTAAATAGAAAGAAATGAATTGATATCCTCGTTACCTGGCACAGTTACATCAGGGTAATGTTCATCTGTATATGTGACATATCGTTTCAAATCGTATTCGCCCTGAACATACGAATATCCCATCGAATGCTTGTATCGGATAAATCGGTCTGCGTTCTCATGGAGTATAGAATTCACCCCTTTGCGCCTCCTTTCACGGGAGGAAGGTTCAGAGTGCATTCCGCCATCTTTTTCTCATCGGTGGTGAGATATACAAGAACGCTTTCTGGATTCTTATGTCCAAGTGCATCTGAAATCACATGGAGCGGCACTTCCTTGCGTACAAGTCTCGATGCGGCACTATGCCGTGTAAGTCTTGTGCCAGTAGATCGGTTTGAACAATCAATGTTGGCTCCTTTCATAATCTTACAGAGAACTTTTCGACATCCCGACGATGATATCATCGGACTATGAGGCGTTCTCTCGCAAAGGAAAATGTATTCCGAATCTGACACAGGACGTTCTTTAAGTAAATAATCAGCAAGGGCGTTCCCTATCCTTGCTGTTAACGGTACATCGAAGGCGAATTCCGTCTTTTCCTGTACAACGTGAATGAGTTCATGTTTCCAATCAATACTGTGTTTCTTCAACCCAAGGATATCGACAGACCTGAGGCCGGTATCAATTGCAATAATTCCGATTGCCCGGTTACGGTATGTCAGTTCACCACTTTCGATGAATGAATCCAGTAACGCATACTCATCGTCCGAATACACATCGAGAATGTCCCGTTTTCTCGGAAGATGAACCGGGATTTCTACTATTAAGTGTCCGAGGTTATTTAAGGAAAGGAAGAGACGCAACCCTGGAAGACCAGCACGAAGACTGCCTGGGTCTAAGTGATTCTCACAAATATACACAATAAAACCAGTGATGGCGCCAGCTTTGATCTGTAGCGGCCCCGACAAGCCTCTGTTTTCTAGATATTTCAAAAAACCATGAACAAAAGACATGTAGACAGCTCTGGTTCCTTTTTTAAGCCTTTTGTCTGATATTTCGGCGTCGAGCCTTAAGAGTGCTTCTTTCATACCTTTCGTTTCCAAAGCGTAATCTTTCCTTTTGGGATGACTGCCCCATTCCATCCTCCCTGTCTCAATGAAACTTGTGATGATCCTGTCACAACGGTTATGGAGCTTACGGCGAGAATCACAGTATTTTCCATTGGAAAGATACAACGCGTCGTTAAGGAATTTGTCTCTGGTACTTTGATTGTAAGTGGAATCACCTTCTTTGTCTGCAATAGCGAGTATTCGGTTAAACCCGCATCGATACACAGCAATACTGTCTTTTGAAAAGCCGGTCGCTTCCATGTCCGATATGACATCATCGACCAATTGATGCAGTGTTTTCTTTTCTTCCATACTTGCTCCTTTCTGCATATGAAAACTGTTTTACTGCAACAGCAATCATATCGGAAAGAAGACAACTGATAAAGACTATCCCGATAGTTTGCACTTGAACCCCTTATCTTACGCTAAAACAGGGAATTTCTCGGGATAGTTTATTCCTCGGGATAATCAAGGACATATTTTAGACAGTTGACCCCATTGCAGGGAGACTCGGTGTGGTACCGGGTCTCCCTCCTTATTTTTTTCCATTCCCGCATCCCTTTGCCGCCATTCCACGCTCTTCGGCCATGGAAGTGATCAAACTCATTTTCTTTCATTGCCGCAGAATATCCATCCGAAGTCAGGATCCTGTACTGCAACTGTCCAACATGAATCCATCGGACCTGGCTTTCAATTTGCGAAATGTGCTGTTCCTCCCGTTTACCGCTACAATGTCATCCGGAAGCTGCTTCATCCGGAAGCATTTTTGGAGGTCATCATGGAACAGAAACTCATTCAGCAGGCAAGAAAAACTGACCTTGCCCAATTCATGCAAACGCATCACCCGGAAGAGATTCGGGTCTCACCCGGTTGTGTCCGACTGAAACGGAAATCCAGCCTGTATACCAAACCCGGTTATTCAGGCTATACTCGCTTTTCCACCGGGGAAACGGGAAATTCCATCGACTTTCTGACGAGGTATATGGGCTACAGCTTTCAGGAAGCCGTGGCCGCACTGACCCGGACAGACATGACCGTCGGACCTGTCATGCAGGGGAAACTCAGTGTTCCCGCTCCGGCCGAAGCGGATATCGTGGAAGGCACTTTTCATCTCCCTGTACCTGACGAGCCACCCTGCAGGCGCGTTTTTGCCTATCTGCTCCACAGAGGCATTCCCAAAGAAGTCATTGGTAAACTCATGCGGGAAGGTCTGCTCTATCAGGAGAAATCCACCGGCAATGCCGTATTCCTCAGCCGGGCCAAAGATTTCTGTGAACTTCGGGGGACGTACTCCGGAACTGTGTTCCACAGTGTTCGCCGAATGCGGCCTGACGGTTTCTGGAGCATGACAAACACGAAAAGCAGAGTGGAAAAAGCATACATCTGCGAAGCTGCCATTGACGCCGTCAGTCTCTGTGTCCTTCATGCCATGGACGGTGAGAAGGAACAGGCCGCGTTTGTCAGCATTGCCGGTGTCTGTAATCAGTCGGCCATCGACCGGATCAGCAAACAGGTACCGACGATTCTTGCCGTGGACAATGACGCTGCCGGTGAACACTGCCGAAGACAGAACCCAAATCTGGAATATCTTCTCCCGGTCAGGAAAGACTGGAACGAGGATCTTCTGAACAGGGTGAATCAGACCGTCTGACCTCCGGTGAAAGGCAGACAGGTGAAACCGGACCGCAGGACCGGGAGATCAGAACATTCCATCCATGGCAAAGATATAGGACAATTCGGGATGCTTGTGCCATTCTTCACGGGTGCGCAGCTTTTCACGCAGCTCTTCACTGGCTCTCTTCACAAATTCCAGAGCACGTTCGGCTCTTTCAATCAGTTGGGCCAGGACGCCCCGTTCTGCTTCTGCCGCTTTCTGCTGCTCTTCCCAGCGCTTTTCTTCCTTCTCCAGAATCCGAATATCCCGACGGATGACACTCTCCGGATCCTTTCCCGGACGAAACCGGCTGTTCTCTTTTGCCCTGGCTGACTGCTCTCTGACTTTGGCTGCCTTTGCCTCGGCTTCCTTTCTGCGGTCCTGAATCAGCTGGTCAACCCTGCGAAGATCTTCCTGGCTTACACCGTAATATCCTTCGGTGGAGGAATAGATACCGGTGACTGCATACTGGTAAAATTCCACGGGCGTCAGGCCACCCAGGCGGTACTGCGGAACAGCGGTATCATGCTGGTGGAGGAATCCTTCCACCAGCCTGGATGCTGTTTCAAAATCCGGAGCAAGAGCAACCAGGTCGAGAATCCGCGCCTTCATGCGTCCGAAAAACGATTCCTGTGGCGAGTTGTCGAGAGAAACACCGCGTCCCGAAACCGAATGAATAAAGCCGTCGTCGGTCAGCAGCTTTTCAAAGGTGGTCGACATATACTGTGAGCCCTGATCCGAGTGGAGATAGACACCGGCATGTCTCAGTTCCGCTTCATGGCCGCGCATCATCTCTTCATAAGCAGGTTTCACCAGACTGTCAATGTCCATATTCCTGCTGGTTTTCTTTCCCAGTGTTTCGTCGGTATAGGCATCCCGGAAGCAGCACACGTAGAAGGGTTCCCTGTTCGGGCCGTAATAGAGATAGGTAATATCCGTCAGAATAACCTTCCGGGGTCCAATAAAGAACTGTCTCTCCAGGACGTTGTCTGCGGGCGCTGCATATTCATGGTCATGAGTGGCCTGGTGCTTGTAGGCGTCTTTCTTTGGACGGTTCGCCTGCAGATTCATTTCCTTCAACAGACGTCTGCAGCGTTTGACGCTGACCTGTTCGTTGTAGAACCGTCGGAAACAGGACGACAGTGTCCTCTTGCCGGGTGTGTAGCCAAGGATGGAGATAATGTGTCTTACCTTTCGGCACATTTCCTTTTCGTACTCTTCCCGTTTCTTCTGCGCTTCCTTGTCGTTCTGCTTCCGGTACCATGCGTAATAGCCGGATCTTGAAACGTGAAACATGTGGCACACTTCGGTGATATCCATGGGATGCTTGTGGTACCAGGAACTGTCAAGATAATTCTGCATGACCTGAAATGCATTTACTTTCTGGCAGGATTCCTCGAAGAAATAGACATTTCCGCCAATATTGACGGGATTTTTTTTTGTACCTCCACCAGACTTTCGAGGTACGTGCACCGAGCAGTCAGATAGGCGCAGAGTTCACTCGGGTTCAGCGGGCCCATCTGTTCCAGCGGAATGGAGCCGTCGTAACTGGCCGGATCCGTTGTGAACAGTTCGTTTTTTTCCGCCTTGGCCATCGCATTCTTTGCAGCCTGCCGAGCCCGTTCAGTGCCGAGCCGTGCAACTGGAAATCCCAGTGCCTCATAAGCCTGGATGGCAGTCATCTTTTCGTCATGAACTTTCTTGTACATGGCGATGTAGAAGTCCTTCGTGTAGAAAATTCTTTTGCCGTGAATCGCGTAGATAAAGGGGTTATCCAAAAGATCGATCAAACCCTCGTCAGGAAGGCTTCCTTCCAGCTGGCTGACAGAGGCGTCATCGATATCTTCTTCCGTGACTGCGGGTACAGTTGTGCGGGTAACTTTCGACATGGTGCAGATCCTCCTGACATTCATCATCATTCAGCGGTTTCAGTCCGCCCCATTATACATCATTCGCTGCGGAATCGGGAAAAGATGCTCATCCCCGGGAAGGCCGGTACGGCCGGGGTAGTCCCGGCCAATTCATATCTTTCAGAAGACCGGTCTTTCTCAACGCAGACCAAACAGCCGGAAATCATTCGGGTCCCAGCGATTTGAAACGCTGAATGGCCTTTTCCTGAGCTTTCTGCTTCATTGTCTGGTATTTCTGCTCCTCTGCCGTCTGCCAGGTCCTGAACGCTTCCTCACTCATCTCATTGACATATCTTTCAAATGCAGCGGGCGTCATCCGGTTTCTGGTCCACTGGCCTCTTTCTTCGTTGTAGTATTGGATATAGGACTGGACAAGAGCCTGCAGTTCTTCGGTGCTTTGAGCATCCCTGTATCTGCATTCATCCTTGAAGTGCCCCCAGAAGGATTCCTGCGGTGCATTGTCCCAGCAGTTCCCGCGTTTGGACATGGACTGCTGGTAACCCAGTTCCCGGATCAGAGCCTGAAAATGGTCCGTCAGATACAGGGCACCCTGATCTGAGTGAAACATTCGTCTGATCCCTTCGGAAACTGCCTCTGCAGGCAGCGCACGGACCATTCCTTCCACCAGATCGAGATCATTGAAGCTGCTGACATGAAAGGCCAGCACTTTCCCGGAGACGGAATCAATAGCGGCTGATCCGTACGAAAGCCAGTTGTCGCCATGCTTCATATAGGTCACATCCGTCAGCGTCACCTCACCGGGGCGGTGAAGACGAAAGCGCCATTTCAACAGATTGGGTTTCACGTTTCGCCTGGTCAGTTCCCGGATTCCGTTTCGTTCGGGATGAGGTCTGCGCACCGCTGAAAGAAGATCCATTTCTTTCATCAGACGCCGTATTTTACTCAGTCCCATGTGCTTCCCGGTACGCATTTTCATCTGCATGTATACCTGTCTGGTTCCCTTGGGATAACCTCCATATTCAACAACCTTTCGGATCAGTTTCCCGTCCTCACGATCCTGCTGCTCCTTCATGACCCTGTAAGCCGTGTAGGTTTCCTGGCCAACTGCCCGGTAGTAAAGACTTCTCGTGATTCCGGACGCCTTCAGGATTCCCGACAGTGAATGAATGCCCTGCTCTTCCCTGGGAACTTCATCCCGTATCCATTCGCAGATTCTTTTCTTCCCACAGGTGTTCAGCCCGGGGAAGGCTTCATTCACTTTTTTCCAGTTGTCTGCAGCAATCTGCTCCAGCTCTTTCATACGGTGGTACCGGATGCGCAGAAAGGTATCTCTCCGGTCTGCGGTCCACTGGTCCAGCTTTTTTTCCATCTGCCCGGTCTGACAAGATGACGAATAACGAATCCTTCTTTTCATTCGCGTGAGTCCGGAAACGGTCAGCCACTGGACAGGAATCTCATAGACCTCCAGGATACGTTTCATACTCACGCCGTTGTCTGCAAGAACAGATG
Source organism: uncultured Eubacteriales bacterium (assembly GCA_902774025.1). Taxonomy (GTDB): domain Bacteria; phylum Bacillota; class Clostridia; order Christensenellales; family Aristaeellaceae; genus UBA2943. The sequence continues at coordinate 8,072 of CACYGY010000051.1, forward strand.
CCTCCTGATACAGCTCCGGATCAAACTGCAGACGCTTCTTTGAAACCCTTTTTGTATATGGATGAAGAGCAATGACGGCCACTTCCTCCTCAGTGTAATCACGCTGCTCTTCCGGGCTTTTGATTTTCGCTCTTCCTTCACCTTTCAATCTCCGTTCCATCTGGTAAATTCGCTGATACCCGACAAGCTGTGGATCGATTCCCGCATCGCGGATTCCATCTTCCACTGAACGCTCCGGATAATTCAGGGCAAGTTCCCTCGCAAACTCGTCTGAAAACCGGATGCTGTTACCGTACCGGACAAATTTGCCTGAGGCCAGGAGGATTTCATCCGTTTGCTGAGAGGTGGTATGCTGCGCCCGGAATCCCCTTCGGCCCCGGGATGGCCTCCCGTGTCTTCGAAAGGTTCTATGCAGCTTATCAATAAACGGTCTTCCGACAAGATTCCTGCTGATTCCCGCGGTTTCCAATGCAGCCTGTATTGTCTTTATCGATGGTGCTTTCTCCCATTGTTCATACACTTGAACCCGAAACGCAAAAGTAAGATCCAGTCTGTTTTCCCGGACAAATTTTACGTTTGGATTTGCCCGGAGTATCTCCATCTCATGTTCTGTGAAGCGCTTCATTTGCCCTCTCCTCTATTAAAAAATGGCCCCAGTTTCATGGGACCAACACTGTCAAAGTGCTGTCCTCGAAACTGGGACCATTTTATCAGACGCCTCTTTTTTATTTTGTCTTTTCCAGTCTGTTCCGCAGGGCCTGCAGCAGTCCCATGGTCATCTTCTGGTCATAGTGCTGACTGTTGAAGGTTGAATCATGGTCCGGACCCGTGCCTCAGGCACATCCCTGAGGAAGCCGTACAGAGGAACCTCCCTGCTCTTCTTCGCCGCCTCTTTCTCCCCCCTCAGGGTCAGAACCAGTTCCTGTTCATCCGGGAAGGATTCCATGGAAAGATCGGAGACTGTCTGAAGAATGCCGTGCAGGGCCTGATTCAGTTCCAGCCCGTCCACCACCACCGGCTTGAGAAGCACAAAGGGAATGATCTCCCGCTCCCGGTGCACCGGCGGTTCCTCGGGTTTCTGTTCCGTCTTTTCCTCCTTCACCGCATGGACACTGACCGGAATCTCGGGAAGCGGTTCATTCTCCTCCGTTTCCAGGGACACTGTCCGGTTGCAGCCCTTACGGTTGGGCTTCCATTCCGTGCAGCCCAGGAAGGGCTTCCCGTTCGGGCCGCGCTTGACGATCAGATACCCGTCCTGGCACGCGTCACATTTGCGGATGGAATGCTTGCCGCCGGCGAGATCGTTGGTCATGAAGCCGCAGACTTCCTGTTCATTGGTGCACATGTACAGCCGGAGTCCCAGGCCCTCCCGGTACCTGAGCTGCAGGGGGAAACCGCAGACAGGGCAGGCGCGTCCGGGGAACGTCGGTCCCTTCTTTCCCGGGAACCAGTCCCCCATCACCCGCACCCGGGGATCCTGGCTGGCAATCTCCAGCAGGAACTCGGAGGGTGCGTCCTCCGGCGTGGTGAGATACACCCGGTTCCTGGTCCGGGTCAGGGCCACATAGAAGAGTCTCCTCTCCTCCGCGTAGTCCATGGACCGGTCCTGGTGTTCCACAAGATTCAGAACCGGATCCTGCTCCACCTTGCATGGGAAACCATAGACCGCGTTTTTCCCGTTGAGAATGATGACATTGTCATATCCCAGTCCCTTGGAGGAATGAGCGGTCATGAAGGTCAGGGACATATCCGGATACTTGACACTCCTTACCCTGCCGCCCCGGCGCTCATACTCAAACAGCCCGGAGCGTTCCAGACGCTCCCCGTCGTATCCGTAGCGGCCCAGCAGCAGGATCTCGCCCCAGTTCACGCCCTCTTCCTGAGCATATGTCCGGATGGTCTCCAGAATCCTCTCCACCGCGGCGGAAAGGGCATAGTTCTCGCCGCTTCTCCGGTCCTCTCCGTTCCTGCGGCCTCTGGTGCTGTAGGGGAAGATGAGAATGGGATCATGGATGGATTTGGGGGAATGCAGGGTTTTCTGAATCTGTTCGGGGTTTTTCTGAATGAAATTCCCTGCCACGTCAATGACTTCCTGGGCATTACGGTAGGTATTCTCAATGCGGAGGACAGCCGCATAGCCCATTTTCTCCCGGAAGTGGGTAAAGAGGGTGATGTCGCTGCCGCTGAAGGCATAGATGGACTGCCAGTCATCCCCCACGGCCAGGATTCTGGCGGAGGTGGCATTGCGCAGTGCCTGCACAAGGTCAAACCGCTGGCGGGAAATATCCTGGTATTCGTCCACGATCACATACTCGAAGGGCAGCTGAATCCGCTGATGCTCCACATCCTTCAGGACCCGGGCCGACTCATTGATCATGTCCGCGAAGTCCACCATGCCCTGTTCCCTGAGAACCCGTTCATACTCCAGATAGCAGGCCTGGGCAATCTCCAGGAACACATGCGTCCGCACATTGTCCGTGCTCCGGCGCATCCTGTCAAAATCCTTTTCCCCGAATCCGCAGGTCTTGAAATTCTGAAGGAACCGCCCCAGAAGGTTCACCAGCTTCTCCACCTTGTAGTTCTGGTCTTCCTTCAGGATTCTGTCCACCACCGTCCCGGGATCCCTGGGATTAAAGACGAACCCGGCGTGAAGCAGCACTTCCCGGAGATGATCTTCCAGTCCCCGGTGATCCTGATAGGAGGAGAAGGTATAGATCAGTTCCGTCCCATGCTGATGGTGCAGCTGGATCTTGTCCCGGATGGCCTTCCGGTACCGGTCCAGCTCGTCTGCGGTATAGAGACTGTTCTCTCCCCCCTGGGAGATGCCGAAATGCTCCAGATAGACCCTGCGATCCCCCTGGATGACCAGGAAATCCGGTGTATAGGGCTTTTCGGAGCCCGGCATTCTGTAGGGATAGACAGGCTCATACACATAATCCAGGCCCTGGAGATAGAGGAAGTTGGCAATCTCCGCCTCCTGAGCGGAGCGCACCTCCTCCTGCTGAATGGTGACCATCGTGTGCTTCTGACGGTCCATCAGCTGATGCTCACAGTCCTGCGTAAGGGAACGCAGGGTATAATAGTCCGCCTGGGCGTGATGCCTCAGGAAGGTGTCCAGTCCCTGATCCGTGGGCACCTGATCCAGATAGGTGGCAAAGAACAGCAGCAGGGGCCGGACCAGCTTCGGCTCTTTCATCACGACCGTGCCAAGATAATTCCGGATCGTGGCCCACAGCATCCTGTCATCCGCCACCCTGAAGGGCAGCGTATCCACATGATGCAGTATGGCGTTGCCCGTGGAATGGAAGGTGGCAATGGGGCAGGAAATGCCCATGGACTTCTGGATTCTGTCTCTCAGTTCCTCCACGGCTCTCCGGGTAAAGGTGATCACCAGGATCCTGCTGGGGTCCACATGACGGCAGGTAACGAGATAGCGGATCTTGGCTGCCACCGTCATGGTTTTTCCCGCGCCGGCCCCGGCGACCACCAGCGTGTAATCCTCATCACACAGAACCACGCGCCGCTGGTCCTCATCCAGCATCAGCTCCGGGTCCACCGGATCCAGCAGATGATCCAGCATATCCTTCTGCGTGATCAGCGCCTTCTCCACGTATTTGTGGTTATGGGCGTCCACGCAGGCCTGCGGCTTTCTGAAATCTCCCAAGGCCTGAATCACCTGGGGAGAGACATGTTCCTGAATCCAGTCCTCCCGCCCCTCCAGACGATGAAGGACTGCCTTCATGCTCTTCATGCGGTGCCGGTAAGCACTGCCGGGCACATACTGATCCGCCTGAAGCAGCTGATGCCACCATTCCGCCAGTTCGGAGATTTCCTTCACCCACGCCGCATCACCGTCTTCCAACTGCTTGACTTCCCTGTAGATCGGAAGCGTTGCCCTGGGGCGTCTGTCCGGAATATGGAACAAAAGTCTCAGCCATGCCGAAAAGCGCACTGTCTGTCTCCTTTCTCGCACCCCTCAGGGCACAGAACCGAAGTTCGGAAGCGGATGAGTTTCATTCATGGGATGGAATTCACCGATGTCCCGGAAAGATCCCGGGACTCATACAGGATATGACATCTGCCTGATGAAACGGACAGGATCATTCGTTTCCGGCATGCTGTCATCCCCCGTCACCTTCGCGCTCCGGAACAGACGGAAGGGAATCCCTCCCGCCATCCATGCTTCATCCCGCTGTACACGGACGAAGATACGCAACATCATATCCATGTGATTGTATGAAAATCAGCGGAAGATTGCAAGTTTTTTCCGGAGAAAACCATTCGTGTCCCGCCCCATCCTTCTGTGATATTCCTTTTTTCCCCCGGGAGGCAGGGGAGGCATCCGGCCGGTCATGATTCAATGCTGTCACTCTCCCGGCATCCCGGATTCCTTCTTAAGGGTTTCCGGGTGAACAGACATCCTGATTTCGCCGCGTGTTTTGCCTCACCTGACTGATCTGCCCTGCAGCACCCGGAACCACGGCGTGAGCACACAAAAAAAAATACGGGACCGCATTCCTGCAGTCCCGCGTCCGATCTGTTCAGTTGTTAGTTCGTCGCGCTCATGGAACCCATGATCATCTGCTGCATGCTTTCAGGCAGACCGCCAACCAGCTTGCCCACGACTTCCATGATATTCAGGAAAGCGGTGGTTCCAAGTTCCTGGATGTCTTCTTCCGTCAGAGTCAGAGCATTCACCATCTGGGCATTCTCCGGCTTTCTGTCATCGGCTTCCTGGGTTTTGGTAACCTCCTTCAGGGTGAACAGCAGGGTCCCTTCAACGTCGCCGTTGAACAGACTCAGAGAACTCTCAGCGCTGAATTCGCCGTTCTCAATCTCTCTTTCGGAACCCACGACCAGGGTCATCACCGGAGAAACCTGCGGATCATTCATAATCGTTTCCGCATCAGTGGCATAGAACTGAGCGACCAGATGATTCTCAGCCTCATCTGCCTCACGCTCAGACTCAGCGGTCACAATCAGGGTGCTACAGCCATTCTCAGGATTGTTCATTTCCAGAGTGGCAACATTCTGGGTATGATCCGGAGAACTGACGACATTCAGCGCCCAGACGGGCGCATTTTCGCCTGCACCGAACTTGCAGACGAGGGTTCCGCTCCGGGGATCATCCGTGGAATTATGATAGCCCACCACATACAGAACTTCACCGGCAGCCTCGGTTCCGTCAAGGATGGTCACCTCAAAGGCCGCAACCTGGCCTTCAGCAGTGGAATAGATGTCAATGACAGCCAGCACGTTGGTATTTTCCTCCAGCTGCTTCAGCTGCGCTTCCTGAGCTTCCATGTCCACCTTCATGCCATAAGCAGCCAGGCTCTCCACCACGGGCTGGAGATCTTCCAGGGCGGCACGGAGCACGTCCGCCATCTGCTTACCGGTGAGACTCACGCTCATAAGAGTCGCAGGCACATCGGAGTTCTCTTCCCACTCGGTCACCTGCTCAACCTTCATGGCTTCGGTCATGACAGCCTGCAGGGCAGCGGCAGTCTTTTCCATGTTCAGGGAGGCTGCGGCTTCAGCACCGCCGGCGATATTGCCCATCATCTGCTCAATATCTTCCGCCTTCACGGTCAGGACCTTGTCGCCCAGGAGATTGGAGCCCAGCAGGAAAGCATCTGCATCGGCACGGCAGCCAATGTGCAGAATCGGTTCATCCTCCAGTCTCACAACAAAGGTGCCACCGTTGGACTGCCTGCCGAACATGAAAGTCAGCTTTGCTGCCAGATCCTGAAGAGCCTTGGTCTCTTCCTCACCCAGCATGCCGGCCTTGTCCAGGTCGCCGATTTCAATCTTTGCTTCCGTAACGACCATCTTGCCACTCTGGATCAGTTTTTCCACGACATTCTCGTTATCCTCGCCAAGGGCACCCTCGGCGAAGCTCATGACGGGCAGCACGAACATTGCCAGCGCCATCAGCACCGCTAGAAGCTTCTTCATAATGCGTTTCCCTCCAGATGATTAGTCACACCTCAGTGCGTCGCGGTGGATTATACAGCATATTCCCCCGGAATGCAATCTCATTCCCGTTTCAGCCTCCCGGCCGGAAGGGCCCTCTGCGGACGCCGGAAACCGCCTCTCATCTCTGCCTGCCGCGTTTCCATCCTCTGCCGCCGGGGGAGGTATGCCCTGCTGCCTGTCCCGAAGGGAATCCTTTCTTTCCGTGCCCTGTTCCTGTCCCACCGCATCAAAAACTGCCGTGTCAAACGACACGGCAGTTTCCCGATGGCCCCGACGTTTCCGTTGAGAAGAGCCAGTTCATCCCCGGAAACAATTCTCTTTTCTCCCCGGGACCTGAGGACGACGGAAATCCGTCCCTCCGAAGGTCAGCCAGAATCCTTCCGGTTTCAGATTTCCAGATCTCTGTCAAAGCGGAATCAATTCGCAGGCACGAAGTCCAGATTGCTGAGGAAATCCACGCACTGCTGAACCTGCTCTTCCGTCACGGAAGCGTTTTCAGGCGCAATGAGCTTCAGTTCCACGTCACAGCCCTTATAGATGGAGAAGACAACCACGAAGTCCTGGTCATCCCCCGTCTCCCGGACAACCATGAGCTTGGTGCCCGCTGCCGTCTCGCGATACTCGATTTCCACATCATTCTGGTCAAGGAAGGACACTTCCAGGAGAGCCAGATCATCATCGCTCAGATCATTCAGACGCTCCACATCGGAGTTGGTGTCTTCATAGGCCACGCACAGCTCCATCTTGGGAGAATTCTCATCCTTGGTAATCGCGGCACGGACATAGAGCACATCCGCGTATCTCACAGCCACTTTGTATCCCTCAGGCAGTGCGGCCTGGATGGTATATTGTCCATTCACACTGATGACGCCCAGCTTTTCCTTGGCAGGTGCCTCGGCAAGGGCGGAAGCGCATCCCAGCAGCAGTGCCAGAACCAGCACAACAGACAGAATCTTCTTCATATGATTACTTGCCTCCTAATTCGCAGTCTTTCAGGTCCGCATCACTGCAGGAACTTCTTGTGAATGAATCCGGTCAGCCCGGTGTCAGGATCGACGACCTGACGCCAGTCCTTCAGCTCGGCAAGCACCTGCAGTTTGTAACCATCCTGATAGGTGGTCATCAGTTCGGTGTACTGGTTGGGCGCCCAGCGCAGGTTCACCCAGCCGCTGGCACGGGCAGGACGCACGGTCACGGTGTAGGGCGTCACAAACCGGGCGTTCTTGAACTCATTGTTCAGTTCCGTGAACTTGGTGGTGGTCTTCTTGGTGGAGGTGGGAGCAGCCGTGGGGGCGGGGCCGGGCTCGTACCACTCCAGGTAACGGCTCATGACATAGGCGTCTCCGATGCTTCCCCAGACAATGTCCGCCCAGCCGTTGGACAGGAAATGATCCACCCAGACCTGGCCGCCGTAGGGAATGGAACCGATCTTGTTGCCGTCCGTGCTGGGATAATCACGCACATTCAGGCCCTTCCCGTTCTGGGTGACCACAAACATCAGATCAGCCGATGCGAATGCAGGAATAAACATCGCAAACACAAGGGAAACAGTAACAGCTAGTGTGATTAACCGTTTGCTCATGGATTCTCCTCCTCAATTCTGACGCTCATGCGTCGGTGGCTTTGAAGGTATTATATCCCTTTTTGGGATTTTGTCCATAGGTTTATGACAAATTTGTTACAGAATTTTTGCGGTATCTCCCAACTCTGTTTCAGTCCTTCATGTGTCCCGGAATCTCCGCGGAAAGATCCCGCTTTTTTCAGCGGTCTGACACGAAAAAACCGGGATTCACTCCCGGTTTACCGTATTACTTTCCGAAAATGGTCCGGAGGGCTGTCTCATAGAGCACTGCCTGGCTGTTTTCCATGTTGGGACTGAGCCGGAGAACCGCCCGGTTCACCTGGCTGCACCGCCCGGAAACCTGCTGGCTCTGGGACTGGAGGACGGCAATCCGCTCCTCCGCTTTCTCCTGGGAAGCAAACACTTCGATCAGGCCGCCGTTCTCCAGCACGGAACCGCCCCCGGAGAGATTCCGGTCCGTAAATCCCGCCTTGGAAGTGCAGGAGGGGTCACTGCCCAGGAGATGATCCGGGTCCGTCTCCGGTGTAAAGACAAAGGCGTCCTGAACAGGCAGCCCCTGATGGTACATGGCCTGGAGCACTCTGCTGGCGTCATACCCGGAGCGGCTTGACGGAAAGACAAACAGAGCCAGGGCGGCGATCAACGCGCCCAGCAGCAAAAGTCCAACAATCAGGAAGATCAGGGGACGGTTTCCCCTTGAGGCAATCCCGTGCCCGCTCCTCTTCCCGTCCCTGGACGTCTGGGGAACGGGGATGGCCGGCGCGTCCTCCTGAGGGTTGTCCACGGGACCCGCATACAGGTGGGACTGGGGCGTCTGCGCAGGATGACTGCCCGTCAGCTGCCGGGCACCGCCTCCGCCTGACTGAAAGCCTCCCGTCTGAAAACCTCCGGTATGCTGAGGCGTTCCCGGCTGAACACCGCCCTGGGGGGGAACGGACTGGAACCCCCCGCTCTGGAAGCCGCCCTGCGGAGGAACCGGCTGGAAGCCTCCGCTCTGGAAACTGCCCTGCGGGGGAACCGGCTGGAAGCCTCCGCTCTGGAAACTGCCCTGCGGGGGAACCGGCTGGAAGCCGCCCTGGGGCGGAATGGGCTGGAATCCTCCACTCTGGGGAACCACCGGCTGAAAACCTCCGCTCTGGGGCGGTACCGACTGGAATCCGCCAGTCTGAAACCGGCCCTGTACGGCGCCGGTCTGTATGCTTCCCGTCTGGAAAACGCCCTGAGACGGCATCTGCCCGAATCCCTCCGTTCCGGGATTCTGCCCGCCCTGCATGGGATACCCCGCCTGCATCATGCCCGGCTGAGCCTGAGACTGTACACCGGCAGTCCCGAAACCGCCTGCCTTCGGATTCACCTGATCATATTCCTGCGGCATATCCGATCCCCGCTTCCTTCATGATCCTGAACATCAGGACTTCTTCCTTTTTTGGAGTATTCTTTCACATTTCATGCGGTCTGTCAACCGAATGACAAAAACGTGATATAATGATCCCATTCAGGTCTTTCCCATCCTTTCAGCCCCAGCAAGCATCATCCGGCTTCCCCGGAGTTCTTCACCGGACGGAACCGGCAGAAAAGGAGCGATCCCATGTCTCAGTCAGGACCCAAGGGCCGAGTCCGCAGGGTGACCGGCCAGGCCGATGGCCCGGAGCGTCAGGATTCCGTCAGCACCCAGGGCCCCGTGGGAAAAAAGGACGCCTACAGTCAGCGCCCCTCTTCCCATGGAAATCCCCCGTCCCCTTCTTCCACCCGGTCCTCTCAGCATCCTGAACGCCCCGCGCCCCGGTCTTCCCAGCCTCAGCGCGGAGCAGATCCCTTCAGTTCCACGAGTGCTTCCTCCGCCCGGCCTTCCCGGCCCCAGAGCGGCGGAGATCCCTTCAGAGCTCCGGGAACTTCCTCCGCCCGGCCTTCCCGGCCTCAGAGCGGCGGAGATCCCTTCAGGACTCCGGGCACTTCTTCCGCCCGGCCTTCCCGGCCCCAGAGCGGCGGGGATCCCTTCCGTCCCTCCGGAAACGGTCAGGGGAGCGGGACACGGCCGAACCCTTCCTCCGCCCGGCCCTCCACCCCATCTTCCTCTCCCCGGAAAAAGAGCAGCATCCTGCCCCTTCTCCTGCTGCTTGTTGTGGTCTTCCTCTTCGGCGGGCGTTTCCTGGGGCTGTTCGGCAACAGTTCCTCCCCTTCCTCCGCACCGCCGCAGAGTCCGTCACAGAGCAGTTCCGGTGGAAGCCCCCTGTCCGGCCTCGCCCAGTACCTGAACGGTTCCTCCCAGTCCCTGGAAAGTGTTCTGGGCGGCAGCTGGTTTGCCTCCCAGAACCAGAACACCGCCCAGGCCGGAACGGTCCGGACCGATTCCACGCGCCTGAACACCGGCGTGGCTTCCGGAAGCCGGGAGAAATTCACCACCCTTCTGGGTGAGGGCAGGGATACCTGGACCCTCCTGGTCTATCTGTGCGGCACGGACCTGGAAAGCCGCGGAGGCATGGCCACAAAAGACCTGCAGGAAATGCTGAAGGCTTCCTTTCCCGACAGCGTCCGGCTTCTTGTCTATACCGGCGGCTGCACCGGATGGAAAAACAGACAGATTTCCTCTTCCGTCAACCAGATCTGGGAGATCCGGAAAGGCACCCTGAACCTTCTGGAAGACAGGGTCTCTACCGCTTCCATGACAGACCCGTCCACGCTCTCCTCCTTTATCCGCTACGCCGCCGGCCGCTTCCCCGCCAGCCGCTACGGTCTGATCCTGTGGGATCACGGCGCGGGTGCCGTCTCCGGCTTCGGATATGATCAGCGGGTCTCCTCCTCCTCCATGTCCCTGGCGGGGATCGACAGGGCTCTGAAGGACGGCGGTCTCACCTTTGACTTTGTGGGCTTCGACGCCTGTCTCATGGCAACGGTTGAGAACGGCCTCATGCTCTCCGATCACGCGGACTATATGATCGCCTCCGAGGAGACGGAGCCCGGCATCGGGTGGTATTACACCAACTGGCTGACAAAACTGGGCAGCAATCCCTCCATGTCCACGCCGGAAATCGGAAAGCTGATCTGCGATGACTTCGTGTCGGCCTGCGCCGCTCAGACCCGCGGTCAGTCCACCACCCTCAGTGTCGTGGACCTGGCGGAACTGAGCCACACCGTTCCGGAAAAGCTCACCGCCTTTTCCTCCTCCGTGTCCGGCCTGATCCGCGGAAACCAGTACCGGAAGGTGTCCGGTGCCCGCTCCCTGACCCGTGAGTTTGCTGCCTCTTCCAAGGCGGATATGGTGGACCTGACGGACCTGTGCCTCCGGGTGGGCAGCGAGGAAGGAAAGGCTCTGGCGGATGCCCTGCGCGGGGCGGTCAAGTACAACCGTTCCGGCTCCATGACCAACGCCTACGGCCTGTCCGTCTATTTCCCCTACCGGAAGCTGCAGGGTGTGGACAGGGCCGTCAACACCTACCGGGCTATCGGAATGGATCAGGAGTACACCCGGGCCATCCAGGACTTCGCGGCCCTGGAGCTTTCCGGCCAGCAGGCCACGGGAGGCAGCGCTTCCCCGCTTTCCTCCATCATGACATCTGCTCAAGCCTCCTCCCCGGATGTGATCTCCCAGCTCCTCACCGCCTTCCTTTCCTCCCCCTCCACGGGATTCTTCGCGGAGAGGACCCTTCAGAACGAGGTCATTCAGAGCACCGTATCCTCCCACATTCTCTCCCCGGACCGTCTGGTCTTCCGGAAGACGGAAAAGGGTGAAATGGGTCTCACCCTCACCCCGGAGGAATGGGCTCTGGTGAACAGCGCGGAGCAGAACGTCTTCTTCCGGGACGGGGAAGGGTATCTGGATCTGGGCCTGGACAACGTCTTTACCTTTGATGCCCAGGGCCGGCTCATCGCCCAGACGGACGGGAGCTGGGTCACCCTCGGGGACCAGTTTGCCGCCTACTATCATGAATATGATGAAGGCGAGGGAGAGGATCTGATCATCCACGGCCGCATCCCCGCCAGGATCAACAACGAACGGACGGATCTCCTTGTGGCCTTCGACCGGGAGCATCCCGACGGATGGATCACGGGCATCCGCTATATCTATGACGAAAAGGAGACGGACACCCTGGCCAAGTCCGACGAGGGCCCCGCGGATGGGGATATCGTGGAGCTGCTCTGTGATACCTACAGCCCGGATTATACCTATCAGGGCACGCACCGCATAGGCAATCCCCTGGTCTGGAACAGCGGCCTGTCCATGGGCGCTGCCCTGCTGGATCCGGATGCGGTCCTTCTGACCTACCGGTTTACGGACCTGTTCAACCAGGAATACTGGAGTCAGCCCATCCCCGTGGACCGTTGATCCTTCCGCGCACCTCCCCGGACGGGGGGTGCGCTTTTCACGATCCTCTCCATCCCCTTGACAGACAGGCTGACAGTCTCCAGAATGAACCATGTCAGAAGGACAGACTGCTCAGGGGGTCATTTCCCGATCCCTTCTCTGACGCTCCGGATCCTGATCCGCCCTTTCCCTGTCCGCCAGATTCCCGAAAGGAAGGAACCCGAATGCGCAATTCATCCCTTCTCCTCATTCTTCTGCTTCTTCTGTGCCTGATGGGTCCGGCCGCGGGTGAGAACCGTTCTTCGGAAACCACGGCCAGATGGTTCATGACCGAAAGCCTGAACCTGGATCCCGAGTCGATCCTCCACTGGACATGCGAAGAGCAGGTTCAGGCGGATCAGAGCCGGATCCTCCGCCTGTCGGACCCTGAAGACCCGCTGTTCCGCTATACCCTGAATTTTTCCGCAGACGGGCGGGTTCAGCGGGTTTCCACACCCTTTGAGGGACTTCCGGGCACGCCGGGGGAAGGCGCACTCCGGGGACTTCTGAGGGAATGTGAAGACGCCTTTTCCGCATGGGGAGCGGAAAGCGCCGGGCGCATGGCGGAAAAGGCCGTCATCTGGCTGGGGGAAACCGCGGCGGATCTTCCCTGGTCCTCCCTTTCCGCCTCTGAAGCGCTTGACTGCCTTTTCGATCTGGCCTTCGGACAGAGCTGCTGGTGGACACCCGGCATTTTTCTCTGGCGGGACAGGCTTTATGCGTCCTTTCATCTTCTGCCCGCCCCCGACCGGGACGGCACCATCCGGATGATGCATGTCCATCTGGACGGAAACGATTTTGAGCTTCTGGAATTCCTCGGAGTCTGTCCCGACCGGTACAGGGACTGCCTCCGGGAAGCGGAGAGCCGTGGCTGGACACTGATCTGCGGCGCCTGCAGGGAAAGCCTGGAAGAACCCAGGATCGCCACCGGCCTTCTTCTCATGGAGAAGGACGGTGAGGAAATGCTGGCCATGCTGGTCCGCCAGGGAGCGGAGGACACGCCCAGACTTCTGCCCCTGCCCCGGCATGCCATCCGTCAGAACACCCCCGCCCGCATCACCTGCCTGAAGGACCAGGACGGTTTCGCCCTCACCTATACCGCCGGGCAGCGGTACGAAACCTTTCTTCTCGCACCCACCCTGCAGGAGGGGAACGACTGCCTCTGCCGGATGCTGGGGTACAGCCGCTCGGACCCTGCCCTCATGTCCGGACTGTGCGTGGTCAGAGAAGCGGAGGAATGGCTCATCCGGAAAACCGGAGCCGGTGAGATCACCCTGTGGGATTATGCGGACCTTCCCTTCATGGCTTTCCTGGACACCACAAAGGTTTCCGCCTTCCCCACAACCCGGGAGCGCATGCTCAGCTGGACCCTGCCCATGCCCCCCGAAGGACAGGTTTACCTCACCGGCGCCCATCTCTACGGGGACAGTGCCTACGGAAACCATCTGGGATTTCTGTACAGCGGCACCCTCTGCCGGGAGCAGGAAGTGGATCATGACATGATGCACGTGCGTCTCCCCTGTCTTGAGGGCTGGGTGGATACCTTCCGGACGATCGGATCGGACCCGTCCTGCACGGGGGACGCGGGTGTCCTTCTGCGCCATCCCCTGAAGGTGGGCTGTCTCCTCTCCGAAACGGTGCTCCGGGAGGATACGGGACTGTTCGCCGGCGCTCTGGGTACGTATCCCGAGGGCACGACCTTTTATGTGCTGATGCGCAGAAGCGGAAATCTGCTCATCGGCGTCACCGATTCCCTCTCCACCCCCTACGCTTCCGGCATCACCGCCACCGGCTGGATCCCCGCCTCCCAGGCCCTGCTCGCCCCCAGCGAGTCCCAGCTTCTGTGGCTGACGGAGGTCGGCGAATGACCTGTTTTCCCTCAGCACGGAACCAATGGAAGCCCTGTCCGGAAAAGGACAGGGCTTCCGCCTGTTTTATGAAGGATCCGGAATCCGCACCTCCACCAGGCGGATTCCCTCTTCGAAACCGCCCCGCTCATCCCGCTTCCGTTTCCTTTCGTCCTCCACGGTTTCCCATTTCAGGCCTGTGTGAAAGGCGATGCCGTGCAGGACTTCCAGAATATCCGCCAGTTCCTCCGGACTGCGGCTCTCCTGATATTCCCGCACTTCCTCCATGAGTTTCGCGTCCAGTGCCCCGGCCAGTTCTTCCTCTGTGTACACTTCCGTGACGGCTTCCCTGCCCGAGCGCTCCACGATCTCCGGAATCCGGTCCCGGACCAGCTTGTCATGATGAATGATTTTCACGGACATCCTTCCCCTTTCTGCCTTTCCCTGTTTTCCGGATGACAAAAGAACAGGGGCACGGCTTCCCGCTCCCCTGTCGTCCCGCTTATCCGGCCAGAAGTTTTTTCAGACTCTCCATTTTGACGGACAGCGCCATGATCCTCGCAGCCACTTCCAGATCCCTCAGGGAGGGGAAGGAAGGCGCAATGCGGATGTTGCTGTCGTTGGGATCCCTGTGGTAGGGATAGGTGGAGCCCGCCGGCGTCAGCACCACCCCCGCCTTTCTGCACTGGTCAATGATCCCGGCCGCGCAGCCGGGAAGGGAATCAAAGGAAATGAAATAGCCGCCCAGGGGCCGCGTCCAGCTCCCGATTCCCAGTCCGCCCAGCTCTTCATCAAAAATATTCTCCACCATCTCAAACTTGGGCCGGAGAATCTCCGCGTGCTTCTTCATGTGCCGGGTGATTCCGTTCAGATCCCGGAAAAAACGCACGTGACGGAGCTGGTTCACCTTGTCATGACCGATGGTCTGCATGGCCAGCTGCCTGCGCATGTCCTCCAGATTGTTCTGGGAAGCGGCAATGGCCGCGATGCCGGAGCCCGGAAAGGAAATCTTGGAGGTGGAGGTAAACTTGTATACAATGTCCGGATTCCCGGCCCGCTTGCACTCCGCCAGGATCTCAATGAGATAGTCCTGCCGGTCCTGGTACAGATGATGAACGGAATAGGCGTTATCCCAGTAGATCCGGAAATCCTTGGCCGCGGGCTTCAGGCGTGCAAAGCGCTCCACCGTACGGGCGGAATAGGTGATCCCCGTGGGATTGGAATACTTGGGCACGCACCAGATGCCCTTGATGGCGGAATCACTGGCCACCAGTGCCTCCACCACGTCCATGTCCGGACCGTCCGAATTCATGGGCACATTGATCATCTCAATGCCGAAATACTCGGTAATGGCAAAGTGCCGGTCATACCCGGGCACGGGGCACAGGAACTTCACCCGGTCCAGCCTGCACCAGGGGGTGGACCCCATGACGCCGTGCGTCATGGACCGGGAGATGGCGTCATACATCACATTCAGGCTGGAATTCCCGTAGATGATGATGTTCTCCGGAGGCACCTCAATCATGGCCCCCAGAAGGGCCCTGGCCTCCTCAATGCCCATCAGGCCGCCGTAGTTGCGGCAGTCCGTCCCGTCGTCACAGTGAAGGTCCGCCTCCGAGGACAGAACGTCCATCATGCTCATGGACAGGTCCAGCTGTTCGGCACAGGGCTTGCCTCTGGCCATGTTCAGATTCAGCCCCCGCATCTGATACTCCCGGTAGGACTGTTTCAGCTCCGCCAGTTCCCGTTCCATTTCCTCCCGGCTGTACTCCCTGTACTGTTTCATCCGCCTCGCCCTCCCGCGACATATTCCACGGCATTGTATCAGATGTCAGGAGGAAAAAAAAGCCGCGGAAGCGGGCGGTTTTGCATAATACAAAGAAAAAACCTGCAGATTCGGCATAAAAAACCGTACAACAGCCGGATTTCTGCAGGTTATTTCCTTCACGGATTCATTTTTCGGTTTTCACTCCGTCTTTTGACCCGGCATGAGGGTGGCGAAATACAAAATGTCCGATATGGTCCGGCTGCCGGGTGTCTCATGCACCACCCGGTTGTTCATCATCAGATGGGTGGAGCCTCCCCCGTCCAGATTGTAGGCGACCCGGCAGTCCGGAAAATGCTCCAGGATGAACTGGGCCACATCCCTCAGGGGCATCCCCTTCCCGTCTCCGCCGTCCACCTCCACAATGGCGTATTCCAGCTCACCGATCTGGGCAACGGTCATGCGCTGAACCGCCAGGTGGGACTCAAACTGCCGGGCTTCCGTGTCCTGGATTTCCCCGTTCAGCACAAGGCAGGGGCCGAAGGAAAAAGTGTTCACAACCTGCCTGCCCGCCTCCTCCATCTCCCTGAGGTGCGCCTGCATCGCATCATGGTCCGCCTTGAAGACGACGGAAAAATCCCCCCGGTCATCCACCACCAGAATGTCCCGGCTGCCGTCCAGATCGTCCCGGTACAATACGCCCTGCTTGACCACATAACCCTTCCGGTAGGTGTATTTGACAAAGTCCGAGTTGCAGGCCACCACCGCGTTGGACGCCCTGTACATGGCCAGAGGCCGGGCCAGACGCGTGTCGTCATACTGGTCATAGCTCAGGGCCGTGCGCATCTGGGAGGGATCCTGAATGCGGATCCGCACGATATGGCAGTCCACGGAGCCCGCGCTGTTCTTGGGCCTGACCCTGACCACTTCCATGCTCATGTGAATGGAGGGGTCCTGATATTCCGTTTCCGAAATCCATCCGGCACTGTCAGGCTCCGCCCCGTGAACGGTAATATCCATGGGCAGCGGGGCAAGGGTCTCCCCCAGGGCGGGAAAGACCCACAGCATCAGGCAGATGCACATGAGCAGGACATGGCGCAGTCTCCTCATGAACTGACTCCTCCTATTCGGTCACGACATAGCCGTCCGGCAGATTTTCCGGCCGGGAATCCGCAAAGGGCTGATAAACGCCGCTGCGGAACATACTGTAAATCACATCATAATGGGGATGGGTCCGCCAGGTGCCCCCGGTGGAGGTGGAATCCGGATCGATCTCGCACTCCGGCAGCGCCTGCCGGAGCTTCTCCAGCATCTCCGCATCCGGCATGGAAGGCTTTCTCTTGTTGCACTCGTTCATCCACAGCCGCCTGAGACCGGAAAGCTCCATCAGGGGCGAGAGGTCCTCAATGTAGTTGTAGGTAATGTTCAGATCCATCAGTTCCGTCAGTCCCGCAAGGGGCGAGATGTCCGTGATCTGATTGTAGAATACTTCCAGGTATTCCAGGTGTTTCAGACTGGCAATGGGGGTAATGTCCTGCACCCGGGCAATGGCGATGATCAGGACCCGAAGCTGGGGCATTTCATAGAGAAAGCTCAGATCCGACAGGGCGTTGTGCCCAAGGTCCAGGGCATAAAGATTGGGGCAGAACCGCACCAGGGAAAGCTCCCGGTCCGAGTGCCAGCCGGAATCCGAGGTGTGCAGGGTGGAAAAGGCGGTGGCGTCCGTCCGGAGGGTGTGTTCCCCGAAACGCATGGTCATCCCGAAGCGGATCCGGGGGTACCGGCCCGTCAGTTCCTCAATCCTGCCCACGGTCATGGGCGTGGCGAACATGTCCACCTGCTCAAGGGCGGGCAGCTGGTCCAGGAAGGCATAGAAGGTGTCAAAGTTTTTGATCTTTCGCTCTCCGAGGTCCAGGTATCTTACTCCGGTATCCACTTCCATGTCCTGATAGGTGACGCTTTCACCGCAGGCGGCGGCAAGGCTGAGCACCAGGCACAGGAAGGTCAGGCATGCAAGGCGTTTCAGCATTCCCCTCCCTCCTGTTCCTTCCCGTCCGCATCCTCTGCGCACACTCCCGTCTCCCCCGCAAGGTGCTTTTTCCCGTCCGATTCCATGACGATCCGGCCATCGTCCCCGAGGCGCAGCGTCGCGTGATCCCCCTGGGCGATCCGGCCCAGCAGAACCTCCTCCGAAAGGAGGTTTTCCACGCTTCTCTGGATCAGGCGCCTGAGGGGCCGGGCCCCGTACTGCGGGTCAAAGCCCTGACGGCTCAGTTCCGTCACCACGTCCTCATCCCAGGACAGGCTCATCCCCTGTTCCTCCAGAAGCCCGTTCACCTGGGACAGCATCATCACGGCGATCTCCCGGATGTTTTCCTCATCCAGGGCGTGGAACACAATGATCTCATCCAGACGGTTGAGGAATTCGGGCCGGAAGTCATTCTTGATCTCCCGCATCACCGTTTCCTTCATGGCCTCGTAGCTGTGCACGTCCGTCATGGCCCGGGCGCCGAAACCCATGGACCGGCCGGAGCCGATCTGGGACGCGCCTACATTGCTGGTCATGACCACAATGGTGTTCTTGAAGCTCACCACCCGGCCCGTGTTGTCCGTCAGCCGGCCGTCCTCCAGGATCTGCAGGAGGATGTTGAACACATCCGGATGCGCCTTTTCGATCTCATCCAGAAGCACCACACTGTAGGGCCTGCGGCGCACGGCTTCCGTCAGCTGACCGCCCTCCTCATACCCCACATAGCCGGGAGCCGCGCCCACCAGCCGGGAGGTGGTAAATTTTTCCATGTATTCGCTCATGTCCACCCGGATCACGGCGTTCTCATCCCCGAACATGGCCTCTCCCAGAGCCTTGCACAGCTCCGTCTTGCCCACGCCGGTGGGACCCAGGAACAGAAAGGAACCGATGGGCCGCCTGGGGTTCTTGAGTCCGGCCCTGGCCCGGCGGATGGAGCGGGCAATGGCCGTCACGGCCTCCTCCTGCCCCACCACGCGCCTGTGCAGGGTTTCCTCAAGGTGCATCAGGCGCTCCGTCTCCGTCTGCGTCATCCGGCTCACCGGAATCCCGGTCCAGCTGGCCACGATCTCCGCGATGTCCTCCTCATTGACCTCGCTCCGGGCCTCCTGCTTGTCCCGGGCCCAGGCTTCCCGCCTGGCGTCAATCTCACGCCGCAGACAGTGTTCCTGGTCCCTGAGAAGGGCCGCCCGTTCAAAGTCCTGATGGGCCACGGCGTCCTTCTTTTCCTGGATCACCTGTTCCAGCTGCATTTCCTGCTCCCGCACGTCCGGCGGGGCGGTAAAGGCCTGGATCCGGACCCGGGCCGCAGCCTCGTCCATCAGGTCAATCGCCTTGTCCGGCAGAAGCCGGTCGGTGATGTACCGGTCCGCGAGGAATACCGCCTGCCTCACGGCCTCATCCGTGATGTGCACCTTGTGATGCTGCTCGTACCTTTCCCGCAGGCCGAAGAGAATCGCCTCCGCCTCCTGGGAAGTGGGCTCCCGCACCAGAACCTGCTGGAAGCGGCGCTCCAGGGCAGCATCCTTTTCGATGTGTTTCCTGTACTCGTCCAGCGTGGTGGCGCCGATGCACTGGAACTCGCCCCTGGCCAGGGCCGGCTTGAGGATGTTGGCCGCGTCCAGGGAGCCCTGAGCCGCTCCGGCGCCCACGATGGTATGGATTTCGTCAATGAAGAGAATCACGTTTCCGGCCTTCTGTACCTCCGTGATGCAGCGCTTCAGTCTTTCCTCGAATTCCCCGCGGAACTTGGTTCCGGCCACCATGGCCCCCACGTCCAGGGAAAGCACCCGCTTTTCCGTGAGCATGTCCGGAACGGCGCCCCGCACAATCCGCTGCGCCAGGCCTTCCACCACCGCGCTCTTGCCCACGCCGGGCTCTCCGATGAGCACGGGATTGTTCTTGGTGCGGCGGATCAGGATCTGGATCAGACGCTGAATTTCCTCATCCCTGCCGATGACGGGGTCCAGCTCATTGTCCCTTGCACAGGCGGTCAGGTCCCTGGAAAAGCGCTCCAGAGTCTGGGTTCCGCCCCTGGGATTCTGCGTTTCCACGGAGCCGGGGCCTCCGGGAGCGGGAACCTCGCCTCCCGGTCCGCCCGCTCCGGCGCTGTTTTCCGCTCCGTGCCGGATTGCCTCGTCGCACTGGGAAAGTGCCTTCTGAATATCCATGCCGGATTCCGAGATGATCTTCGCCGCAAGGCCCATCCGCTCCCGGAGAAGACGGCTCCAGAGATGCTCCGCCATGACATATCCCTGTCCCTGTCTGTGGGCATCCCATACGGACATGTCCAGGATTCTCCGGACACGGGTAGACATGTCCACCTGGGCCCCCGGGTCCGCCAGCCCCGGCTCCTGCGTGCTCACGGACTCCAGGGTGGCCCGGACGTTGTCATAGGAGAGCACCCGGTTGATTTCCTCCGGCAGATGTTCGTCCTCCCTCAGAAGGCCCAGAAGAAGATGCTCGGTTTCCACCCGGGGTGCACCGCGTTCCATTGCCTCCTCCGCCGCGGCATTCAGTGCCTGCTGCGCTCTTTGCGTGAGTCGACCAAATATGGGCATACAAACCTCCCTGGTTTTTTACTTTTTTCTGATCACAGCTTCCCTGAGAAGCTGCCTGAGACGGGTGGAGCGGTAGAAATTCAACTGCTCCCCGTCCATATCCGTTTCCAGATACGCCCGCAGATGGGCATTCTGCACCTGGGTCAGCAGGGCATCGATCACGTCGGTCTGCATGGGCACAATGCCCTGCACGATGCCCATCCTGAGACTGGACCAGAGGCGGAAGAACTCGGACAGGGACATGAGCCGGGAACCCGTCAGAAGCCCCAGCGCCCGGAAGACCTGGTCCTCCACCAGCAGATGGTTCTGGGCCATGGCCTTGTTCCGGTAAACCTGTTCCATCTCCTCCAGCTGGCGTCCCACGGCCGTGACGGTGCTGAGGATATCCTCCTCGCTTCTTCCCAGCGTGGCCTGGTTGCCGATCATGTAAATGTTGCCCAGAGCCTCGGTTCCCTCCCCGTAGACGCCCCGGATGCTCAGGCCCACCCTGGCCACGGTCTGCCCCACATTGCCCATCTGCTTGTAATGGGTCAGCATGGGCAGATGCATCATCAGGGAAGCCCGCATGCCGGTGCCGGCATGGGCGGGACAGGCCGTGAGATAGCCCATCTGGTGATCAAAGGCAAACTCCACATGCCTGGACAGGGCATCATCCACCTCAAAGCAGGCCGCCGCCGCGCCCTGAAGGTTCATGCCCGGGAGCACCGCCTGAATCCGGAGATGGTCGTCCTCCATCATCATGACGCTGACCACCTGCTTCTCATCCAGGAAAGCGGCGCCGGTCTCTGTTCGTTTCAGGAACTGATGGCTGATGCGGTGGCTCTCCGCCAGAACGTTCCGCTCGTTTTCGCTGAGTTCTCCCATCCGGACAAGTTCATATCCCTTCAGCCCGGAAAGGGTCATGGCATTCCATGTCCGGGTGATGAGCACCTCCCGCAGGTCCGGCTTTTCCGTCAGATCAAAGGGCAGGTCCGCATAGTCCCTGGCAAGGCGCACACGGCTGAGCATCACCGAAGCGAACTGATTCTCTGTACTCATGACTCCACCTTAACTTCCCGCGCGGCCATGGCCCGCAGCTGATCCCGCAGTTCCGCCGCGGTCTCAAAGTCCTCCATCTGCACGGCCTGTTCCATGCGCCTGCGGAGCTGTTCCTGCAGAAGACGGCTGCGCTGGGCGGCTTCGCTCTGCAGCGGCACGCGCCCTGCGTGCTGGACCTGACCGTGAATCTGCTGCATCATGGGCTGAATCTCCTCCCGGAACGCCCCGTAGCACTGAGGGCAGCCCAGGCGCCCGGTGCGGATAAAGTCCTTCAGGGGCATTCCGCAGTGTTCGCACACCACATGGACGCGGTTCTCCGCCAGCATCACTTCCGTTTTCGGCTCCGGGGAAGGGCCTTCCGCTGCTTCCTCTTCCTTTTTCTCCTCCCCGTTTTCCTGGATTCTGGCCCTGGCCGCCACGGTGATCCCGTTGAGAATGGTGGACAGAATATCCCGGATCTGCAGTCCGGATACAGCATGCAGCTTCTGTGCGCATTCGTGGCACAGATGGCGCACGCTGGTTTCTCCCTCCCGGATGACGGAGATGCTGATGGAGGCCTCCCGGCTCCCGCATTCTTCACAAAGCATACGCGTCGTCTCCTTCCCTGGGCGGCGATGCCGCCCGTCCCTCCTTGCAGTTCTGCGCTTCCCGATTCTTCCGGGCCACTGAGGTGAGCATGGCCTTGAGGATTTTGGCTCTCAGGGCATCCTTCATGACGTCCGGCATGGGCACGGAAAGGGCCTGGGCCGACATGGCCGCACGCATCACATCCGCCTCGCATCCGGTGAGAAGGCGCTCCTCCTCCAGCTGCCCGATCAGCTTTCCGGCCTCCATCTCCCCGATGGTGTCGCCGATCCGCTCCGTGATGAGATACCGGAACTTGGATCCGGCCTGGATCACCCGGACAATGCGGATATAGCCGCCCCCGCCTCTGCGGGACTCGATCACATACCCGTCATCCACGGTGAACCTTGTGGCCAGCACATAGTTGATCTGGCTGGGAGCGCAGCCGAAGTATTCCGCCAGTTCGTTCCGCTTCAGTTCCACTTCCGGCTCATCCTGGCTGATCATGGTCTTGATGAAACGCTCAATACTGTCACTGAGACGCATGGTTCTCCCTCGATTCCAGGTCATTGACTTTCTTTGACCTAATCGTCATTATAGCCATCTCCCCGGAAAAGTCAACCTCTCCCCTTCCGCGCCCACGGTTGATGATCTCCCTGAAATCGGGTAGAATCCTTCCGAGAGACCCATCCGGTACACATCTGAAAAGACATCGGCCCTGTCCGGTGAAACAGAAAGGAATGAGACCCATGCGGGAGATGAAAATCCATCAGGGCTGGCACTTCGGCGCCGGCACTCCGGGCCCCTTCAGGGAAGGAGCAGAGGAAAAGACGGTAAACCTGCCCCACGACTACATGATCGGAAGCGACGTCTTCCCGGAAGCCCCTTCCCGTCAGGCCAGCGGCTATTACAACGCAGGCGTGGCGTATTACTGGAAGGAAGTGGAGATTCCCCGGGAATGGGAGGGGGAAAGGATCGCCCTGCGCCTGGACGGCGCCATGATGAACGCCACCCTTGAGGTGAACGGAGCCATGGCCGCCCTGCAGCATTACGGCTACGCGCCCTTTGAGGTGGACATCACAAGGCTTGTCTGTTTCGGGAAGAAGAACCGCATTCAGATTCTCCTCAATCCCAGCATGCAGCCCAATTCCCGGTGGTATTCCGGCGCGGGGCTTTTCAGGGATGTCCGTCTGCTTCACATGCCCCTTCTGCACATTGCCTTCGGGGGACTGGCGGGCTATACCAGGAAAATCGAGTACACCTCCGGGGGAGAGGCGGAAAGTGCCTGTCTGCAGCTGTCCGCCGAGATTTCGAACGGATACGCGGAAAACCGCCTCGCGGAGGTCTGCTTTTCCCTCATCCGGGAGGACACGGGGGAAACCGTCCTGTCCCGCCGCACACGGACGCAGGTGCCTCCCCTGTCCGCTGCCACGGCCCGCTCGGTGATGACGGTGGACGCGCCCCTTCTGTGGAGCGCGGAAAATCCGAACCTCTACCGTCTGGAAGCCTGTGTCCGGGACGGAGGCACCTACCGGACCCACATCGTCCCCTCAGCGTGTCCCACGGAGGACAGGGAATCCGTTCTGTTCGGCATTCGCACCGTGGAGGCGGACGTGCGGCACGGTCTGCGCATCAGCGGCCGGGAAGTCAAGCTGAAGGGCGGCTGTCTCCACCATGACAACGGCGTCATCGGTGCCGTCAGCCTGTACGACGCCGAGGCGCGGAAGGTCCGGAAACTCAAGGAAGTGGGCTTCAACGCCATCCGCACCACCCACAATCCGCCCTCCTCCGCCCTCATTGAGGCCTGTGACCGCCTGGGCATGTATATCTTTGACGAGGCCTTTGACGTCTGGGGCATGGGCAAGCAGCCGGGGGACTACAATCAGTTCTTTGCCTGCGACTGGGAAAAGGACCTGGCCGCCTTTGTGCGCAGAGACCGCTGTCATCCCTGTGTCATCCTCTGGTCCACAGGGAACGAGATCACCGAAAGGGCAGGCCTCAACGACGGCTATGTATGGGCTGACCGCCTTGCCTCCGCCATCCGTGCCCTTGACCCCAGCCGTCCCGTTTCCAACGGCATCTGCTCCTTCTGGAGCGGTCTGGATGACGAACTGCGGGAAAAGCTCATGAAGGAGTGGGCCCAGGCCGGGAGCGGCGAACTTCAGAATGCCCATATGGGCAGACCCGAGGAGCT
>CACYGY010000052.1 GCA_902774025.1 uncultured Eubacteriales bacterium
ACAAGATCAAGCAGACCAGCACCACACCCCTTGCCCAAGGTGAGCTGTTCAACAGAAAATGAAAAAGCAGGACATTATTAATCTTGTTCGGTATCATACCGAGAAGAATGATGAAGCTTTTGCCTCCGAAGTCGCAAAAATCGCAAGGGAATTCGATGCTGCTGGTGATGGAGCAGTGGCCCAATATCTGATGGAATTGATCTCCAGTGCGTATTTCTATGTTCCACAATCAAATTATAAGAATCTCCGTTTTTTGAAGAAGGTTGAGTATTCATCTAGCCCGCTCCTCTTACCCAACATCATCGAAGAGGATGTTCTGGGTATTACAAAAGCAATTAGCAATCGAACAGGCTTGTCGAAGTTCCTTTTCTATGGAGCACCGGGATCAGGAAAGACGGAGACTGTATTTCAGATTGCCCGGATTCTTAATCGGGATATTCTTTCGGTTCCATTTGAACAACTTGTGGATAGCAGACTCGGGGAAACAGCAAAGAATGTTTCTTTACTATTCGATGAAATCAATCATCTGCCTTATGGAAAAGTGCTGATTCTCTTCGATGAGATTGACGCGCTGGTTCTTGATCGGATCAATCGGAATGATCTTAGGGAAATGGGCAGAGTCACTTCAGTCTTTCTAAAAGAGCTAGATAGCCTAAATGAAAATGTGATCCTGATCGCGACAACAAATCTGTATGATAGCTTGGATAAAGCGATGATCAGACGCTTTGATGCCACTGTATCCTTTAGTCGTTATTCCAGAGAAGATCTCGTGGAGATTGCAGACTCTTTCCTAACGCTGACACTAAAAAAATCCCCGGGTTCCAGACAAGATATGCGATTGTTTAACAAAATCTTGAATAATCTGGAGGAGATCCCTTATCCGGGTGATCTAAAGCAAATAATTAAGACGGCAGTGGCTTTCAGTGATGAATCCAGTGAATACGACTATCTTAGAAAAATATACCTTGCCCTGAATGATAATCCTGACACTGTGGATATTCAGAAACTGAAGGACCAAGGATATACGACAAGGGAGATTGAAGTGCTGACTAGAATTCCGAAAAGCAGCGTATCCAGAAAGCTGAAGGGGAACTGAGATGAATTCAATTTTACAGGTTAAGCTGAATTTTGCTAATGAACGGAGAAAATCGTCACCGCCGATTAAAAATCTTCGGGCACATGCTGAAGTTTCGGTAGAAAAGATAGATGGATTAATAGAGAGTCTGAAATCCGTTCTGCGGTACTATCGCGGTTCACCAAAGTTGCTGAATGATATCCTGATCGATGTGAACTACAACGATATCATTGCAAAGTCCAAACGGATCGAAGCGGTGCTAAAGCCATCAGGACACACGACGAATGATATGGTAGTTGGAGCTAGATTTTCAGATGCACCAGCAGGTCAGGAAAATCACATCATCACGTATTATGTTAATGAGGCAACAATCAACCAAACCATCAGCGATCTGAATATCGCCAGACAGTTTGTAAATCGAGAATTGGGAGGTAAGGCAACCTTTGATAACTTCAAGGAAACGGGAGAAGACGGGAAAAAGGATATTAGGAAATTCCACTACGATCGATATTCAATTTCAAAAACCTGCTTAAGGAGTCTTGTTGTCGATTGTTCCGTAGTTGACTCCTTCTCGGTACCATCTATAGCAATGGTGCCGGAGAGAGACAGTTTCTTAGTAACTTTCTACAAAACCGAACTGACGATTTCCTTGCTGCTGGAGAAACTGGGAATTGAGGAGTGGAGATACCCATATACATTTTATGGAAACGACACAATTTCTGTTAACAGAGATCTGTATGATGTACTAAATGAGAAGGTTCCCTACATGATCTCTATGGTCTCGGCAGACTTTTCCCAGGTTAAGCTGAATGATATCTTGAGTGGCCAATCATTGGAAAAGGTTGAGATCCCGGATCCGATGAATGAACCGATTATTGGCGTTATTGATACCTTCTTCGATGAAAGCGTGTATTTCAGCAAGTGGGTAGAGAATATCGATTATCTGGACGATGTTGAAAAATACTTGGAACGGGATGTTGACAGAGAACATGGCACTCAAGTCTCATCCATTATTGTAGACGGTCCAAGAATGAATCCATGGCTGGATGATGGATGCGGTAGGTTCCGAGTTCGTCATTTCGGTGTTTGTGCTAAACGCATTCAAACAGCTAGACTTGTCAATAAAGTGAAGAGGATTGTAGAAGCCAACCCAGATATTCATGTCTGGAATCTTTCCCTGGGGACAGAAGACGAGGTTTCCAGGAATTTCATCTCTTATGACGCCGCTGCACTTGATGAGCTTCAGTCAAAACATAACATTGTATTTGTCATTTCAGGAACAAACGATAATCGGGCAGAGCATTCCGATATCCTGAAAGTTGGATCCCCTGCTGATTCCTTGAACTCTATAGTCGTTAACTCTGTGAGAAGAGATGGTAGACCCGCATCTTATTCCAGAAGAGGGAATGTTCTTTGCTTTTTTATCAAACCCGATGTTTCCTATTATGGTGGGGATTATGATGACCGTATCATCGCATATTCTCCAAAAGGAGAAGAACCAGTCTATGGTACATCGTTCGCAGCTCCTTGGATCAGCCGAAAAATATGCTACCTGATCGACGTGATGGGTATTCAGCGCGAGGTTGCTAAAGCATTGCTGATCGATTCAGCGGCTGGATGGGATTATAAACAGTCAACTTACAAGAATAAAGACATTATAGGATATGGGATTGTCCCGATCGACATTCAAAAAATGTTAACAACGGAAAACGATGAAATTAAATTCATGGTTTATAGTACTTCTGAGTCATATAAGACAACAAACTATACTATTCCGGTACCCAGAGATGAAGACAGCAAGTATCCATATATTGCAAGAGCAACTCTCTGCTATTTCCCTGAGTGTAGCCGGAATCAAGGAGTGGATTATACCAACCGTGAACTGTCCTTGACGTTTGGAAGAGTCATAGATGATAAAGGAAAGATTGATGATATTAACGACAATATCCAGGATGAAAACGGGACCTATGTTGATGAACGGCAGTCAAGAGCAGATTTCAGGAAATGGGAGAACACAAAGTTTATATCAACAGTTCTGAAAAATTCGCTTAAGCCCAGAAAGTCTTACGATGAACGTTTCTGGGGATTGACAGTTACTTCAAAAGAACGCTTGTCAACGCAGATGAAAGATCACCTCAACTTCGGTGTTGTTATCACCTTAAAGGAGATTAAGGGTGTCAACCGGATTGAAGATTTTATCAAGGCATGTACCCTTAGAGGTTATATTGTTAATAAGTTGGATGTACAACAGCGAATTGATGTATATAACGCAACGCAAGAAGAGATTACATTTGATTGATATCGTGTTTAGCAATCAATGAAAAATGCGCCATTTGGAAAAAAACCATAATGCCTTCGATCAAAATATAACCAGAGATAGAGAGTCGCCACTCCATAGGGGTGGGACTCTTTTTCTTGTGATTAGCAGACAATGCTTTTTTCTATCACGTTCAAGGAAGGCGAATGCATATGGCTGAAACCCTGCGCGAACTGGTGGTCGCGTGTTAGTTGCATAATGGAAACGGAGGATGTTGCAAACCAAAATTGGAGGTAGTTGCACCTCCAAAATGGAGAAAGATGCAGAGACCCATCACCGCCACTCCCCCCTTCCGCAAACGCCCAGGCGGCTGCGGAAGGGGGGAGGCGGCGATCTGGTTATGCCTTGCCTGTGGTGCAAAGGACAGAAGAATATCCCGTCCCTGCCGGGACGTGAAACGGGAGATGTCAGGGGAGAAGGGGATCACGCTTCTCCTTCCCGGGGCGGCGGGGTCTTCATGGCATGCAGGAGGGCAAGGGTCAGGAGCACAGCGCCGGCACCGGCAAAGAACTGAACCGTGAGCAGGGCGGAGTGCATGCCCAGGGTATCGATGAGCCAGCCCCCCAGCACGGTGGCGGCAAGACTGCCCAGCGTGGTGGAAGTACCTGCCAGGGTTACGCCCCGCAAAAGCTGGCTTTCAGGCAGGGTGTGCTGCATGTAGACCATCATGCCGGGAACATACACGGCGCAGCTGAAGAAGTTCAGAAGCTGAACGCCGTAGAGGGTCAGAGGACTGGGAGCCAGCAGGGTCAGGATGTCCTTGGCCAGCCAGCACCAGATGGAGATCATGAACAGCTTAAGGCCAAGACCTTTCCGGCTCAGATGAGCAAAGAGGATCATGGCGGGCAGCTCCGTCACGGCGCTCAGGGTGATGGCCGTCCCCAGGTCGGCGCTGGCGCCGCCCACATTGAGGATGATCTGGAGAAGGAAGCTGTCGATGAAGGAATAGGTGAGAAACATGCAGGCGATGCCCGCCAGGAACAGGGCCATGTGGGGATGATTCCTGAGAATGGAGGCGTAGGAAACGCTCCGGGAGAGGATGGAAGCCTTTCCCTCCGACTGGTTGGTGCGCACAAGGAACAGGACCAGGATCAGGGCGGCAACGGCCAGACCGTAGGCGCCGGGGAGAATGGAGGGGGCAAAGCGGGTCAGAAGCCTGCCCATCACAAAGGAAGACAGGGCGTAGGCCGCGGAGCCCACGCCCCGGGCCAGACCGAAGTTCACCGTTTCCTTCTCCGTCCGAAGGGTCTGATGAAGCGCGTTGACGGAGGGCTGCATCATGGACTGAATGGTGAACATCAGGACCATGAGGACGGCAAGGGGAATCATGCCCAGGGGCAATACAAGAACGCACAGGGACGCCGCTGCCACGGGCAGATAGGTGCAGGCCACGGCGTGGTTCAGCGGCATCCGGATCCGGCTGAAGACGGCCCCCACAACGGGCTGCAGCAGCGCGGAGAACAGATAGGACAGACCCAGGATCA
Organism: uncultured Eubacteriales bacterium; assembly: GCA_902774025.1. Lineage (GTDB taxonomy): Bacteria > Bacillota > Clostridia > Christensenellales > Aristaeellaceae > UBA2943. The sequence goes on from CACYGY010000052.1 coordinate 4,877, forward strand.
GGCCGATCTGTGTGTTGGTGAAGCCCCTGTCCAGGAGAAAGGCGGAGGCAAAGCCCACCATGAGGCAGTAGACCGCCCAGTACAATCCCTGAACGAGGGCATAGCGGGCCGTGGCGCTGTGGTTTTGCTTTTTCATGGATTCACCTCAGCACTTCCAGCTCCGTCAGGGCTTCCGTGAGTCCCTCCGGCAGATTCAGGGTCATATAAGCCGCCAGGCGCCGTTCGGGACTGGGAAGGGTGCGGGCGATGTTCAGCATGCGGTCCTTGTCCGCATTGGCCATGCGTACCGGGAGGAGCAGACGGTACAGAAGCTCCGGAAGATCGGGTGCGGGACAGGCAGGGACGGTGTGCCAGCGGAGGGTGGTGCCCTCCGTTTTCTTCATCGTCATCTCGAGGGTGAGCGTCCGCGTATCCCTGTCATAGGTGTCCCGGAGGACGCAGGAGGATTCGTCCGGCAGACGGTGCTCCGTGCCCACGATCTCCAGGGTGATCCTGCGGTTTTCGGGGAGCAGCTCCACATCGCCTTCGGGAGCGCTTACCTGAATGACCAGCGCATCTCCTTCCTGGCGGATGGCGCACCGGGTCCTGCAGATACGGTACCCGGAGGAGCCCGGACGGTATCCGTTGTCTTCGGTCAGAAGGCACTCGCCCTCGCTGCCTGCAAAGATCCGGAAACGGATTTCCTCCGGCAGGGGACAGCCGTTCTCAGGGGCGAAGGCACCGTCCATGGGAATGATGGTGCCGGGGCGCACAAAGACGGGCATGCCGGAGAGGGGACGGAAGACACGGATGTTCTGGCCGCCTTCATACCGGTATCCGGTGAAAAAGTCCACCCATGTGCCCTCAGGCAGCCAGGCGTCCGCGTGCCCAAGCCCAAGATCGGGACTTGCGGGGCTGACAATGGGCACCACCAGCATTTCCCCGCCGAAGATGTACTCCCTGTGCTGAACCTCCAGCAGTTCCCAGCCGGGATTGTAGTCATAGTATACGGGATAGAGAATGGGTTCCCCCTTTTCCGCCCCCGCAAGGGCGCGGGAAAAGAGCCAGGGCACAAGCCGGTGGCGGAGGCGCAGGAAGGATTCCATCACGGCGCACGCTTCCATGGAGAAACTCCAGGGCTCCTTGCGCAGGAATTCACTCATGGAGGAATGGAGCCGCATGATGGGGGAGAACACGCCGAACTGCAGCCAGCGCACCGTGAGCTCCTCATCCCTGATCCCCCGCATGTGTCCCCCGATGTCGTGACTCCACCAGCCATACCCGATATTGGCCGCGGTGGCGGTAAAGTAGGGCTGGAAGGCGAGACTTTCCCAGGTGATGCAGCTGTCCCCGGAGAACCCGACGGGATAGCGGTGACTGCCGGGGCCGGCGTAACGGGAGAAGGTGAGACCCACATCCCCCTTCCGGTTGGCGTAGAGCCAGCGGGTATGGTTGAGCACCGTGAGGGGATCCACCCCCGCTTTGCTGCTGCCTCCCCGCTGCTGCCAGTCGATCCACCAGAAGTCCACGCCCGTTTCCTCAAAGCTGTCCAGGACAATTTCCTCCCAGGCCTTCAGGAGCTTTTCGTCGGAGGCGTCAAAGTCCACGGGAATCCCGCTCTCCGGGTCAATGCCCATTTTCCGGGCCATGGCGGGGTACAGTTCCTCAAAGGCCCGGATCCCGTCGGCGGGGTGGTCGTTCAGGGTGACCCTGAGGTGTTTTTCGTGGAGCCACTTGAGCATGCCCTTGGGGTCCGGGAACATCTCCGGATTCCAGGTGTAGCCTGTCCATCCGGTGCCGTATTTGGGATCAATGTCGGTGATATGCCAGTTCATGTCGATGACGGCGACGGAAAGGGGCACATGCTCGGCGGCGAAGCGCTCCATGAGTTCCTTATAGGTCTTTTCCGTATAGCAGTAATAGCGGCTCCACCAGTTGCCCAGGGCGAAGCGGGGCAGGGGCGGGACGGGACCGGAGAGACGGTAGAAATCCCGGAGAGCACCTTTGAAATCCCAGCCGTAGGCGAAAAGGTAAAGATCAATCCCGTGGTCTTCGGCAGGCGTGAGCCTGCCCTGTTCGTCCATGCCCATGGAGGAACTGTCGTCCAGCACCGCGAAGCCGTCCAGGGACATGAGACCGTCCCCCAGCTTAAGAGGCCTGTCCGGCTCATCGGGACCGAAACCCCGGACAATGGCGCCGTCCGCCCGGTCCAGGGTGCGGGCGGTGCCCTTCAGGTTACGGACGGACTCCCCGTAGTGCCACACGCTTCCGTGGTTGAGGAGGGAGGCCTTCAGGGATGCGGAGAGTCCCGCGGGGGAAAAGGGTTTCCGGTCATACTCCAGGCGGAGGGCCGCCGTCTCCAGGATCAGGCGGCCGTTGTGCTCCCGCACCTCAAAGGCGGGGACGGGAAAATCCCGGCAGATCACCGTCTGGGTGGCGCCGCAGCGGAAACGGCCGCAGGGCTCGTACTCCAGACGGATCAGGCGGTCCGTGAGGACCGTGATCCTGTAATCCCCGCCCTTTATGACGGCCTGCTCACGGGGAATGGGGCGGATGGCCCAGATATCTGTAAAGTCCATGGTTCCTCCTGAAAAAACCGGAAGCGCTGGGGCTTCCGGCTGGAATCATCTGTTTTTTAAGGCTGATCCTGTTTTCCCGTCAGGGGATGGTAACACAGCACCCGGCGCTCATTGCCCAGCTCCACCATGGCGGGCTTGCTTTTGCGGCATATATCGGTGGCGTAGGGACAGCGGGGGGCAAACTTGCAGCAGGTCAGGGCGAACTCCTTCTGCTCCATGTCCGGCATGGCCATGCCTTCCTTCCACTTGTCCCCCACTCTCGGCACCGCGTTCATCAGCAGCTCCGTATAGGGGTGGGCGGGCTCGTCCATCAGTTCCTTGGCGGGCCCGTACTCAATGAGGCCCCCGCGGTACAGCGTGGCGATATAGTCGGACACATAGTAGGCGGTGGACAGATCGTGGGTGATGTAGATGAAGGATACCTGATACTGCTCCTTCAGATCCTTGAAGAGATTGACGATGTTCATCTTCATGGAGGCGTCGATGGCAGCCACAGGCTCGTCGGCGATGATGAGCTTCGGCCGGGTCAGAAGGGCCCGGGCGATGGAAATGCGCTGAAGCTCGCCGCCGGAGAACTGGGTCATGTACTTGCCTTCCACCACCTGAAGAGACATGCCCACATTGTGCAGCGTCTCGTCAATGAGCTTTCTGGCCTCCTCCCTGCTTTTGCAGATGCCCAGGCGCAGCGCCGTGTTGTACAGGTAGGTATCCACGGTCTTGCGCATGGAGAAGGTCTCAAAGGGATTCTGGAAGATGGGCTGCACGTCCAGTCTGAACTGGTGGGGATCATAATGCTTTCTGTCGGCATAGTCGTGCCCCAGAAGGGTGATTTTTCCCTTGTCCGCCGTATACATGCGCAGGATCATTTTGCACAGGGTGGACTTGCCGCAGCCGGATTCCCCCACGATGGAGAGAATGACGGGTTTGCCGGCGTCAATGGACAGGGACACGTCATCCGTGGCCAGGATTCTCTTGCGGCTCAGCATGCCCCCGATGCGGAATTCCTTGCTGACATGGTCGAGTTCAAGCAGCTTATGTGCCATGTCAGTTCACCTCCGATTTCAGGTAATGGCAGGCGGCGAAGCGGCCGGGGCGGATCTCCCTGAACTCAGGGGGCGGATCCTGACGGCATTTGTCGGTGGCCTGCGGGCAGCGGGCCGCGAAACGGCAGCCCGGAGGCGGGTTCTTCAGGGCCGGGGGACGGCCGGGAATGCCCACCTTCTGGCTCTTGTCACCCACCCGGGGCAGAGCGCCGATCAGCATTTTGGTATAGGGATGGATGGGATCCTCAAAGATGTCTTCCGTGGGCCCCAGCTCCACAAAGGAGCCGGAGTACATGATGCCCATGCGGTCCGTGATCTGGTAGTGCACGCCCATGTCATGGCTGACGATGATAAGGGTGTTGCGGAACTTCTTCTGCAGGTCCATCAGCATCATGAGAATGCCCCGCTGCACCACCACGTCCAGGGCGGTGGTGGGCTCGTCCGCCAGCACCACATTGGGGGACATGAAGGTGGCCAGGGCGATGACGGCCCTCTGGCGCATGCCGCCGGAAAGCTGGAAGGGGAAGGCGTCCAGGACATCCGGGCTGAGGCCCAGTCCCTCCATGTACTTGGCCACACGCTGCAGGGTCTGGGCGGAGGTCTCCTCCTTGCTCTCCTTGGGAATGGAATCCAGGAACTGGTCTTTGAGACGGACAATGGGGTTCAGCACGCTCTGGGCGGCCTGGGGCACGTAGGAAATGTGGTTCCACCAGCTTCTGCGGATCGAGCCGGACTCAAAGCAGAAGGACTTCCCGTTCTTCATGCCGCTGAGAATGACTTTGCCATGGTCGATCTCCAGGGGGAACTCAATGATGTCATACAGTGTCTTGAGCAGGGTGGACTTGCCGCATCCGGACTCGCCCGCGATCCCGAAGATCTCGTTGTCACGGATCGTGAAATTCACGTCCTTGACCACATGGACGTTGCCGTCGATGGTTTTGTAGGAGGCGGACAAATGATCAATTTTCAGCATCTTTATCGACCTCGTTTCATGGCGGTATAGTCGTTGTAACCGGTAATCAGCATGAACAGGCCGACGAACAGCACAATCGTCCCCAGAATGGGCGGCAGGATCCAGTTCCAGCGGCCCATCATGATGGCGTTGTAGTTTCTGGCCCACTGGATCATGTTGCCCAGAGATACCAGGTTACCGGGAGACAGGCCAAGCACCGCCAGGCCGGACTCGGACGCGATGGCGGCCAGGGTGGCGTTCATGAAGTTGGAGAGCGACCAGGTCAGGGTGAAGGGCAGGATTTCCGTGACCACCGTCTGGAAGGTGCCCTCCCCGGAGAACCACGCCGTGTGGATGAAGTCGCGCTCCTTCATGGTCAGTGCCATGGAACGGATCTGACGGCTGGGCCATGCCCAGGCAAAGACCGCCAGCACCAGGGCCAGGAGAATGACGGTGGAATTGCCCTTCATGAGGGAGGTCATCATGATGAGCACGGGGAGGGAGGGAATCACCACGAAGGTATCCGTGATCACCATCAGGGTGCGGTCCACCCATCCCCCCACAAACCCGGAGATCAGGCCCACCAGCACGCCCACCACCGTACCGATGGCCGCCACGATGAAGCCGATGGTCAGGGAATTGTGAATGGCCTCAATGAGCAGCCAGAAGATGTCCTGACCCTGGGAGGTGGTTCCGAGCCAGTGCGCGGCGGAAGGGGCCAGGTTCTTCATGCGGATATTGTTGGGGAAGGGATCCGTGTGCGGGAAATAGTAGACCACAAAGCCAAGAATAAGGAAGAAGAGGGTGATGAACAGGCCAAGCTTCAGACGGAGACTGGCGTTTTTCCAGAATTTTTTCATGCTGCTTCCTCCTTTCTCAGCTGTAGCGGATACGCGGATCGATGAAGGGATAGATCAGGTCAGCAATCAGCGTACACGTGGAAATGGCGACGATGGAAATGGTGATGCATCCCATGATCATGTTGTAGTCCGACTGCATGATGGCGCCCTGGATCAGGGTGCCCACGCCGGGATAACCAAAGATGATCTCGGTCATGATGGAACCGTTGAACACGCCGCCCAGGCTCATGGCCAGGGCCGTGATCTGGGTGAGAATGGAATTGCGGAACACATAGCTGCGTCCGATCTTGCCCTCCGACAGACCGCGGTAGCGGGCATAGAGCACGTAGTCTTCCTCGGCGGTGGTGCTGGAGAGGGATTTCATGGAGATGATCCACCAGCCGGTGCCCAGCAGCAGGATGGACAGGGCCGGCAGCACGGAAGCCTTCAGAAGGGTGGAGATGAAGACGCCCGTGCCGCTGTTGTACTGAATCGTTGCCTGCAGGGGGAACCAGCCCAGCACGTAGGCAAAGACGATCTGCAGCACCAGGGCGAGAATGAAGTAGGGAATGGGATAGATACAGATGGCAATGCCCTCCAGAATCTTGGAGGAGGTTTTATTCTTGCGGAAGCCCGCCAGAAGACCGATGAAGTTGCCGATACACCAGGCGACGATGGTGGTGATCATGGACAGGCCCACCGTATAGGGAAGGTTCCGGGCGATGATCTCACCGCATGGCGTGGGGTAGCTCATCAGGGAAGGGCCGAAGTCAAAGTGCAGCAGGCCTTTCCAGAGGAAGGATGTGTACTGTGTCCACAGGGAGCCTTCCAGACCGAACTGCACGCGCAGGGAAGTACGCAGCGCTTCCTTGGCCGCCGGATCCATCTGACCCGAGCGCGCCTGCATCTGACCGATCATGCTCTCCACGGGGTCCGAGGGGAACATGCGGGGAATGAAGAAGATGAAGGTTACGCCGATCAAGATCGTCAGTGCCCACGTGAGGACACGCAGGCCCAGATATTTCCAGAATTTCACTGGCTACACCCCTTCTGTCTGTGCGTGATCATTCAATTCCGACTGCGCCGCCCAGAGGGCGCGTACCAGATTTGAAGTAAAAGAATGCACGCGCCGCGTCAAGCGGCGCGTGCAAGGAAAAACTTGTGCCTTGTAGCCTGCTATGAAGGAATTACTTCACAAGGGTGATGAAGGGAGCGATGTACTTGAAGCAGCTCCACCACCACCAGGGACCATTGTAGGGATTATCCGCGGTGGGATAGCCCTCCCAGACGGTGCTGTTGGAAGGCACGAACTTCACGCCGGAGTGGAAGCCGATGAAAGGCATATCCGCGACGGCAACCTTCAGGAACTCAATGCCCAGCTGATAGGATTCCTCGGAATCGGGAGAAACCTTGGCCAGCTTGTGGATGAGCTCGGTGGCCTCGGCGTTGTTCCAGCGGGTGCCCTGGCCGGAGCTGCGCTCGCCCACGGGCTTGATCAGGTCGGCATCCCAGCCGTTGATCTGGCTGTAGATGTCCTTGGTAATGAAGCCGGTGGGCCAGATGCCGCGCAGCTCGAACTCGCCGGTGCTGTTGATGGTATCCCAGGTGGCGGAGGATTCAGAGGAGATCTCGCAGTTGAAGCCGAACTTCTCCAGCTGGTCATAGGCAGCGGTGACGCCGCGGCCGGCCTGAGCCTCGGTATCGGCCAGATAGGTCAGGTGCAGCACGAAGGGCTTGCCGTCGAAGTACCAGCCGTCATCCTTCTTCTCCAGACCGGCTTCGATGAACAGCTTCTCGGCCAGCTCGGGATTGTACTTCCAGCAGCCCAGACCGAACATATCCTGCAGGTAGGCGTCATCGCCTTCAACGCCGGTATCCTCAGCCATGCGCTTGGCATACTCGGGATCCCACACGTCAGCGCCGGTGATGACGGTGCCGTCGGACAGTTCCATCTTGAACTCGTTCATGAGCCATTCCACCACGGGCTTGTAATACAGCTCCTGGCCGGCGGAGGTGGCGGTGATGATGGGGAAGGCGGAAGCGCGGCCGACGCCGTCGAAGATGGACAGGGAGATTTCGTCAAAGTCCATGGCCAGCGCAACGCCCCAGCGGAAGAACTTGTTGTCAAAGGGAGCACCGGTGCCAATGCCGAAGCCCAGGCCCTTGGAGCAGGGGTCGTCGGAAGTGGCGTAGGGGAACTCACTGTACCAGCAGGCGATCTTGTCGTTCTTGGAAACCATGTACTCCAGGATTTCAGGCGTCACTTCGCACAGGAGGTCGACCTGGTTGGAAATCATGGCCATCTGACGGGTGGTGTCATCGCCCAGAACGCGGCACCACACATACTTGGCGGGAGCCTGCTCGGCGGTGATGCCATAGTGCTCGGCACCGGCAATGCCCATGGCGGACTTCTGCCAGTCTTCGCGCAGTTCGTAGAGGATCCACTGGCCGTTGGGATCGTAATCCTTCACGAAGTAGGGGCCGGCCGTGACCTTGCCGTCATACACGAAGGAGGAGGGATCCTCAGCCTGGCTGAAGATGTGCTCAGGCACGATGTAGTAATCGCAGCCCCAGATGGTGACGCCGAACTTGAGCGCCAGACGGGGGAAGGAATCCACCATGTGGAACTTCACGGTGTAGTCGTCCACCTTCTCCACGGACTCCAGAACGCTGTTGGTATAGGCGGAGCAGCCGATACCGGGGCAGTTCTTGATCATGTTCATGGTGAACACCACGTCGTCCGCATTGAGGTCTTCACCGTCGGACCACTTCATGCCCTCGCGGATCTTCACGGTGAACTCGGTGAAATCTTCATTGTGCTCAGGCAGAGCAGCGGCCACTTCGCCGAACTGTTCGCCCTTGGCTGTGTCGATTTCCCACAGATGAGCGGTAATCAGCTGATGGATGCCGAAGCCCATCTGCACGCCCATGGTGTAGGGGTTGAACTGACCGGGCATGTCGGTGGGGGTCTGGGTCTCCATGATCAGGGTCTGGGAACGGGGGGTTCCCACCTCGGTCATTTCCTCGGCGCTGGCGGAGAAGCCCACAAACATGGACAGGACCATCGCAAGCGCGAGTACAAGGGAAAGGGTTTTCCTCATAACGGGTACCTCCTTTGTATTTTCTTACGGACACGAAAACATGTCCGACAAGAACGGTTTTACTGCCTCGGGCGTGAGGCCGGATATGGACGGAATCGGTTCATCCTGAGTGCATGTTAAATCAGAGTGCCCGGTTCGTCAATACCCATCTCCCGGAAAAAACATCCGCATCCGGTTCCGGGGAAAGGAGCTTATCCCAGGACCACGAAGGACTGGGGACCGATGCAAAGCTTTCCGTTCCGGACTTCTCCGCTGCCGTGGAGGAACTTGACACATTCCTTTCCTTCGGGAACGGCCACCTCCGCACCTGTGCCCGAGGGATTGACGGAGAGCACCAGAGCGCCGCGGCGGTACACAAAGGGCTTCCCCTTTTCGGCCGAAATGACTTCAAAGGGCGCGTCTGCCTGCAGGTCTTCCTCGGCATGGCGCAGGGCGAGAACGGAGCGCACAAAGTTCAGAAGGGAATCCGGATCCGATTCCTGCGCTTCCACCGTGGGGGCGTCCTCAGCGGGATCCACGGGGAGGTACAGGGCATCGGGGCAGCCGCCGGAGAAGCCCAGGTTCCTTGTGTGGTCCCACTGCATGGGTGTGCGGGAACCGGTGCGGTAGTAGCCGCCTTCCTTGGTGGGCAGATCCAGATAGCGCATGCCGATCTCATCCCCGTAGTACAGGAAGGGCACGCCGGGCATGGTGAAGAGGAAGGCGTAGCAGATCTTCAGCTCCTCAGGGGTCATGTTGAAGCGGGGACGGACGGTATCGTGGTTGCAGGTGAGCATGGAGATATAGCCGATGTCCTTCGTATCCTCATACCACCGCAGGTACTCCTCCAGGAAGCGGCTCATGTCGTGATCGGAATCTTTGAGGAAGTAGCTGTTGTCCTTTCCCTCCGAATTGTCCGGCTTCACGTAGTCGCGCATGAGACTGGCATAGCCGCCGCCGGGATGGTTCAGATAGAAGTCCATGTGGTAGCCCGCCCGCAGGGCCAGGGGCGGATCGCTCCACTCGGCCACCAGGGCGGCAGAGGGATACTCCGCGTCCATCATTTCCCGGATGTTGCGCCATATTGCACTGGTGCCGCTTTTCTTCTCGTCATCGAACTTGACCAGGGACGCGGCCATGTCCACGCGGAAGCCGTCGCAGCCGTGGTCCATCCAGAATCGCATGACATCCTTCATGGCCTCACGGGTGGCGATGGCGGCGGGATGGTCCGTGCCCAGCTGCCAGGGCTCGGTGGGATGGAGGAAACCGTAATTCAGGGCGGGCTGGCACTTGAAGAAGTTCAGAATGTAGGTGCCGTTGCGCTCACTCTCGCCGCCGATGAATCCCAGGCCCTTGGCGCCCGCGAAACAGAAATCCGTCCAGATGAAGCGGTCGGAATACTCGTTCCGCTCCGCCTTCTGGCTCATGCGGAACCACTCGTGCTCCTCACTGGTGTGTCCGGGCACCAGGTCCAGAAGCACCCGGATCCCCCGCCTGTGGGCCTCGCCGAAGAGACGGTAGAGATCGTTGTTGGTGCCGTAGCGGGGGGCCACCTTCTTGTAGTCCCTCACGTCATAGCCGGCATCCTTGAAGGGGGAGTCAAAGCAGGGGTTGATCCACAGGGCGTTGCAGCCCAGGGATTTGATGTAGTCCAGCTTCTCGATGATGCCGTTGAAGTCACCGATGCCGTCGCAGTTCGTGTCGTAGTAGGACTGGGGGTAGATCTCATAGAAGACCGCGTCTTTCAGCCAGCTTGTTGACATAGGCACACCCTTTCTTTCTATGGAAGGACTTTCAGGAAACCCGCCGGAACCGGCATTCACGCACGTAGGAGCCGCATGGGCAAAAGGAAAAGCCCGGGTGCGGAAGGACGCGCGGGGACAGGGTGCCGATGCGGGCAGAGACAGACGTGAACCATCCGGGACATGGGCGGGACCGCCTGAAACCCTCCTCCATTCAGACAAAACAGATTCCTCAAAATGCGGGGAATGATGTCGGTTATCAAAGGAAACACATAAGGATAGGCCATATATAGCACAGACATGGATTCCTGTCAAACCCTTTTTCGACACAGGCGGGACAGGGACAGTTTGCCTGGGGAGAGGAGATAGGGAAGGGCGAAATCCGGTCCTCCTCCTGTGCGTCTCCTGCGGAAATGCGCAGTCCTCCGGACGGGGGCGGAAAGATCAGTGCAGCTTCCGGGCTGTGCGCCGGATGGGGATCGGGCCTGTTCCGGGAAGCGGTGGAGGTCCCGGGTGCGTGCAACGGACCGGCAGGCGGAAGGGGAGAAAAGGAAGGGAAAACGAAAACCGGTCCCGGCGTGGCATGCATTTCCCGGTTCTGTCCCCTTACGGATGATGAGGACAGGGAAACGGCAGTGCCGGGGGCTTCATCCGGAGGGACCATGGTGGAAATCCCTATGTCCATGGCCAGGATCCTGCAGAACCGGATCCTGCGGGCTTTTTCCGGAAGGTATTCCGATAATGTCCCGCAGGTTCTCTGGCAGGGGAGATGCGCAGGACAGAAACCGCGGGAGGGGTTCGGATCGGTGGCGGGAGAAACGGTTTTTTGCATGCGAATGGGACGGGGAAAAGGGCATGCGCCGGTGCTTTTCCCGGGGCGCACAGGGAGCGTTCTTCCTTTTCCGTCCCTTCCCCCGGGATGCGGGAAGTGCATGCGCAGGATGAAGGCGGGGATGAGCCGAAAAGGACTGCGGCAATGTTTTCCCATGAATGGAAGGAGATGCGGCTCTCATCCCATGGACAGGGGATCCGCTGGAAAGACGCGGGCAGATTCCGTGATCAAGGATTTCTCTGCGGGACAAGCGGCATTCTCCGTGACGGCCGGGAAGGTGCTCTCTCCGGGAATGACGGGGCGGAAAAGAGCTGAAGCAGGGAAGGCTGCCCCGGGGGGCTCTCCGGGAATGACGGGGGCGGAAAGTGCCTCCGTGCACTGAGGCGTGCGGCATGAAGACCGGGGACCGGGCAGGGTCATCCCGGGGGACAAAAGATACCCCCGGAAAGCACGGAAAGCTCCTTCCGGTGAAATTGCCCGGAGGAACGGAAGATGATAGAATCATGAAGGTCCGCAGCGGACGGGAAATCCTGAGAGGCCCGCTGCGGGAAAAAACGGACGGATACGGGGGCTTATCATGAAAAGGTTTGTATCGCTCATGCTCTTTCTGGCGCTGGCCCTGCTTCCCATGACAGGCCTCGCCCGAGGAGAGAAAGGAGAGACAGGGGAGAATCCGGTGATTCAATCTGCCGTCACGGAGATCAGCAAGTACGGCAACATGATCCTTTCCATCCCCGGAAGCGATCTTCTGGCACAGGGCTATGATTTCGGCGACATGCTGAAGGTGACGATTGCGGGCAAGGTCTACCGGATCCCCATTGGGGACAATTATGCCGATGTGGATTCCGGCAGCATGATCTGTCTGGTGACCATCCGGGAGGAGACGGGAGAGGACTGGGTTTCCCTGGCCGTCAACATGGGCAGCATGGCAAATGCCGTGGGCGCTGCCGTGAAGGAAACCCGGGAGGATGACATCGGTTACGCATGGATTTTCAGGGCGGGCTTTTCCCTTCCCATTCCGGTGACCCTTGAGCTGGAGGAAAAGGGCGGATACTATGACCAGTGGGTCATGCATCACCTGATGCGCAGCGAAAACCGTGAGGACTATCCCGAACTGACGGATGCTGAGTTCGCCAATTTCCGCATGATCCGGATGGGAGGAATCGCTCCGGAAAGGCTTTACCGCTCCTCTTCCCCCGTGGATCCGGACATCTCCCGGAACCGGTATGCCGACCGGGCGGCGGAGGAGGCCGGGATCCGGACCATCATCAACCTCACCGACAGTGAGGAGGCCATGCGCGGCTTTGAGGGCTACAGCGGAAGCTATTACAGCGGCCAGCACATCATCGCCCTGAACCTGGGCATGGAGTATGAGTCAAAGGAATTCCGCACCGGCCTTGCCAGGGGACTGCGCTTCATGCTGGATCATGAAGGTCCGTATCTCCTGCACTGCGGGCAGGGCAGGAACCGCACGGGCTTTGTCGCCGCCGTCCTGGAGTGCCTCATGGGCGCTTCGGAGGGGGAGATTGTCGATGATTACATGCAGACATTCCGGAACTACTATGGCGTGATGCCCGGCAGTGAGGAATATGAGGTGATTGCGGGAAACAACATCCGCAGGATGCTGTGCAATGTCTTCGGCGTGGAAGCCATTGACGGAGCCGACCTGCGCTTCTGCGCCGAAAACTATCTTGTCTCCGCTGGCCTTTCCCCGGAGGAAATCGGCCGGCTGAGGGACATTCTGAGCCAATAGGGCGCGGATGGGACAGACCGGGAAAACTGCAGAAACAGGCCGCATTTTCGCGGCCTTTTTCACGGGATGGTTTGTTCATTTGCCCTTCCGGATATTCCGGAACAGGCGCCAGGCGAAGAACAGGCTGACCAGGTATCCGCACGGCCCGGATGGTGATGGTGACCGCCATGGTCTCCGCGGCCACCGTGGGAATGGTGCACAGGAGACTGGAGGCGATGATGACCGCCACAATGATGAGGGCCCGGACAAGGTATCCCGTGATGCGGTTGACCGTGTTCAGGGTCTTTTCCTCAAATCAGAAATCGGTTCTGACCCGGATCTGTCCCTTTTCCGGCATGTCCAGTGTTTCGGCTGTCCTGAGGGAGGAATCCGTGACCCCCTGGAAGAGATGCAGAAGCTTCATGGCGATCCCAGGGTTCATCTCTCCGGGATTCTCAAGGTTCAGCCGGAAACCCAGGTCCGTGTTCACCCTGCTGGTGAAGTCGTTCAGGATGTTGACATTGGGGCTCAGCGTTTTGATGGTTCCCTCCATGGCCACGATGCCCCGCACCAGATTGGTGAGGAAGGGATCGATTTTGAAGTTCTCGTCCTGGAGGCCGCCCAGGATGGTGCCCGGGAGATCCCCGGGATTGAAGTCGCCGAAATCGGATCCGCTGTACTCGGAACTCATGCTCTCGCACATCTCAGGGATGGCGCCGTGGCTGACCTCGCCCCGGGGCTGGGCCACCTGCAGGACCGCACGCTTCAGGGCACAGGCGTCATGCATGACCACACGGGTGACAATGTCAATGAGAAGCTGCCGCTGCCGGGAGGACAGGGTGCCCATCATGCCGAAATCAATCCATTTGATGCCGTGCTCCGGAAGGGAAAGGGCGGTTTTTCCGTCCTTTCCGGCCCCGTGTTCATCTGCCGTTTTTTTCGGGAACAGAATCGGTGATCAGGACATTGCCTGAATGGGGGTCCGCGTGGTAAAATCCATCCGTGAGGATCTGGGAGGCGAAATTGTCCGCCACCAGACCGGCGAGGCGCTCACGCTCCTCCATGCTCAGGGTCCTGAGGAAGTCGGTATCGCTCACCTCGGTGCCTGTGACGAAATCCTCGGTGAGAACGGCCTCGCAGGTGAGGTCCCGGCAGCACCTGGGGCTGCCCGCCTTCTCACGGCAGAGGTTGTTCTGCCAGAAGCGGTCCGGATGATTCGCCTCATTGGTCAGATCCAGTTCCACCCTGGAAGTCTGTTCCAGCTCCGCGATCAGGCCCTTGAGGTCCATGCCGCCGGAACCCTTCCGGGCGAATTTGTCCAGGATCCTCTCAGTCAGGGCGAAATCCCCTGCCACCGTGTCCACCATGCCGGGGCGGCGGACCTTGACCGCCACGACGGTGCCGTCAGAGAGGGTCGCCCTGTGCACCTGGGCAATGGAGGCGGAACCCAGAGGCTTTTCCTCAAATGAGGCAAACAGCTCACGGACCGGTTTACCCAGATCCTTTTCGATCTGGGCATGAACAGTCTCAATGTCCATGGGAGCCACCCTTGAGCGCAGTTTTGCCAGGGCATCACAGTACGCAGGGGGCAGGTAAGCCGCCTGCTGGGAGGCGATCTGTCCGAGCTTGACGAAAGTAGGTCCCAGGTCCTGCAGTATGCTGACGGTGATTTCCGGCGTGATGCCGTCGTCATAGTCATACTTCTTCAGGACCGCAATGATTTCCCTCAGCCGTCCGCTGGTATCCGGTTCGGCTTTGCTTCCTTCCTTTGCCTGATCAGAGCAGAGATGAATCCGGACATGCATGTCAAACATCCTGTTGTTTGATGTTTCGTGTCGGTGCATGCTCCGCAGCGCCGGGCAGGGGAGACCCTTTCAGAGGGCAGGGAAAAAGGACGGCGGAAAACCCTCCCTTCCCGGAAAGGTTCCGGAGAGGGGAGGGAAAGTCTGCCGGATGAACTTTTTGCTTCTGAGGCAGGGCGGGAACGGTGCCTTCCGTTTCTCTCTGACCGGAGCGCGGGGAACGGACATGATCAGGGGTACTGTATCTTTTTTGAGGGGTTCCTTCAACCGGTCCTTTCTGAACCGGGCGCATTTCCGGAAGGGAATCGGGCGGGCATCCTGAAACAGGCGGTTTTCACCTGCTTCCGGGTGCATGAGGGTCTGCGCGGGTACAGGGCAAGAGGCCCTTCAGCCAGAGAAAGAGCGCCGGCCTCTGTCCGGCGCTCCGCAGGGAGAAGGATTATCCTTTTGTGTTGATGACGGCGATCAGGTCCAGAACGGTTTCCAGTTCTTCGGGTCTGACCTTCTCACAGTCCTTCCCGGAGAGCACGCAGTCGGTGAAGTAGCGGATCTCATTGTAATACCCGTTGGTGGCGGGCAGGTTGATTCCGTTGACGTTGGCGTCCTTCTCGTTCTCCAGCGTCTGTACCTCGCCTCCCGGCAGGTAGGTGGTCAGCTTGCCGCCCTTGTATTCCAGAAGGCCCTTTTCAAACTGGAAGCGGAAGGCGGCCTGGAAGGGATAGTCACCGTCATACCACGCGGCCTCCGTGCTGATGAAGAAGCCCGGGTATTCATAGATCACATGGAAATAATCCTGCTCTGTGGTCCTGGCCCTGTGGCACACCACATTCTGAGGCTTGCCGAAGGTATAGATCAGGAAATCAAGGTCGTGGATATGCAGGTCAAAGGGCACCAGACCGCTGCGTTCCGGATCCCGCATCCAGTTGTCCCAGCTCCAGCCGGGTGTATTCCCGAGCCGGGTCATCTGGCCGCTGAGCAGTCTGCCGTAGCGCTGTGACCGGACAGCCTCCCGGAGCACCTCATATTCGCGCCAGAAGCGCAGCACCTGAGCCACCATGAACCGGCGCTGATTCCTGGAGGCGGCTTCATAGATCCTGGCCACATCCTCCCGGCGGAGGGAGACGGGCTTTTCCGAGAGAACGTGAAGTCCGTGGTCCAGGGCCTTGACGGCAAAGTCCGCGTGCAGGTAGGTGGGCAGACAGATGTCCACGATATCCAGGGTTTCACATTTGAGCATTTCATCAAAATCCAGATAAGGCGTGCCGCCTGTTGCCTGCGCGGCAGCCTCCGCCTTTTCTTCGCGGATATCGCATACCGCCACGACCTTTGCCTCCGGGATCTGGGCCCAGCCCCTGACATGGGAAGTGCTGATTCCGCCCATGCCCACCATTCCGACTTTCAGCATATGCTTTTCCTCCCTTACAGCTGCCCGATGAGGTCGTTGAGATACTGCTGTGTTTCCACGATGTCTTTGATCTGCTGATCTCCCGTGATTTCCCGCTCGATGGTGAGACTGCCGTCATACCCGCATTCCTTCAGCTTTCTGAGGAACAGGGGGAAGTTCACTTTGCCGGCGCCGACCTTGACTTCCTCCCCAAGGTCATGGCCGTTGGTGGGATAGAGACCGTCCTTGGCGTGCACGCCCCGAACCAGATTCCCGAAAACATCCAGGGAGTCAATGGGATTGCCCTTGCCGTAAAGGATCAGGTTGGCGGGATCCAGGTTGATGAACATGTTCCCCGTGCCGACCTCCTCAATCAGGCGGAGCAGAACCACAGGGGTCTCCTGACCGGTTTCGAAGAGAAGATTCTGTCCGTGACGCTTCAGGTCCATGGCAATGATTTTGACGCCGGCCACCACACCGGGCCAGAGGGGATCCGACAGATTTTCGGGAATGAAGCCCATATGGGTGACCACGTCCGCGATGTCCAGAAGCCGGGCATAGGCGGCGCCGTCGATGAGGTTCTGAATCCGCTTTGCCCGGAAGGCGACGGGAACGATGCCCAGGGTTTCGGGGCCTTCGGTGAAGTTCCAGAATTTCGGGCCTTCCCAGCCGCACCAGAAGGCGGTGATTTCCACGCCGAATTCCGAAGACAGTGCCCGGACTTCCTCAGCGTTTTCCTTTGTCCAGTACACAGGATTCCAGCTGACCAGCTGGCAGTGACGGAATCCCTGCTGGGCGGCATTCCTGAAGTTGGTGCGCATTTCCTCGCCTTCACTGTGAGGGATGATGATGCCTACGTTCATAAAGTCTCTCCTTGTCTGTTGTTCTGTGAGAACAGGGGTAAACCGTGATCCTCTGTCTCTATTATAGCGCGAAGGAAGAAGGCTGTCGATGGTCTGTTTTCCGGAAACAGGGACTCCGGAAAACAGGCAGGGAGGGAAACGCTGGAATGTGCAGGCAATGTCATTTCGTCTGAACCGGATGTTACGATGCTTATATCATATTCCTTCCTTTTTGGTTGTGCGTCACCGTTACGAAGCCGGAAGATAGTATTCAGGTGTCCGGGAAACATAATACCGGAAAGGAAAAATGCCGTGGAAGATGGGAAAATCTCCCTCATGGATGAGAGGGTGGGGAAACGGATCCGTCGCAGACTTTTGTTCCAGTTTAACACGAACTTGTCTGCGTGATCTGTGCTGATCCTCCTGCAGGTTCAAGCAAATCACGGTCAGGTGAATTCTTCTGAATGCATGCAAATGTCAATGCTGGCGGTTTGACGGTAACATTATGCAGATCTGCCAGTGGAATAACACTGCGGAGTGCGGATCAGGAAGGAGATTCGCGGATAGAACCGTGAGGAGAAAGATCGGTTTTCAAAGTGCAATGACAATGGGACCTTTTCACTGCCCGGATTTCCAAACCTGCAGAGGCTGTACTTTGGACTGTCTGTGATCGAATATCCACTTGATATCATTTTCGGCTATCGTTATAATGCCCGTGTTGGGTTGGGGAGGGTTGCCTCCTTTCTGCAACCACATCCGAAGCCAGTGTGCGGCAACGCCCCAACTCTTATGATGATGTTTCCGCGCCGGTGTGCATTGCCGCGTCAGTGGCTTGCTGCGCGGAAAATCATTCCCGGATAAGGTGCAGCGAGGCGAGATGAGTTTTTCATGTCGTCGTGGCGGAGCTTTGTCAAAGTGACCGGGAGCTTCGACTTTACACGGTTTTATCGCCGGAAACCGCTGAAACAGAACGGTTCCGGCGATTCCTTTATGTGGCCAGCCTCGTTTCATGTTGTCTGTGGCCTGAACTTTTTTGAAAAATATACGCCTGAAAAAATACCCTCTATGAAATCACTGCAAGCAGCTCATTCAGATCACTATCTGAGATGCTCATCTGATTAAAAACCATTCGCTGTAATCTTGTTACAGGGCTGTTGCAAAGTCGATGAGTTCCGCAACGAAGCCGAACGTCAAATGGTTGAAATACCGGGGTTTTCTCTGATCTAATTGGCGACTGTGAATTC
>CACYGY010000053.1 GCA_902774025.1 uncultured Eubacteriales bacterium
TGGGCGACGGTGCGCCCGTCGACGGCGACGGCGACGTGGCCGACGACATGACCGGCTTCCACGGGGGCGGGTACGGATTCGGGAAGATCGGGGACGAGCTGGATTTGCCGCTGGTCGCCCTTGTTCATCAGCAGCGTCAGATCGCCGTCCAGCATCAGGGCGACGCCCGCCTCCGTGCCGCCGGTGACGGGAAGGCGGCCCCTGACCCTTGTGCCGCGGACGGCGACGGGGTATTTCCGATAGTTGGCGAAGCCGTATTCCAGCATTTCCCGGGCAATGGCGAAGCGTTGCTTGCCCGAGGACGCGCCCAGCACCACGGCGATCAGGCGCATGTCGCCCCGTTTGGCGGTGGCGGACACGCAGTAGCCCGCCTCGTCGGTGGAGCCGGTCTTGCCCCCGTCGCAGCCGTCGCACAGCCTGAGCAGCTTGTTGGTATTCACCAGCTGGGTGACGCGGCCGTCTATCCCCAGATGGGTGCTTTCAACGTGAAGCGCTGAGTCTGAACCCGCACGCCGCCGGCATATGCCGGCGGTTTTTGCATAAAGAAAGGAGACAGACCGGACCGGTCCGTCTCCCTTCCTTATGGTTTTCCGGAGAGCATTTCCTCCATGTACTGCCGGGTATACAGGGTGAAATAATACCCTTTCTGCTTCATCAGTTCCCGGTGGGTGCCCTGTTCGATGATCTTGCCGTCCCGCACGACCAGAATCAGATCAGCCTGACGGATGGTGGAGAGGCGGTGAGCGATGACAAAGGATGTCCGGCCTTTCATGAGGTGCTCAATGGCGTCCTGGATCAGCTTTTCCGTCACCGTGTCAATAGAGGATGTGGCCTCATCCAGCACGAAGATCCGGGGATTGCTCAGGATGGCCCGGGCAAAGGAGAGCAGCTGCTTTTCTCCCGTGGAGAGAAGGTCGCCCCCTTCCCCAACGTCGCTGTCATATCCCTTGTCCATCCGGGCAATGATGGACTCCGCGGACACGCTCCGGACAGCTGCCTCAATCTCTTCCTGGGTGGCGTCCGGCTTTCCGTAGAGAAGGTTTTCCCGGACTGTGCCGGAAAACAGGTGAGGCGTCTGGAGCACATACCCGATGTTGGAATGGAGCCAGAGCTGGGAGCGTTCCCGTGCATCACGGCCGTCAATGAGAATCCGGCCGGAGGTTGGTTCAAAGAATCGACAGGCCAGGTTCACCAGGGTGGATTTGCCGGCGCCTGTTTCCCCCACAATGGCCACATTGGTCCCCTGCGGCACTTTCAGGCTGAAATGCTCCAGCACGTATTCATCCCCGTCGGGATAGCGGAAGGAAACATCCTCAAACTCCACATCTCCGTGGAGAGGTTCCCAGTTTTCCTTTCTGGGATGAAAGGCGTCACCGTACTTTTCAATGACTTCAGGACTGTCCGCCACATCCGGTACGGTTTCCATCAGCCGGACGAACCGCTCGATATTGACGCGTACCGTGATGAGGTTGGAAAGGGCCCGGACGACCCACTGGATTGGTTCCACCAGGTTCAGGGCATAGGAGGTGAAGGCTGCCAGGGTACCAAGCTCCATGGCTTTTTCCACCGTCAGGTTTCCGCCGTTCCACAGTACCAGGGACAGGGCGATGTAGGAGGCAAAGGAAATGGTGGACACAAACATGGAACGGTAATGGGCTGTGTGGATGGACGTCCGGGTCATTTTCCGGCTGATGACCTCAAAGTCTTCCTCCAGTCGCTTTTCCGCCACAAGTGTCTTGGTGGTTCTCGCACCGTTGATTCCTTCGTTGAAGCCGGAGGTCAGCTGGGAGTTCAGTTCCCGGACTTCCCGGTTCAGCCGCACCAGATGGGTCTGGAAGTATGTGGCGGCAATGGCCACCAGAGGCACAATGGCCACCACCAGCAGGCAGAGCCGCCAGTTCATCATGGCCATGATGGAGATAGCTCCGATCATATAGACCATGTTCCAGCAGCCATCCATGAGGGTCCAGGAGATCAGTCCGCCGATGCGGTTGGTGTCACTCATAATCCGGGAGTGAATATAGCCCACGCTGTTCTGATTATAATAGGAAAAGGAAAGGGTCTGAAGGTGGTTGAAACTGGAACGGCGCATATCCTGAGTCAGAATCATCTCAATCCGGCTGGCCGCAAGACCTGAGAAGAGATTGCCTGTGGTCTGAATCAGGAGAATGCCCATGAACAGGGCAATGAAGGGCCACAGGGTGTCCAGGGTGCCCAGAGTGATGAAATGATTCAGAGCGTACTGCTGGAACAGAGGGTTCAGGGTGTCAATGACGCCGCAGAGCAGGCACAGGAAGACCATGAGCAGAATGGTTTTCTTAAGGGGACGGAGGAAAGGGGCCAGTCTGGGGATTCCGAAATGAGGAAGATGCGTATACTGGCTTTCAGCCTTTGCATTCTCAGACATTCCCCGCCACCTCCTCTTCCGAAAACTGCAGCTGCATGTCGTGGATCTTCTGATACATTCCCCCGGCCTTTTCCAGTTCTTCCGGAGTTCCGTATTCCAGCACCCGGCCCTGGTCCAGGACCAGTACATGATCCGCCTGCATCAGGGTGCTGATGCGGTGGGAGATAAGGATGACCGTGGAGGTGCCCAGCACTTCATGGAGCTGGCGGCGGATCCGGGCGTCCGTTTCCGCGTCCACGGCGGAAAGGGAATCGTCGAAAATCATGACCGGGGCTCTGGCGGTGAGCATCCGGGCGATGGCGGAACGCTGCTTCTGTCCGCCGGAGAGGGTAACACCCCGTTCGCCCACCATGGTGTCATAGCCCTTCATAAAGGCAGTGATCGCCTGGTCAACGCAGGCGATTCTGGCGGCACCCCGGATTTCCTCCATAGGCATGTTCCGGTCCGTGATGCCGATGTTTTCCCGAATGGTCCGGGAGAAAAGATAGGGTTCCTGCAGCACAAGGCCGATGTTCCGTCTCAGGTCCGAGCGCTTCATGGAAGTGATATTCACGCCGCCCATGAGGATCTGCCCGCCCTCCCCGGGCAGGTCATAGAGACGGTCCAGAAGATGCATCAGAGTGGACTTTCCCGACCCCGTCGTACCCAGGATTCCCAGGGTTTCCCCCGCACGGACAGTGAAGCTCACATGATGGAGTACCTCCTTTCCGGGAAGGTACCCGAAGGTTACATCCCGGAATTCCAGATCTCCCCGCATGGCCCTGTCAGCCTCACGACTGTCCAGAGTCTCCGCAGCGTCTTTTTCCTCGGGAGAATTCATGATGTAGCGCAGGCGGTCAATGGACACGCCGACCTTGCTCATCTCCGCGATCACCCGGCCCAGCTGACGCACGGGCCAGATGAGCATGCCGTTGTAGCTGAGGAAGGCGATGAACTCGCCGGCGCTCAGTTCGCCCCGCACTGCGTAGACAGAACCCAGCACCATCATCAGGAGGATCTGAAGCCCGCCCAGGAAATCGCATACGGCCCAGAACCAGCTAAGCCAACGCATCAGGCGGATCCACAGTCCCGTGTAGAACACGTTCTGTTTGTCAAAACGCTTCCGCTCAAACTCCTCCCGTCCGAAGGCACGGACCACCCGGACGCCGGTGAGGTTCTCCTGGGCAATGGTGGAAAGGATGCCCTCATTCACATCACATTCCTCAAAATCCTTGGCGATTCTGCGGTGAAAGATCAGGGAATAAGCCAGAACGATGGGCACGGAGACAGCGGCGATGACTGTCAGCTTCACGTTCATCATGAACATGAAGGTGAGGGAGAAGGCTACCATGATGACAATCCGGAGAATACTGATCATCTGCTCCGCCACAAAGGTTCTCACACGCTCCGCGTCGGAGGTGCAGCGGGAGATGATGTCACCGGTCTTGTTCTCCATATGCCAGGCGTAGGGAAGCTTCTGGATCTTGGAAAACAGATCCTCCCGTATCCGCTCCTGCAGTTTTTCCGCTGCCGTGGAGGACATGCGGTCCCGGAAATAGATGGACAGCGCCATCACCAGGGCCATGGCCAGAATCACAAGGGCGATGGCCCACAGATTCACGCGGAAATAGGACCGGCCTCCCGCACTTTCATACAGGCTTAGAATCCATCCCGGAGCGGAAAGTTCTCCGTCTCCAAGGACGGCGTCCACAGTCTGTCGGATCACCTGGGGGACGAGCATTTCCAGAAGGGTTACCGTGAGGGAAAGAAGAATGGTCAGAAGAAAATACCGCTTGCTTCCCCTCAGAAAGTGCGCAAGCATGCCTTTTTTATCAAAGGTTTCGGAATACATGAATACCTCCGGGTCTGAAAAGAGAAAACGGGCATACGCCCGAGGCGTGAGGCGGGGTGGACGGGACAGAAGACGCGGTTATCCCTCCCTGACAGCCAAAAGGGCGAACAAATTCATTTTATCATTTCCGCAATAAAAGGACAAGGGACATCAAATCGACCGGCCAGGCCTTATGGTTGCGAAACGGGGACGAAGACCGTATAATCCGGAATGAAACAGAGAGTTTCGGAAGAAAGGCGGTACAGGTATGGCACAGGTGAGAATTCATGCGTTTGCCGACGAGGCAAGTCCCGTCATGGACGAACAGATCCGGGCGATGGAGCGCAATCAGCTTCAGGGTCTGGAAATCCGGGGTGTGGACGGAATAAATGTATCGGACCTGACGCTAGAAAAGGCGAAGGAAGTCCGGAAAAAACTGGATGATCACGGGCTGGTGACTTTCTCCATCGGTTCCCCCATCGGCAAGATTGACATCGTCAGGGATGATTTCAGGGCGCACATGGACAAGCTCCGGCATACCCTGGAGATTGCGGACGTCCTCGGAGCTTCCCATATCCGCATGTTTTCCTTTTATATGCCTCAGAATCAGGATCCCTCACTCTTCCGGGGAGAGGTAATGGACCGTCTGCATGAGATGGCGGAGGCGGCGAAGGGAAGCGGAATCCGCCTGTGTCATGAAAACGAAAAGGGTATTTACGGGGACATGGCTGTCCGCTGCAGGGAGATCCTGGACGAGGTGCCTGAACTGGGCGGCATTTTCGACCCGGCCAACTTCATCCAGTGCGGTCAGGATACCCTGGAGGCCTGGGAAATGCTGAAGGACCGGATCGTTTACATGCATATCAAGGATGCCATGCCCGACGGCCTGGTGGTGCCCGCGGGACACGGTGCCGGCCATGTGGCAGAGATTGTGAAGTCTTTCCTTCTCCAGGGCGGAAGCTGCATGACGGTGGAGCCGCACCTGGCGGTGTTCTCCGGTCTGAACGGACTGGAGCGGGAAGGCGAGAAGAGCCGCCTGGGCAGATATACCTATTCGGACAGCAACGCAGCCTTTGACGCCGCCGTGAGCGCCCTGAAGGAAATACTGTCGGGCATCTGACGAACGGAAGAGGCACTGTCTCCTTTTCCAGAGGGCAGTTTCTGCCCTTTTTTCACGCCCGGGGAAGATGCGTCAGTGAAGGGAGGACATCCATGCTGTATGACCGGGACATCCGGGAGCCCCTGTACCGGTTCCTGGAATCGGAGCTGGGGAAGATCCGGATTCTGGAGGAAAAGAACATGGGCAGATCCCGGGCCGACGTGGTCATG
Organism: uncultured Eubacteriales bacterium; assembly: GCA_902774025.1. Lineage (GTDB taxonomy): Bacteria > Bacillota > Clostridia > Christensenellales > Aristaeellaceae > UBA2943. The sequence continues at coordinate 5,547 of CACYGY010000053.1, forward strand.
GTGATGGACAATGCCCTCTGCGGTCTTGAGATCAAGAGCGACGCGGACACCTTTCAGCGTCTGGAGAGACAGGTAAGGGACTACGGACTGTATTACGACTACAACTGCCTGGTGGTTGGGGAAAGCCATCAGGCCCATGCCCGGGAACATGTGCCGGAAAGCTGGGGAATCCTGGTGGCCCGAAGGGAGGGGGAGGAGGTTGCCTTCACTCTCCTGAGGGGCATGCGCCTGAACCCTGAGCGGAACATGGAGCGAAAGCTGAGCATTCTCTGGCGGCCGGAGATGGAGCATATTCTCTCCCTCAATCATCTGCCCGCCTACAGGGAAAAGAGCAAGAAATACGTCACCGCCGTGCTCCTGGACCGGGTTCCCCACGGGATTCTGCAGAAACAGGTTTCAGAGGAGCTCTTTGAACGGGACTATACCCGTATCGCCGCGCAGATCGCGGAATACCGGCGACTCCATGGCGCAAGACCCGTCCGCCGCGCCTCCCGTTCCACACTCAGAAGGAAAAGAAGGCATTCCGGGACGTCTTGACATCCCCGAATGCCTCCCGTATCATGCACTCACCATCTGACAGACGGAAAGGATGAAATCATTATGGAAAAATCAACAGTCAGGCCGCTGGATTATGCCCGGGAAGCCTGTGATACGCTGATGCGCAAGTTTCCGGCGTCATGAAGACCTGGCATCTCACAGGGGATGACCGGTATTTTGACTATGCCCGGGCCTGGATGGATTCCCTGGTGGACGATGAGGGCGTGGTGCACGGAGGCAATCCCGGAGTGCTGGACGATATTCAGCCCGGAATCCTGCTCTATGATCTGTATGAGCGCACGGGCCTTGAGAAGTACAGAAAAGCCTTTTCCTATCTGGCCTCATTGATTGTGGACTTCTCCCGCAATGAGGAGGGCGGTTTTGACCATGCGGAGTCCCTTCACAATCAGATGTGGCTGGACGGGCTGTACATGGGCGGTCCCATCGGGGTCATGTATGGCAGCATGTTTCACCGTCCCCTGTGCTTTGAGGTGGCTGCCCTTCAGGCTCTGCTCATGGAAAAGGTGACAAGGGACGCCCGGACAGGCCTGCTCTATCACGCCTATGACCAGTCACGCACCGCTCCGTGGGCGGACCCGGTGACCGGCTGCAGTCCCGAGTTCTGGGGCCGCTCCATGGGCTGGGTGCCGCTTGCACTGGAGGAGGAGCTGCGCTATATTCCCGAGAACTTCCATCTCCGGGGAGAGATGATCCGTATGCTCACGGATCTCCTGAAGGCGCTCATGGTCTATCAGGATGAGAAGACCGGGCTGTGGTATCAGGTGGTCAACCGGGTGGATGACAGCCGGAACTGGCTGGAGACCAGCTGCTCCTGTCTCTATACCGGCGGAATTGCCGGGGCTGTGCGGGCCGGGTTTATGGACAGCGCCTATCTCAAGTATGCCCACAAGGGGTACGAAGGAATCATTGCCCGGCTTCGCCGGGATGAAAAGGGCCTTATGGTGGAGAACGTCTGCATCGGCACAGGCGTGGGGGACGTGGAACACTATTATGCCCGTCCGGTTTCCACCAACGACCTTCACGGCATGGGCGCCTTCATTCTCATGTGCATCGAAATGGAAGAGCTGCTGCGCTGGGAGGAAAGGAAATGCAGGTAACCCTCGCTGTTCTGGGCTGCGGGGCCCGGGGCCGGAACACCTACGGGACCTGTCTCCTCTCCATGGGGGCGAGGGCAAGGGTGAATGCAATCGCAGAACTGAGGGACGACCGGAGAGATGCAATGGCCATGGAGCATCAGGTACAGCCGGAGCTCGTTTTCACGGACGCGGAAGACCTTCTGCGGCGTGAAAGACTGGCCGACGCCGTTCTCATCTGTACTCAAGACCGGCAGCATGTGGGCATGGCGATTCAGGCCATGGAAAAGGGGTATCATGTGCTTCTGGAAAAGCCCGTTTCCGGGAGCCTGGAAGAGATCCGCCGTCTTCTGGAAGTCAAGGATAAAACCGGCCGCCATGTGGTGGTCTGTCATGTTCTTCGCTATACACCCTTTTTCCGGACTCTGCACGGTCTCCTTCGGGAAGGACGGATCGGGGAAATCCTCAGTATCCAGGCGGTGGAAAACGTAGGATACTGGCATATGACCCACTCCTTCGTCAGGGGAAACTGGCGCAGTACCGGGGAAACTTCCCCCATGATCCTCCAGAAGTGCTGTCATGATCTGGATTACCTGGTCTGGCTGACCGGAAAGCGTGTCCGCAGTGTCTCCTCACAGGGCTCCCTGTCCTATTTCCGTCCGGAAAAAGCCCCCGAGGGTGCGACGATGCGCTGCATGGACGGATGCAAAGTCCGGGAAAGCTGCCCCTATGACTGTGAAAAGATTTATCTGGATCATCCCCGGGTGGGCTTCCGCAGCGGACACACAGGATGGCCGCTGGACGTGGTAGCCCTGTGTCCCACGGAGGAATCCCTGACACGGGCTCTGATGGAAGGCCCCTACGGACGGTGCGTGTTCCACTGCGACAATGATGTGGCAGACCATCAGACGGTCCAGATGGAGATGGAAGGGGGCTGCGCGGCCCTGCTGAACATGGCCTGCACCACCAGCCGGCAGGGCCGTGAGCTGATCATCTGCGGAACGCTTGGGGATATCCGGGCGGACACGGAAAGCAATCAGATCCGCGTGGGTGTCTTCGGAAGGGAACCGGAAATCATCGACGTCAACAGACTGGCTTCGGATTTTTCCGGCCACGGGGGCGGTGACAGAAGGCTGCTGGAAGCCTTTCTGGATCTTATGGAGGGCAAGGGAACGGATCCTGCCCTGACCACCCTGGAGGAATCCCTGGAAAGTCACCTGGCGGCCCTTGCCGCGGAGAAGTCCAGGCTGGACGGCGGCAGAAAGATCGATCTTGAAGAAATGCGGCATACCGGAGGAGGAGCATGAAGGAGAAAGGATCGCTTATGCCCGTACTGGCCCTGCTCCTGGTGACTATGATCTGGGGAAGCGGCTTTGTGGCCACCACCATGGCCATCTCCGCCGGCACTTCCACGGAATGGATCCTGGTGATGCGTTTCATACCGGGATCCATTCTGCTTCTTCTGTTCTTTTTCAGAAGGATCCGGAAAACGAATCGGGTCCATCTGATTCACGGTGTTGTGAATGGTCTTATGCTCTTTGTGGCCTTCTTTGCCCAGACGGCGGGTCAGGCTCTGACAACCGTGTCCACGGCGGCCTTTCTCACCTCCACCTATGTGATCATGATTCCCTTTATGGAGTGGATTCTGACCCGGAGACGGCCGGATACACGGATCTTTATCCTCAGTCTTCTTGCTCTTCTGGGCATTCTTCTGCTGTCCCTTTCTGACGACATGCACCTGGACATCTCCGCCGGGAATCTCCTGATCCTTCTGTGCGCCGTCTTCTATGCCCTGGAAATCTTCTATCTGGGCACTTTCTGTCGCGGGGATGATCCCGTTCTGCTCACCTTCTGGCAGCTTCTGACGGTGGGGATTCTGGCTCTGTGCACCGTGCTGGTGCGGAGCATTCCCATCACGGAAACACAGTTCAGGGGCAGCGTTCTGCCCTGTCTTTACCTGTCTGTTTTTCCCACGACCCTGTGTTATTTCCTGCAGGCATGGTCCCAGATGCGCCTTCCTCCCGCGGAATCCAGCATCATCATGTCCTCGGAAGGGATGTTCGGCATGGGCTTCTCCCTTATTCTTGGGCTTGAGACCTTCCGGTGGAATATGCTTTTCGGAGGCCTTCTGGTAACCTTTTCCGTGATCTTTGTCAGCGGCCTTCCGGGAGGAAAAAAACGTGCAAAAAAGGGATGAACTGAAAAGAATTCTGGATGCTTCCCGCCGTATTGTGTTCTTTGGCGGGGCCGGCGTATCCGCCGCCAGTGGGATCCCGGATTTCCGCTCAGACTCCGGTCTGTACGCCCGGGATTTTGAGGGTCTCGACCCGGAGATGATCCTCAGCGTATCCTTTTTCTATCTGGATCCGGAAACGTTTTTCCGTTTTTACAGACAGATGCTGCTGCATCCGGAGGCAAAGCCCAACAGCTGCCACCGCTATCTGTACACCCTGGAAAAGGAGGACCGTCTGCGGGGCATTGTAACCCAGAATGTGGACGGGCTTCATCAGGCCGCAGGAAACATCCGGGTCTATGAACTGCACGGCAGCGTGCATGAAAACGTCTGTATGGACTGCGGGGAGCGGTATGATATGATGTGGATGCTTCACTCCGCCGGAATCCCCCGGTGTGAGCGCTGCGGAGGCGTCGTAAAGCCGGGGATCGTGCTGTACGGGGAAAGTCTGAATCCCTATACCTGCATGGGAGCGGACCGGGAGATTTCCCAGTGTGACACGCTTCTCATCGCTGGCACCAGTCTTCAGGTGGAACCGGCAGCCTCCTTCCTGCACTCCTTCCGGGGCAGTCACCTTCTGGTCATCAACCGGGACGCAACCCCGGCGGATGACATGGCAGAGCTGGTACTCCGGGAAGATCTGGAACAGGTGATGTCCTTTCTGGAGAAAAACTGAAACAGGCGGGCATGAGCCCGCCTGTTCCTGATTTATTCGCGAATGGAATGCATGTCTTTCTTCCGTTCATACATCTTCTGATCGGCCCGGTGGAAAACATCTTCCACGCCGCTGTCCAGTGCCGGATCATACAGGGCATAGCCCAGAGCGGCGGAAATCTTTTCCCAGGGAGGGAGGGAGGGCTTGTTCTGAAGCTCCTCAATCTGACGGTTGAAATCGGCAGTGAGCTCTTGAATCTTTTCATAGTCATGGTTGCGCAGCACAACGACGAACTCGTCACCGCCCACCCGGAAGACGGGAGAATGAACGAACACGGAACAGAGGATCCGGGAAAGACGGAGGATGGCGGCGTCCCCGTTTTCATGGCCGTACTCATCGTTGATCTTTTTCAGGAAATTCAGGTCCGCCATGGCAAAACCGAAGGCTTTCCGGCCGTTCTCCAGTTCCTTTTTCAGTTCCCGGAGTTCCGTATTGTAGGCCAGCTTGTTCCGGACTCCCGTAAGGGCATCCTTATGGGCAAGACGGTTCATATGATCCGCCTGCTGGCGTGTGGTGCTCAGCTGTTCCCGGGTTTCCATGAGGTTGCTGATATAGGAATCAATGTCGTTCTCCATCTGGACCATGGAGTTCAGCAGGCTTTCCAGCTCATCCCCCGTATGAATGTCCAGCTTCTTGAATCCGCTTTCATCCTTGTTCTGACCGTAGAGGGAGGCGGCGCCCGCCAGCTGATTGATGGGCCGGACGATGGCACGGTTGACGTAGAGCAGGACAAAGACGCAGGAAAGCAGGGTCAGGATGGACATGATGACCACAATTGTGATGAGAAACTGATGCTGCCAGGCACGGATATGTTCCATGGAGACGTCCACAAAGGCGTAGCAGAGAACCGTGCCATCCTCGTCAGTCACCGGCGAACCGGCGGAGACCAGCCACCCGTATTCCTCCGTATTGGTAATGTAGGCAGGGAAGCCCCTGGCAGGATCCTCCAGAACCGAATAATTGATTTCATAAATAGGGTCCATGCATCCAATGGGGCAGGGTTCTTCCGTATCCGCGTCCACCAGATAGACAAAGGCCTTTTCCACGGGATCCGTCATGCTCAGGTAAACGCATTCCACATCAATGCTGTTCTGAATCTCCCGCAGTTTTCCCAGAAGCGCCTTGTAGACAGGCGTTTCCCCGATGAATGCGAAGTTTTCCACGTAAGCGTTAAAGGCCGGGGATCCCCATTCATCGCTGAAAACCTTATTCTCCGTGCGGTCAAAGACTTCCCGGATCATGCCCTTGGTTTCACGGACCTGGGAAATGTCCACCGCCTGGGCGATGACGGCGGAGAGCTCATCCGCCTTGGTCTTGTAATGCTTGTCCATCATATCCCGGTTCACGATGTAGCTCACCGTGACTGCGATGACAATCAGGACGACAGCGAAGGCGAAAAGACCAAAGGTGATTTTGTTTCGAAGGGATTTTTTCATTCCACAGCTCTTCTTTCCTGAAAGATTGACCGCGGTCAGGGGCTGAGCGTCCGTACGCTTCCGGACATGTGCGCGTGAAAGGGACCGGACGCGCGGATCACGGCATAACCGGAACGGATCAGACAGTCTTCGGGTTTATTGTTCCGTATTCTGCAAAAGCCCGTCCAGCTGGACGATGGCGGGAAGGTAGATCCTGGCGCAGTTCAGCAGATCCTGAACAAACAGGACTTCATCCCGCCCATGAACGCCGCCGTGTCCCTCCGGAAGGAAGGACAGGTCTTCAGACGCGCCGGGCATGCCCATGCCGAAGGAAATGGCATCGGGAATCACCCGGGAATAAGTGCCTCCTCCCATGGAATAGCAGGGGTCCTTCCGGCCTGTAAGGTTTTCATAGATTTCCTGAAGTGCCTGCACAAACCGGCTGTCCCGGGAAATATGGAAGGCATCTGCCGTTTCCAGGGTGATGACGCTGTAACCCAGGGAAGCCCAGGCGGAGGTAAGGCTCTGAACAAGGGAATTCATGGGACAGGTCACCGGGACGCGGGAGTCCAGTCCGATCTCCAGGAAGCCATCCTTCAGGCGGCACAGGGTATACACAAGGGTCAGGGCCCCGGAAATCTCATCTTCAAAGGCGACGCCTTCGCTTTTGCCGCAGGTGTCCGAGGTCAGGGTGCAGAGACCGGCCACGGCCTGACGGCAGCTTCCTTCCAGGATTTCCATTTCCGTAAGTCCCCTGGAAAGCACATGGAGGGCATTCAGGCTTCTTTCCGGATGAGCTGCGTGCCCGGATACGCCGGAGGCGGTGATCTCCACGCCCTCCGGAACCTGTACAATCCCGAGACGGGCCTGAAGGGACGTGTCCAGACGCCCAAGAGCCTCCAGGGCATGCGGCATGGAAACCTGAAGGGTGCACCTGGCTCTGTCGGGAATGACGTTGAAAGCGCCGTTTCCGCAGTCCATGGAAAGAAGATTGCCACGGGCTTCGGCTCTGATATATCCGGTAATGCCCCCCTTCTGGGCATAATTCACGGGGAATGCGGCATCCGGCACCAGGGAAAGATCCGGAAAAACATGCCCGGCTTTACGCAGGATGCGCATGTCCTGCATGCCGGTTTCCTCGCTGCTTCCGCAGTAAAGGTCCACCCCGCAGTGCAGGGGAATCTGAAAATCCCGAAGCATCCGCATCACCGAAAGGCCCATGATGGCTGCGGCCTTGTTGTCATTCACACCACGCCCCACCAGCGCATCGTGTTCAGGCAGATAGACGGCGTCAAAGGGCGGATAGACCCACCCGTCCCCCGCAGGCACCACATCCAGATGGGCCATGATGCCGATCCGTCTGTCTCTCGGTCCCATGGAGATGATGCCCACGCATCCTTTCTCGACGCGGGTCTCAAATCCGAGTTCTCTTCCCATCTGCGCAGCTGTATCAAGAACTCTGCGGCACTCAGGACCGAAGGGTGCGTCTTCCTGACCCGGATCCGCGCGGCTGACGGAGGGAATCCGGGCGAGGGTCTGAAGCTCAAGGATGATCTCTTCCCGGTGGGTGTTCAGCCACTCATCTGCGCGGGACACAAGCTTACGCATAGCGTCTGTCATGTTGATTCCGACCTTCTTTCAGAAAAGGATCCATGAATTCGCGGGAACCGGTGCGTCCCCCCCGTTCTATGATAGCATGTCCGGATGCATATCACCAGAAAGAATGAAATACTTTTCTGTTTTTTTCCCGTACCCGAGCAAATTCAGTTCCTGATCCGTCTTAAGGAGATGAACGGATTTTTCCGTTTGACGAGCTTCATATGCGGAGGAAAAGAGATCATGAAGAAACTGTTTACTTTAATCATGGCGTTCTGCCTGGCCTGCTGCGCCCTGGCTGGTGCGGAGGAAGCAGCCCAGCCCTTATCCTGGGCGCTGGACGGGGAAACGGCTCTGTCGGAGGAGAATCTGCAGGTGTTCCAGCAGGCCGTGGACGGGCTCATGGGCGTGGAGTATGAACCCGTGGCCATTCTGGCCGTAAAGGAATCGGAGGACGGCCAGCTCTTCTGCTTCCTGAGCCGCATGACTCTGGTATATCCGGACGCTCTGCCGGAGTATGGCCTTGTCTATGTGGAAAAAAACCATCTGGGCGATGTGAAAATGGTGGAGATTCAGAGTCTGGAGATTGACTATACCTACGAGGACAGCATTGAGGAAACCGGCGTCTCCGCGCCAGCGCCCGAAGTGTTCGCCGACGCGTTCATTCGTCCCGTGACGGGACTTCAGAAGGATTCCGCCGGTTATGAGCTCCGCAGAGCACAGGCGGTGGAGAGTCTGTACAGTCTGTGCGCCCTGTATGCCTTTGACCGGATGGACGCCCTGGACATCAGCAGAAACCTGGACCTGGCCCTGAACGCGCTGACGGAGGAGGAGGGCATGGCCTATGACATAAGTCACTCGGACGTCGTTTCCGAAGCCCTGCGGATTCTGGACACAGGCGAGGAACTGGGGAGCGCCTATGAGGAAGCGGGCGTCGCGGAAAGCCTGAGGACACTGCGGAATGACGCAGCGGTGCGGGAATCCGTTTCCGTTCTGACCTCCTATGTGGAAACCCTTGAAAACTTTGATGAGGAATCCCTGCTTCCCTGATCGGGAGACGAAACAAAGACCGCGGAGACTCCGGATAGGATCTCCGCGGTCTTTGTTTTTAGAAAAGCAGGGGATCCACTATGAACACATTCCCGTCACAGCGGATCCGGATGGGGTTTTCCCACGGACGAATCCAGGAGATGCTCTTCTGTTCCAGGAAACGAACAGCCTGGCTGATTTCCGCTTTGAGTCCTGTAAGGATGCACAGCTCCGGCTGAATCATATCCAGCAGTTCCGGCACCATTCTGGCGTATCCGTGGTGGGGATGCTTGAGGATCTGCGCCTGCATGCCTGCCGCGGGCGGATTGTCCAGGAACATGGACTGGGCACGGTTTTCGATATCTCCGGTGCCAAGGTAGCGGCACTCCCCATATTCCACCAGGGTGACTCCGCTCAGATCATTGAGGGTGAAATCCGTACGCTTCCTTTCCGAAATGCTGACTGTGGCCCGGCCAAAGTGCACTACATCACCGTCCACCATCCTTCGGGTGGGAATCCCCGCTTCACGAATGATCCGCAGGGTATGCTGAAGTCTCCAGTCCGTGGAAGGATCCTGACAGTACTGGAATTCCCCGAAAGTGATCCCCGACTCAAGGAGGAGGAGAAAGCCATCGATGTGATCGTCATGAGGATGGGTGTTGAAGGCGATGTCCACATGGGTGATCCCCAGGGAGCGGAGCATGGGAAGCAGGGACATGGAAGCCATGCTGGTGGAACCTGCGTCGATGAGCATCGTCTGGCCCTCCATGCGCAGAAGACAGGCATCACAGCCGGCGATGGAGGGGAAGTCAATTTCCAGAATCGGTACGTCTTCCCGAAGCTGATAGACCGCTTCCGGGTCCGCGAAGAGATTCACTACCCGGCTTTCTCCCAGGGCGGGACAGGCGAGAAACAGAAAGAGGAAAAGAAAACAGAAAAAGCGCTGTACGGGCATGGCGGACGACTCCTTGCAAAGGGAATGGCTTATGCTATCAGAAAACCCGGAAAAGCGCAAACCTGCACTCCTCAAGTTGCGCAAAGAGGGTGAAAATGATATCATTCCTATAATAGTAGGAAGTTCCCTCGAAAGGAGAATCGTGACCATGGCACAGAAAGTCCTCGTGGCACTGGATCAGGGAACCACCAGTTCCAGATGCGTTGTGTTTGACCTGCAGGGACAGATTCTGTCCACCTACGCCGAGGAGTTCCCGCAGATCTATCCTCAGCCCGGATGGGTGGAGCATGATCCCAACATGATTCTGGAAACTCAGGTCCGGGCCCTGCAGATGGCTGTGCGCCGCGCGGGCGTGGAACCGGAACAGATTGCCGCCATCGGAATTACCAACCAGCGGGAAACCACCATGGTGTGGGAGCGGGACACCGGACGGTGTGTTCATAACGCCATCGTCTGGCAGTGCCGCAGGACCGCCGGGATGGTGGATGACCTGGTGAAGGGCGGATGGAAGGAAGCCATCCGGGAAAAAACCGGACTGGTGCCCGATGCCTATTTCTCCGGTACAAAGATCCGCTGGATTCTGGATCATGAACATCTTCAGGAACAGGCGGAGGCGGGGAAGCTCTGCTTTGGCACAGTGGATTCTTTTCTGGTCTGGCACATGGTTTCCGGACATCCCCATGTGACGGATGCCACCAACGCAGGCCGAACCATGCTCTACAACATCAGCACCCAGGACTGGGACGAGGAGCTTCTCCATGTGCTGAACATTCCCAGGGCCATGCTGCCAAGAGTAGTGGATTCCTGCGGGGTGGTCGGCAACCTGGATCCGGAGATCCTCGGGGTTCCGGTCCCCGTGGCTTCCCTGGTGGGCGACCAGCACGCTTCCCTGTTCGGCCAGACCTGCTTTGGCCCCGGCATGGTGAAGAACACCTACGGCACCGGCTGCTTCATGCTGATGAACACCGGTCATCAGCGGGTGGAAAGCCGCTCCGGTCTGCTCACCACCATGGCCTGGCGCCGGGATGGCGTTCCCAGCTACGCGCTGGAGGGGAGTGTATTCATGGGAGGCGCCACCATGCAGTGGCTGCGGGATGAAATGAAGTTTGTCGACCATGTGTCGGAATCCGAGAAAATCGCCTCTTCCATCCCGGATACGGGAGGTGTCTATCTGGTACCCGCCTTTACAGGTCTGGGCGCTCCCTGGTGGGACATGTACAGCCGGGGCACTCTGGTGGGCATGACCCGGGGAACCGGCAGAAGCCAGATCGTCCGGGCGGCCCTTGAGGCCATTGCCTATCAGACCTGTGATCTTCTGCAGGCCATGGTGGATGACAGCGGCAACCGTCCTTCCTGTCTTCAGGTGGACGGCGGGGCCAGCGCCAACGCATTCCTCATGCAGTTTGAAGCGGACATTATGAATCTTCCCGTGGTGCGTCCGCAGGTTCTGGAAACCACGGCCCTGGGCGCAGCTCTGATGGCCGGTCTGGCTGTGGGGGTCTACCGGGATGAGGAGGAACTGCGCAGCACATGGAAGCAGGATCTGGTCTTTGAGCCTTCCATGAGCGATGAGCGCAGGGAAGAGCTTCTTCATGGATGGCACAGGGCAGTTCAGAGAGCCTGTAACTGGATTGAGCACGCATAAGGCGGAAAGGAGAGAGGAGCTTTGCAGGATATCATCATCGTCGGAGCGGGTGTCACGGGCTGCGCGCTGGCGAGGGTTCTGAGCCGGTATGAGGCTTCCGTGAAAGTCCTGGATGAAGGTGCCGACCTGGCGGAGGGCGCCAGCAAGGCAAACAGCGGTATCGTGCACGCCGGGTATGACGCAGTGCCCGGCACCATGAAGGCCCGCATGAACGTGGAGGGCGCCAGAATGTATCCGGAGCTCTGCAGAGAACTGGGCGTGCCTTACCGGATGAACGGGGCCATGGTGGTTGCCTTCAGTGAAACCGACCGGAAAACCCTGGAGGAACTGCTGGAGCAGGGCATCCGGAACGGTGTTCACGGCCTGAGGATTCTGGAAAAGGACGAAATGTTCGCCCTGGAAAAGCAGCTGAACCCCGAAGCCGTCTGCGCTCTGTACGTACCGGAAAGCGGCATTACCAGTCCCTACGAGATGACCTTTGCCCTGGCAGACCATGCCGCCGTCAACGGCGTTGTCTTCCAGATGAACACCCATGTCCGGTCTGTGAAGTATCAGGAGGGCCTCTGGCATCTGGAAACCAGTCAGGGACCTGAAACCTGCCGGATTCTGGTGAACTGCTCCGGCGGGGACAGCGGGCGGCTCCATGGAGAGATGGGCGGGACGCGGGAAGTGGAAATCATTCACCGCCGCGGTCAGTACTATCTTCTGGACAGACCTGAAGTCCTGCCCTTTGATCACACCATGTTCCAGTGCCCTACCGTCATGGGCAAGGGCGTGCTGGTGGCCCCCACCGTGCACGGCAATGTTCTGCTCGGGCCCACGGCGGAGGATATCGATGACCGTCTGAACACCGAGACGACCCAGGAAGGTCTGGACCGCATCCTGAAAGCCTGCCGGCTCACCTGGCCCGGGGTACAGGTTCGCACGGCGGTGACCAATTTCTCCGGGATCCGCGCCCATGAAAAACAGGGAGATTTTATCATCGGACCGGTGGACGGGGCAGAGCATGCCTGGGAAGCCGTGGGCATGGAAAGTCCGGGACTCAGCGCCGCTCCTGCGGTGGGCGAATATCTGGGAGCCATGCTGGCCGAAGCGGAAGGCCTCACAAAAAAGGCAGAATGGAAAAAACCCATTCCGCTGCCCAGGCCCTTCCACGAAATGAGCACGGAGGAACGCCGGGAAGCCGTGGAGAAGGATCCCCTGAACGGCCGTCTGATCTGTCGGTGCGAGGTGGTGACGGAAGCTGAAATCCGCGCTGCCATCCGCAGACCGGTGGGCGCCACCACAGTGGACGGCGTCAAACGTCGGACCCGTGCGGGCATGGGCAGATGCCAGGGCGGCTTCTGCTCACCGAGAGTGGTGGAGATTCTTTCCGAGGAACTGGGCGTGCCCATGACGGACATCCGCAAGGACAGCCCTGACAGCTGGCTTCTGTGCGGAGATATCCGGGAAGCACTGAAAGGGGAGGCCAGAGCATGAGCGAAATCCTTCACAAACAGTTGGTGATCATCGGGGGCGGCCCCGCGGGACTGGCAGCGGCCATCGCGGCCTGGGAAGACGGCATCCGGAACATGGTGGTTCTGGAGCGTGAAGACACAGCAGGCGGCATTCTCCGCCAGTGCATTCATAACGGCTTCGGCCTTCACCGTTTCGGCGAGGAACTGACCGGTCCGGAGTATGCCCAGAGGGATATTGACCGGGCGGCGGAACTGGGTATTCCGGTTCAGTGCTCCACCACGGTTCTCTCCCTGAGCCGGGAGAGACAGATTACCTGCATTTCCCCTGAGTTCGGTCTGCAGGTCATTGAGGCGGAAGCGGTCATCCTGGCCATGGGCTGCCGGGAGCGGCCCAGGGGCGCTCTGGGCACGCCGGGCACCCGGTGCGCCGGTATCTACACTGCCGGGACCGCGCAGAAATTTGTCAACCTGGAAGGTCTGATGCCTGGAAAGCGCGTTGTGATTCTGGGCAGCGGAGACATCGGCCTGATCATGGCCAGACGCATGACCCTGCAGGGGGCGAAAGTTCTGGCCTGCGTTGAGCTCATGCCCTATTCCTCCGGTCTGAACAGGAATATTGTCCAGTGCCTGCAGGACTATGATATTCCCCTGTATCTGAGCCATACCGTGACTCGTATCGAAGGCCGTGACCGGCTCACCGGCGTGGAAGTGAGCCAGGTGGGCCCCGACAGGAAGGTCATTCCAGGCACCCAGATGCACTTTGACTGTGATACGCTCCTTCTGTCTGTGGGACTGATTCCCGAGAATGAACTGAGCCGCGGCGCCGGCGTGGAGCTCTCTCCCGTAACCAGCGGAGCCGAGGTGGATGATTCCTTTGAAACCAGCATTCCGGGCATCTATGCCTGCGGCAACGTACTGCATGTGCATGATCTGGTGGACTACGTGTCGGAAGAATCTTTCCGGGCAGGTCACGCCGCAGCCCGCCGTATCCAGGGCAGTCAGCGGAAGGAAGACCTGACGGTGAAAGTCAGGGATGGCAGCGGCGTCCGGGGGACCGTTCCCCAGATCCTGAAACTCAGAAAGGACAGCGAAGAATCTGTCCGTCTCATGTTCCGCCCGGCCGCCGTGTATAAAAACATGGCCTGTGTGGTGGAATGCGGTGGGGAAGTCCTCATGCGCAAGCGCGCCATGATTTTCACTCCCGGTGAAATGGCCGTCATGGATCTGAAGCCGGACATGGTCAGAAAGATCAACGGAGATCTCCTGGTCCGTATGGAGGAGGCGTGAGACGATGGAAGAGAAAATCATCACCTGTATCAACTGTCCCATGGGCTGCCGGATGACGGTGAGCATGGAAAACGGTGAAGTCAGAAGCGTGACGGGGAATACATGCAAGCGGGGTGAAACCTACGCGAAGCAGGAATGCACCATGCCACTGCGGATGGTCACCGCTGTAGTACCCGTGGACGGTTCTCCCATGCCTCTTTCAGTTAAAACGGAAAAGCCCATTCCCAAGGCCAGTATTCACGACTGCATGCGGGCTCTTGCGGATGTGCATCCTTCTTTGCCCATCCGCGAAAAGGACGTGGTTCTTGCCGATGTCTGCGGGACCGGCGTCAACATCATCGCCACCCGGAATCTGGGCTGATCCAGGATTTTCCGGATGCGCAGCCGTGTGCAGGCGGTCAGGCATACAGGTCAATACGGAACGAAGGCCCCATGGACAGGGGCCTTCGTTTTTCATGCCTATGTTCGGAATTCCCGGAGAAAGCGCCCTCGGAAGAAGGATGCGGGAATATGTCTGCCGGGCCGGTTTTCTTCCAGAAAGATTGCGTGAGAGGGATCCCACGGCTCCATACACCAGATGCATCCCTGCCGGGACGAAAACCGTTCCGGCTGACAATGGAGAAGTTTTCAGAATGCGCGTGAAATACGGATCCGGGAGAACAGAACCTGATCCTGTCTGCTGAGACGGCAGAAACTCATCAAGGTGCTGAAAAGAAAATGCGGCTGCATCCGAAGAGCCATCATCCCTGCCTGCTGCCGGGCGGCATGCCGTCATCCCGCCAAAGAGTTCTGCGGATCCGATCCCGGGAGATGGCACCGCGGCATCCTGAGAAAAAACATGCTGTTTTCATCCGTCATGCCTTCTCATTCGGGCGTGCGGATCGGATATACAGGATTTCGCAGTCTCCGTCGTCTGTGAAGCGTTCGATCTCAAAGTCCAGTCTGCCTTCCCGATAAATGGTCTCATAAATCTTCCCGAGATTCTCTGTCCGTCCGTGAACAGAAAACCAGCCCGTCTCCGGCAGTTTGACGGTCCGGTTCGCCTCTTCCATCTCCCCCCGCCTCAGACCGATGACGTATTCAATGGACCGGTCCGTCCAGCCATAACCGAGTCCCTGCAGGTTCGCCCGGCCGTACTTCGCCGCGAGCTCATCCCAGAAGGCATCGATCGTTTCGTACTGCTGGTCCTCATCCGTGGAAAAAGTCCTGCCGATCCCTCTGAACAGCATGGTTTTCTCCTTTCTGTCCAGGCACGCTTTCAACGGGTACCCCATCCGATGTAACGCGGAGGTTCACAGGCGGGAACCGTCATGGCTTCCATCTCCCGATAATCATCGATCCGTACTGTATTTCATGCATGGATGCCCCTTCCGTCAACGAGGCAGATGCCGCAGTATCCCCGGTTGACCGAACCGTCGGGGCCGATGCAGATGCAGTCGTAAAAACAAACGCGCCCCGTTCCGGTATGTCCTGATGCATCGCCTCTGAAAAGAGCACAGCGGACTCCTTTGCGGAATTCCCGCGGAAGATTCGGGTTCCGCCGCTGATGTCCAGCGCGTCCTCAATGAATGACAGGCGGTCGCCGGCATATTCTGCCCCTTCCGGACAGGTCATGGCTCTGCGGATCATGCTCTCTGTGAGTCCGCTCAGCCAGTCCCTTCCTGACATCATTGAAGGAAGTCCCTTCATCTCAGGCAGAAACACATTGAAAATGCCCGACCCTTATGAAAAGGGAACCCATGCCGGCCGTCTGACGCTCAAAGATGCACGCCTGGCCAATGGATCAGTTCCGCTGTCCTTTTCGCTGAAGGGAAGCCGACTCCTGCGGTTTCCAGCGGAAAAGCGCTGCGAAGCCCTGATTCTCCCACCTGCCAGCGGCCGCGCGGCAGCGGAATCCCCGCGGGCATCCGCTTTTCCCGCAGGGCAGCTTATCCGTGTTCAGCTCCTCCGGCCCGTTTGAAACCAAGGAACAGATATATACCCAGGACAGCGTTGAAACCTACCGCTGAAAAGACGCTGAAACGTTCCACGAGGCCGAAATACTCCGGCGGTACGATGCCTGTACCCACGGAGCCGGCCATCATCAGCAAAAGCGCAATGCCGGCCCAGACACCGATGTCCTCTGTCCTTCTGTCCCTGAACCCGTTCACGATCAGGCAGATCAGGGAGACGATGGAAAAGGCTACCACCAGAATGGTCACAGCCATGTGCATGGTCTCCTGGATGGAGGTGATTTCCTTTCCGCTGTCCGTGAGCGGGAACATGCCATAGCCCACGTTGGAGATCCAGTTCATCCCGGCGAACAGGTAAATACCCACCCGGAAAAGCAGGGAGGAGATCTTCCTTTCCGAAACAAAGACTGCCACACAGGAAGCACACACCACACTGCCCACACCGTAAAGCGATGCAAGACGGTTCCAGAGTTCCCGGGAAGGCGCGCTGACCGCTGAGAGATCACTCACCGCCTGGGCCATCCAGTTGTATCCCGGATACCTCATGGGGGAAAACACAACCGCCGCCGTATAGGAAAGCAGGGCCAGAATCCCTGTCAGTCCCAGCCACTGAATCAGTTTTCTTCGCATGCTGATCTCACCTCATTCGTTTCTCCCGTCTTTTCTGCTCAGATCCGGTTCCCATTCGATTCCGATGAAATGACGTGCCCGCCGGAAAGCTTCAATGCTTCGCCTGGGGAGGTGAAAACATGGACTTTTCCTGCGGTCCTCTCCGCTTTCTTCATCCGGAAATCTGCCGGATGCCATACCCATCCTTCAACCCTGAAGGCGCCATACAGTCTCTTCTCAACGTTATGATCCTCCCGGCCGTGTCCTGGTGGTCCTTCATTTCTAAGAACACGATACCAGGAATTCTCCTTCGTGTCTTTTGCCGTTCAATGAACACACAGAACGGGAGGTGATCTATCGTTCACTAATTATAGTCAGAGGAAGAACTCCTGTCAATCCGCTTATGAATTCATACGCACCCGTGCCTGCGTCTCAGCTCATCCATTCGGCGTGAACAGAATGGCTTTGACTTTTCCGCATGCTTGAATTTGACCGTACCGGCTGATCGGGGCTCAGTCATGACGCACGATCCTGATTTCGCCCGGTCCCCGGAATTCCGGGAGCATCCGCGCAGGTGCTCAGCCCTTCAGCCGGGTCGCGCATCACTGCTCACTGATGATCTTTTCCGCTGTCATTCACGGGTCCGCCCGCAGATCCTGATCCGGGTATTCTGCTCACCCGGGGACTCCCGGGATGCGTTCAGGATGAGGAAGCATCCCTGATCACCCGCCGTTTCCCGCAGTGCGGAAGGCAGCATCTCAGGACAGTGAACCGTAATCTCTGTGAGTTTACGAAAGACACGGTGGAATGGTATAATATCCCGGGTGACGGGAAAGCGATGCCTGATGGAACAGGAGTGAGAGCGAGTGAAGGTGGTCATACTGGCCGGCGGATTCGGTACAAGGTTCTCGGAGGAATCCCAGTACAAACCCAAGCCCATGATTGAGATCGGCAATATGCCCATTCTCTGGCATATCATGAAGGGGTACAGTCATTTCGGATTCCAGGATTTCGTCATCTGTGCGGGATACAGGCAGCACATGATCAAACAGTGGTTCGCGGAATATGCTCTGTATACCTCTGACGTGACCTTTGACTTTACCCGCCAGGATCCCGGGGAAAGGATTCAGATCCACAATCGCCGCACGGAGCCCTGGAAGGTGACAGTGGTGGACACGGGACTGGAAACCATGACAGGCGGGCGCATCCGCAGGGTCCGGGAATATGTGGGGGATGAGACCTTTCTCATGACCTACGGGGACGCGGTGTGTGACGTGAACATCAGTGACCTGGTGGCTTTTCATCGCCGGCACGGACGCCTGGCAACCCTGACATCCGTAACACTGAAGCAGCAGAAGGGCGTTCTGGATATCGGGGGCGACAACGCGGTGCATTCCTTCCGGGAAAAGAGCGCCGGGGACGGTGCACCCATCAACGCGGGTTACATGGTGCTGGAACCTCCGGTCTTTGACCTGATCGAAGGAGACAGTACAATCTTTGAAAGAGAGCCTCTTGAGAAGCTGGCTTCTCAGGGCCAGCTCATGAGTTACGCGCATCGCGGCTTCTGGCAGTGTATGGATACAAAGAGGGAGCATGACATGCTGCAGAAATGGTGGGCAAGCGGTCAGGCTCCCTGGAAAGTGTGGTAAATATGGATCATTTTTCTTGGTACAGAGGCAGGCGCGTACTTGTCACCGGGCACACGGGATTCAAGGGCAGCTGGCTCTGCCGGATGCTCGTCCTGGCAGGGGCGAAGGTGACAGGGTTCGCCCTGGACCCTCCCACAGACCCGGCCCTTTATGATCTTCTCAATCTGAGGAATGATATCCGGGATATACGGAGTGATGTCAGGGATCTGAGCCATCTTTCGGTGATTTTCCGTACCCATCGTCCGGAAGTGGTTTTTCACCTGGCGGCTCAGCCCATTGTCCGCACCGGATACGAACAGCCGCGGCTGACCTATGAGACAAATGTCATGGGCACGGTGAACCTGCTGGAATGCGTGCGGAATACGCCCGGGATTCTGTCTGTCCTGAACGTGACCACAGACAAGGTGTATCTCAACCGGGAATGGGTCTGGGGATACCGGGAAGACGAAATGCTGGACGGTTTTGATCCCTATTCCAATTCCAAATCCTGTTCGGAACTGGTTACCCACAGTTATGTGAACAGCTTCTTTTCATCCCCGGATGCCCCGGCTGTCTCCACCGCCCGTGCCGGCAACGTCATCGGAGGCGGGGATTTCGCCCGCGACCGGATCCTTCCGGACTGTTACCGCGCCGCCTTCGCGGGAAGCGCGATTCAGGTGCGGAATCCGCATGCCACCCGGCCCTATCAGCATGTGCTGGAACCACTCAGCGCCTATATGGAGATCGCCATGCGCCAGGCAGAGGACCGCAGTCTCGCCGGATGGTATAATGTGGGACCGGACGACCGGAACTGCGTTACCACCCGCGAAATCGTGGATATGTTCGTGCATCTGTGGGGCGAAGGCGCTTCCTGGGAAAACAGGGCGGAAGAAAACGCTCCGCATGAAGCCGGGCTTCTGAAGCTGGACTGTTCCCTGATCCGCCGGAAGCTTGGGTGGAAGAGCACCTGGGATATGGAGGAGGCCGTGGGGAATACGGTCAGATGGTATAAAACGTTCCGTGACGGAGGCAGTGTAACGGAGGAAACGGACCGTGAAATCCGTTCGTTTCTCTCGCATTATTCCACATGAAAAGGTACGCAGGAGGAAGTTCATGAAGTGGGCAAGTGAGCAGGAGGCCCGGGAAGAAATCCGGAATATGGTTGCGGATTTTTACCTGCAGTTCAGACAGCCCGCCCCCTATCAGGCGGGTGACCGGATCAGCTATGCCGGCCGTGTCTATGACGAAAAGGAAATGTGTGCCCTGTGCGACAGCATGCTGGATTTCTGGCTCACCGCGGGGCGTTTCAGCAATGATTTCGAAAAGGCTTTTGCCGCTTATCTGGGCGTTCCCTTTGCCCATCTGGTGAACTCCGGTTCCAGTGCCAACCTTCTCGCCTTTATGACGCTGACAGCACCGGAACTGGGGGAGAGACGCATTCGTCCGGGGGATGAGGTCATCACGGTGGCCTGCGGTTTCCCCACAACGGTTGCGCCTATTCTGCAGTATGGTGCCGTACCCGTTTTTGTGGATGTGGATATACCTTCCTACAACATTGACGTAAACTGTCTGGAGGAGGCTCTCAGTCCCTGCACCAAGGCAGTCATGCTGGCCCATACTCTGGGAAATCCCTTCCGGATCTCGGATGTGCTGGCCTTCTGCCGGAAACATGACCTGTTCCTGGTGGAAGACAACTGCGACGCTCTGGGAAGTCTGTACACCCTGGACGGAAAAACAGGACTCACCGGCACCTTCGGAGATCTGGGCACCAGCAGCTTCTACCCTCCGCATCATATGACCATGGGAGAAGGCGGGGCTGTTTATTCCCGCAGCCCGCTCCTGAACCGCCTGATGCTTTCCTACCGGGACTGGGGCAGGGACTGCCAGTGCCCTCCCGGCCGGGACAATCTCTGCGGCCGCCGGTATGATGGACAGTACGGACAGCTGCCTGCCGGATATGATCACAAATATGTCTATTCTCACCTAGGATACAACCTCAAGGTGACGGACATGCAGGCGGCCATCGGATGCGAACAGCTGAAGAAGCTGCCCGGCTTTGTGGAAAAGCGCCGTCACAACTGGGCGGTGCTCCGCTCTCTTCTGGAGGATCTGCAGGACCGTCTGATTCTTCCCCAGCCGGAGGAGAACAGCGAGCCCAGCTGGTTCGGTTTCCTCATCACCCTCCGGGATCCCGCCCTTAAGCGGGAGGAGGTTGTGCGGGCCATTGAGAGCGAAAATGTACAGACCCGGATGCTTTTTTCCGGGAACCTGATCCGTCATCCTGCATTTGACGGGATTCGCGGAACGGATGCCTACAGGGTGGCCGGAGAGCTCTCCCGGACGGACCGGATCATGCGGGATACCTTCTGGGTGGGCGTCTACCCGGGCATGAACGATGCCATGCTTGAAAGAATGGCGGATGTCATCCGGCGCGCGGTCCTTGCACCCCGGTAAAAGAAACTGGAAAGAGGTGACGGCATTGCGTCTTGCCGATTATGTGGCCCATTTTCTCACTTCCCACGGAATTGAATACTGCTTTATGGTGGTGGGCGGTGGTGCCATGCATCTGAATGACGCTCTCGGGCACTGTGAAGGTCTCCGGTGTCTGTATCACCACCATGAACAGGCCTGTGCCATGGCGGCAGAGGCCTATGCACGTCTTGAGGACCGGCCGGCCGCGGTCTGTGTGACCACGGGCCCCGGCGGGACCAACGCCATCACCGGCGTGCTCGGGGCGTGGCTGGATTCCCTGCCCATGTTCGTCATCTCCGGTCAGGTCCGCTATGACACCACCGCCAGGTACGGCATGCAGTTCACGGAGGGTCTGCCGCTCAGGGCGGTGGGGGATCAGGAATACGATATCGTGCCCACAGTCCGCCCCATGTGCCGCTACGCAGTCATGATTGAGGATCCTCTGACCATTCGCTACCATCTGGAGCGCGCCATGTATCTCATGACCCTGGGGCGTCCGGGTCCCGTGTGGCTGGACATACCCGTGAATTTCCAGGGATGCCAGATCGATCCGGACATGCTTCCCGGATATGATCCCCGGGAAGACCTGAAGGAGGTACCTCCCCGGGTGCGCCCGGAGGAGATCCGGAAGGTTCTTGACATGCTGAGGGAAGCCAGAAGACCCGTGATCTACGCCGGATCCGGCATACGGCACGCCCATGCCCTGGAAAAATTCCACCAGGTCAAGGAGAAGCTGGGAGTCCCCGTGGTCACCTACTGGAACAGTGTGGATATCATGGAGGACGATGACCCGCTCTACTGCGGACGGGGCGGAAACATGGGAGACAGGCCCGGGAATTTTGCTGTTCAGAACAGCGATGTTCTCCTGGCCATCGGAACCCGGATTTCCATCCGACAGACGGGATACAAATTCCGGTCATGGGCCCGGTGTGCAAGGGTGATCATGGTGGACATTGACGAGGCGGAACTGAAAAAGCCCACACTGCACGTGGATCTGCCCATTCATGCGGACGCAGGGGATTTCCTCACGGCCCTTGAAGGGGAGCTGGACGGCGGCGTGCTCTTTGACGGGGAAGACTGGAGAGAGCAGTGTCGGGCGTGGAAAAAGGATTATCCTGTGGTGACGGAGACACAGATGGCTCAGACTGGAAACCGTGCCAATGTCTATGCCGCAATTCATCTGATTTCCTCAGCCCTCCCCGAAAACAGTCTGACAGCCGTTTCCAACGGGGCATGCTGCGTGGCGGGACATCAGGCATGGGTGATCCGCAGGGGAACCCGGTTCATCATTAATTCCGCGGTGGCGTCCATGGGATACGGACTCCCCGCCGCCATCGGTCTCTGTGTGGCCGGCGGCTGTCGGGACACTGTCTGCATGGAGGGGGACGGGTCCATCATGATGAACCTGCAGGAGCTGCAGACCATTGTGACCAACCGTCTGCCGGTGAAGATTTTCCTGATCAACAATGAAGGCTATCACAGCATCCGCATTACCCAGAACAATCTCTTCTCCTCCTCCAGCCATGTGGGGATCGGACCGGACAGCGGGGATCTTTCCTTTCCGGACTTCAGCAGGATCGCTCAGGCCTTCGGCTTCCCATTCCG
This sequence comes from uncultured Eubacteriales bacterium, assembly GCA_902774025.1. Lineage (GTDB taxonomy): Bacteria > Bacillota > Clostridia > Christensenellales > Aristaeellaceae > UBA2943. The sequence continues at coordinate 27,776 of CACYGY010000053.1, forward strand.
GCGCGCCTTTTCCAATGAGGAAGTGCGGGATTGCGTTCGCTGGGCTATGGACACCCCCGGCTATACCTTCTGTGAAATCATGACGGATACGCAGCAGGTATGGGAGCCCAAGTCCAGCGCACGGAAGATGCCGGACGGAACGCTGTATTCTCCGCCCCTTGAGGATCTCGCTCCCTTCCTGAGCAGGGATGAACTGAAGCGTAATCTGTACATTCCCATGGAGGAGATGCCATGACAGGTCAGAAACGGGCGATTGTTACCGGTCCCACCGGCGCAGTGGGCACAGCGCTGTGCTCTGTGCTGCTGGAGGGGGGATGGGACGTGACGGCGGTGATTCATGCTGCGTCCCGGAGAATTGGAAGTATTCCGGATGGGGTGCGGGTGATTCTGCTATCCCTGGATGAGATCGGGAAGCTGCCGCAGGTCCTTTCCTCCAATGCGGATGCTTTTTTCCATCTGGGATGGCGGGGAACCATCGGTCCGGAACGGAATGATATGGATATGCAGGCCGCAAATATCCGCAGTGCGCTGGATGCCGTGGAAACAGCGTCCCGTCTTGGGTGCGGTGTGTTTGTCGGTGCGGGCAGCCAGGCGGAGTATGGACGGATTGAGGGTATGGTCAGGGCCGACAGTCCCTGCAGTCCCGGAAATGGATACGGCATGGCCAAGCTGGCCGCCGGGTTCATGACCCGGGAAAAATGCCACGTTCTGGGCATCCGGCACGTGTGGCCCAGGCTGCTGAGTGTTTATGGCCCCCATGACAATCCACGTTCAGTGCTCCCCATGCTGCTGGAGGCTCTGATCCGGAAGGAACCGTTTCCTCTGACGGCAGGGGAGCAGATGTGGGATTATCTGTATGCTGAGGACGCCGGGAGGGCGCTGCTGCACCTGGCTCTGGAGGGAAAGGACGGCGGCATTTACCCGGTGGGGAAATCGGCCGGATTCCCTATCCGCCGGGACAGGTCATGTATCTGCAGGCAGATACGGAACCTCTTTTCCGGGATACGACCTGGCGTCCTCAGGTTTCCTTTGCCGAGGGGATTCGGAGGACAGTCAAAGCACGCCTGGCGGAGGGCGGGAAAGGAACGGATCATGTCTGAGGTCATGGAGGCAGCACACAAAAAAAAGGTCAGCATTATGGTGCCCTGCTATAACGAAGAGGAAAATGTGGTGCCCATCTCCGAGGCGATTGTGGAGCAGATGGAGAAGCTGACCCAGTATGATTATGAGCTTCTGTTCATTGATAACTGTTCCACGGACAACACCCGGCCCCTGCTCCGGATGATCTGCCAGAAGAACAAAAAAATCAGGGCAATTTTCAATGTGAAGAACTTCGGACAGTTCAACAGTCCTTATTACGGTCTGTGTCAGACGAGCGGTGACTGTACCATTTCCATATGCGCGGATTTTCAGGACCCGGTGGAAATGATTCCGGTGTTCCTGAAGTACTGGGAGGAAGGGTATCAGATCGTCAGCGGCGTGAAGACCTCTTCAAAGGAGAATCCCATCATGTATCACCTCCGTGGCATGTATTACAAGATGCTGAAGAGGTTTTCCACCGTGGAACAGATAGAACAGTTCACAGGCTTCGGTCTGTACGACCGCAGCTTTATTCAGGTGCTTCGCGAACTGCACGATCCGACGCCCTTTATCCGGGGTATTGTGGCGGAACTGGGTGGAAAGCGCAAGGAAGTGCCCTATGAGCAGCCGCTGCGCAGAGCAGGGAAGACGCATAACAATTTTTTCACACTTTTTGACGCGGCCATGCTGGGCATCACAAGCTATACCAAGGCCGGCATGCATTTCGCAGTGCTCATCGGTCTGGTGATGGCCGGACTCAGTATCCTGACCGGTCTGGTTTTTCTCATTCTCAAGCTTGTGAACTGGTACGGATATGACGCCGGACAGGCCCCCCTGATCATTCTGCTGGCGTTCACGGGGGGTGTACAGCTGATTTTCATCGGTTTTGTAGGAGAGTATATCGCCTCAATTAATCAGCGGGTCATGAGACGACCGCTGGTGGTTGAAGAGGAACGCATCAATTTTCCGCCTGAAGAAGGAGAGGAAACGGAAGATGGCAAGGAGAAACCGTAAACGGAACCCCGTACAAAAACGGCCCGTGCAGACAGCAGCCGCGGTGTCCGCGCCTGAGCCTGTGTCTGCTCCGGTCCCGGTATCCCCTGTAAGACCGGCAGAGTTCCGGAAGGAAGAGCAGATCCGCTGGTTTGACGTGGTTCTGCTGGTCCTTCTGGCCCTGGCTTCCCATCTGCTGTTCCAGCAGGTGGACATCCTGCATACCGGAGGAGCCAGCTTTGCCTATCTGAACGGGCATATCTCGGACTTCTATTCCTACGTGGCTTCCAAAATCTGGTCTGCCATGTATATGCCCACCACCTACATACTCTTTGCCATCTGGAACCTGCCGCTGAAGCTCCTCGGAATTCAGACGGAAGTCATAACCCATGTTCCCTATGGGATCCAGCTCTGGTACAGCGCGCTTCCCATTCTGGCCTATGCTCTGAGCGCCCTGATGATCCAGCGTATCTGCCAGGTGGCAGGTTTCTCCCGGAAAAAGGCCAGAATTGCCGCCTACGCCTTTGCCTCAGCGCCTCTTGCCTTTTTCAGCCAGTTTATCTTCGGCCAGTATGACAGTCTGACCCTGTTTTTCATGCTGCTGGGCACCTACTATTATCTGAAAAACCGTACTTTCCGCTTTGTCCTTTTCTTTTCCATTGCAATGACCTGCAAGTACTACGCCCTGCTGATATTTATTCCCATGCTGGTACTGAAAGAAAAGAAGATTCTGCGAATTATCCTGCAGGCCGCTGGATTCATGGTACCCTTTGTTCTGGAGACGCTGTTCTATCTTCAGGACAAGAAAATGCTCAATGATATCACCAGGTTCAATGCCACGGGGTACATTTTCAACGTAAGCCTGGACACGGGATTCAGACAGTCCATTTCCCTGGTTATCCTGGGGTTTGTGGCGGTATGCGCCTGGGCTTTTTTCACCAATCCCAAGGATCAGACGGAACTGTTCCGCTGGATGATCTATTTTTCATCCCTGGTGATTTTCCTGACCTTCGGGCTGAGCATGTGGCATCCTCAATGGCTGATTCTGGCCGTTCCCTACATGGTTCTGGGGAGCATGATGCACAAACGGAGCGATGTGTTCTGGATTCTGGATCTGATCCTCATGGTCTGTTTTGTATGGTTCACCGTCCGGTTCTGGCAGTATGAACTGGACCAGAATCTGATGCGGGCGGGCGTTCTGGCCCCCGTCATCGGGGAAAGATACAATGCCGCCCTGACCATGCAGGATTTCTACAGGATCAATGATGTGAGCATGCCCTTCTCCATTGTATCCTCCATCCTCCTGGTGAATGCCCTTTTCAAGCATCCCAGATTTCAGGTGGAAAGCCCGGCTCAGGCAGATAAGTCTTATCCCGGACTTCTCCGTACCCGTTTCCTCATCGGGGTCGCGCTGTTCATCGTGCCGGCTCTTCTGTGCCTGAACTCCATGCTCAGAAGTCCCTATGCCTTTTCCTCGTGGATTCAGAAGGCCCATTCAGCGGACTGGGTTCTTGAACTCAGGGAGGAAGGACCGGAAATCACTCAGACTTTTATTCCGGCGAAAGAGACCGTGGAACGTCTGGATCTGAAGATGGAGAATCATGACGTGGCAAGAAAAGGGCAGATCCGGATCACCCTCTCGGATGTGACGGATGCAAAGACCCTCGGAGAATATTCCCTGGATATGACTCAGATCCGGAACGCGGTGAAGACCACAGTGACCTTTGATCCTGTCCCTCTGAACATGACGCATACGTACCAGTGGACATTACGGGCACACCCGGAGGAAGACGGATTTACAGGCATTTACTACCTGCCCCGGAATGAGCTGGAGGAACAGGTTTACGGGTGGAACGCCTGCGCTGACGGCACAGAACAGGAATTCTACTTTGCCATGGATGCCTTCGGACGGTAAAAAGGAAAAGTACCGGGAAAGCGCGAAAACGCTTTTCCGGTCTTTCTTTTCCTGCAATCATCAGTAAGTGATTGACCACTCTCCGTATTCCTCATCCCCGTAATCCTCGAAGTTCTCGTCATACCAGTCATCGGATACTTCAGAAAAGGAGACATAGGTTTTCCATACAGTCTGATCCGGACGATCCGGAAGACGGGCGGTTTTCAGAGACGGGGAGCTGCCCTGAGCGGAGAAGATCCGGATCGTATAGGTTTCATCTGCCTGAAGGATGCATTCTGGGAAGAAAGCCGTATTCATCTCATTCAGCGCCAAGTATTCACCACCCAGAGTGGTTTCTGCCACCACGCCTGCCGGGGAGCATATCTGAACGATCAGGTCACCGCAGGGGGCATTTCCCTCAGAAACCGGCCACAGATAAACCAGATCCAGCGCGCAGCGGCTTTCCACCGTAAAGGGCACATCATATGCCTCATCCGGAGAAGCGGTTCCGTTTGATTCATCCTCCGTCAGGGGAACCGGATCATCGAAGAACAGGTACCCTTCGTATTCAGCCTTCAGCATGCGGCGCACGGCTTCACCCATATATTCGTTGCGGATCCACATGTTTTCGGCCAGGTTGTAATAGTGTTCGGTGATATATTCATACATCCCGGAAGCATAATCCACGATTCTCCGCTTCCATATGACGAATTCGGGATCAAAGAAAACAATCTTGGTTTTGTTTTCCTCCAGATGACGGAGTTCTTCCTCACCAAAGGCATCCCAGGTCCAGGGCGTATAGCACGCGGCGCCGTAATCAATGCCACGGTCCAGATCGATGGAGGAGGGCATATCCGTGGCGTAATGCAGGCGATCCCCCCGGTCTGTGATCACGTCCGTGAGGTCCTTGGGTTCCGGCATCTGAAGGTCCAGGTGGGCGTTGCGGACATAGGCAGGCAGGTAGGTGACGGACGGCATCACCGGAATCATGGGAATGATCATCAAAGGAAGGGCACAGACAAGGGCGATCCAGGAGATCACCTTTCGGGGTTTCCGGAAGGGCATTTCCATACCCATTCCGCACAGGTAACAGGCGGAGAAAATGCCGGCACAGACAAAGTGCAGTCCATGAAAATTATGAAACCCACGGGTTGGAATGGTCAGAATGGCCAGAAAATAGGTGATACCGGTCACCGGATGCGAGAAGAGATAGTTATAGGGAAGCGCCCGGCAGCAGATTCCCTTGTTGATCTCGGGTCTCAGCATGTCGCGCTCTTTCTGGTTGATCACGCGGTTCTTCTTGAAAATCACCTTGCCGTCCGCGCCGACA
>CACYGY010000054.1 GCA_902774025.1 uncultured Eubacteriales bacterium
GCAGACAGGAACTGGAGAAGGCCGGATGGGCAGTGGAAACGATGGCTGTCACCCCGGACGGACGTGTTGATCTTCAGAAACTGGAAGAGCAGCTGAGTTCCGACGTACGACTCCTTGTGATTATGCAGGTCAACAATGAGACCGGGGCGGTACAGCCGTTGGAAGAGATTACGCGACTGAGGGACCGCCTCAGTCCGGAATGCAGCATCCATGTGGATGGCGTACAGGGATTCCTCAGGTGCCCGGTCGCGTTTAACCGTCTCAGGATTCAGTCCTACGCTTTATCGGGACATAAGATTCACGCCCTGAAAGGAATCGGTGCCCTGATCTTCCGGAAAGATCATGCCCTGAGTCCCTGTGTCTGGGGTGGAGGTCAGGAATATGGTCTGAGATCAGGCACGGAGAACACACCCGGAATCCTTTCTCTGGGGACAGCAGTGGCTTCTTTCCCGAAGGATGCGCCGGAGAGAATGCGGGCGATGAAAGTCCGACTGTGGGAGCAGATCCGGGCCAGAATTCCCCGGGCTGTGGTGAATGGTCCGGAACCTTCGGGGCCCGTATCCGCACCGCACATCCTGAATGTGTCCCTTCCGCCCGTTCGCTCCCAGACGATGCTGTTTGCTCTGGAGGGTGAGGGAATATATGTTTCTGCCGGGTCCGCCTGTTCAAGTCACAGGCAGAAACTGTCTCCTGTACTCAGTGCCATGGGAATCCGGGGCGAAAGAGCTGATTGTGCCATCCGTTTCAGTTTCTGTCCTGATAATCGCATGGAGGATATGGATACCGTTGCTGAGGTGATTGCCAGACAGTACGCTGTCCTGGGCCAGTATACGAGAAGATGAGGATAAGATATGGACGAACTGCTGCTGGTGCGTTACGGGGAGATTTTTCTGAAAGGGCTGAATCGGCCTTTTTTCCTGAAAACCCTGGTTCGGAATGTGAAGGACGCGGTCCATGAATTCGGGGCCCGGGTCTGGCTGAACGATGGAAGAATTTTTATCAGCGGCTTTCAGGATATGGAGGCATGCGCGTCCCGGGTGTGCCGGGTCTTTGGAATACACAGCGTGTGCCCCGCCGTGGAAATGGACAAAGGTGATTTTTCCGAAATCACGAAAAAGGCCGTGGAGCTCATGAACGGGCTGAGCGGATCTTTCAAGGTCAGCGCGCGACGTTCCGACAAACAATACCCCATGAATTCTCCGGAGATCAACGGAGCCATTGGGCACGCGGTTCTGGAGGGCTGTCCTCAGCTGAAAGTGGATCTGCATCATCCGGATCATGTACTGAATGTGGAGATCCGTGACAGAGCGTATCTGTACGTCAGAGTGATTCCTGCTGTGGGGGGGATGCCTGTAGGGACCAGCGGAAAAGCAGCGCTCCTCCTCTCCGGCGGCATCGATTCCCCAGTGGCTGGCTACATGATCGCCAAGCGGGGTGTGGAAATAAGCGGGGTGCATTTTCATTCGTACCCCTATACATCGGACAGGGCAAGAGAAAAGGTGATCGATCTTGCCAGAATCCTCTCGGAGTATACCAGAGGGATGAAACTCTACATTATTCCCTTCACAAGGATCCAGATGCTGATTCACGAGAAATGTCCGGAGGATTACACGACTCTGATCATGCGCAGGTTCATGATGAGGATTGCCCAGAAATGCGCTGAAAGGGAGTCTGCCAGAGCACTTATAACCGGTGAATCCATCGGGCAGGTTGCCAGTCAGACCATGGAGGCGCTCTGCACCACGGACGCGGTCGCGGACATGCCGGTGTTCCGTCCGCTGATCGGCTTTGACAAGAGCGAGATCATAGAGATCGCACGGAAGATCGGAACCTACGAGGTTTCCTCCCTGCCCTATGAGGACTGTTGCACAGTGTTCACCCCGCGCCATCCTGTGACGCATCCCCGTCCGGATAAGGTGGCGGAGGCTGAAGCTGTCCTGGATGTGGAGGCATTGGTGCAGGAAGCCGTGGATCATGCGGAGATTCTTACCGTCTGAGAGAATGTGGAAAAATGTGAATTGATCCGGTTCTGTCTTGTCACCGTTCGGGCAAAGTGCTATCATGCCCATGGAATTGTGGACGTCTGCGTCAACAGCAGAGATACTGCATCATTTCAACAGAAGGAGTGTGTCATTCATCATGGCCAAAAAGACAATTGACGACATCCAGGTAACAGGGAAGAGGGTTCTTGTCCGCTGTGATTTCAACGTGCCTATGAAGGAAGGCAAGATCACCAACGACAAGAGGATTGTGGCGGCTCTGCCCACCATCCAGAAGCTGATCAAGGACGGCGGAAAAGTGATTCTCTGCAGTCATCTGGGCAAGCCCTCCAACGGACCGGAAGCAAAATATTCCCTTGCTCCTGTGGCTGCCCGTCTGAGCGAGCTGCTTGGTCAGAAAGTGATCTTTGCTGATGACGACAACGTAGTGGGCGAGAATGCCAGAGCAGCCGTTGCCAGCATGAAGAATGGCGATGTGGTTCTGCTTCAGAACACTCGTTTCCGCAAGGAAGAATCCAAAAATGTGGAGACCTTCTCCAAAGAGCTGGCGACCCTGGCGGATTGCTATGTGGATGATGCCTTTGGTTCCTGCCATCGCGCTCACTGCTCTACGGCCGGTGTGACCGCCTTTACTTCCCCCAATGTGGCCGGTTACCTGATCGGGAAGGAACTGTCCATCATGGGCAAGGCCCTTGAGAATGCGGACCGTCCCTTCGTGGCCGTTCTCGGCGGCGCCAAGGTTGTGGACAAACTGAACGTCATCAGCAACCTCCTGGAAAAGGTGGATACTCTGATTATTGGCGGTGGTATGGCCTTTACCTTCCTCAAAGCCAAGGGCTATGGTGTCGGCCGTTCCCTTCTGGATGAGAGCAAGGTCGAATACTGCGCTGAAATGATGAAGAAGGCGGAAGAAAAGGGTGTGAAACTTCTTCTGCCCGTGGATACTGTCTGCGTGAAGAGCTTCCCGGATCCCATAGATGCTCCAGTGGAAACTGTTGTGGTATCGGCGGATGCCATCCCTGAGGATATGGAAGGTGTGGATATCGGCCCTGCGACCCGTGAACTGTATGCGGAAGCCGTGAAAGGCGCGGCCACCGTGGTCTGGAATGGACCCATGGGCGTGTTCGAGAATCCCACCCTGGCTGCCGGAACCCTTGCGGTTGCTCAGGCCATGGCTGACAGCAAGGCTGTGACCATCATCGGCGGTGGTGACAGTGCTGCAGCCGTGGAACAGATGGGTCTGGCGGACCGGATGACGCATATCTCTACCGGCGGCGGCGCGTCGCTCGAGTATCTGGAAGGGAAGACACTGCCTGGCGTAGCTTGCCTTGATGACAAATAATCATACGAGGCGTTCCCGCTGTGGAGTGGGAACGCCTTTTCAGGATGAAAGATAAAAGGAGGAAATCATATGCGTAGACCTGTGATTGCCGGTAACTGGAAGATGAACAAGACCCCCGCGGAAGCTTCTGCTCTCGTGGAAGAACTGAAGCCCCTGGTCAAAGAGGCCAACTGTGATGTTGTTGTTTGCGTGCCTGCGGTGGATTTTTCAGCTGTCAGCGCGGTCATTGAAGGGAGCAACATCCATCTGGGTGCCCAGAATGTGCATTTCAAGGACAGCGGAGCCTATACCGGCGAGCTTTCTGCCGCCATGCTCAAGGAAAGCGGCGTGGAGTATGTTATCATCGGCCACAGTGAGCGTCGCCAGTACTTTGGCGAGACGGATGCCACGGTGAATCAGCGCGTGACTGCAGCTGTGAAGGCAGGACTCAAGCCCATTATCTGCGTGGGCGAAAAGAAAGAGGAAAGGGAAGCCGGGTATACGGATCCCCTGGTAGCCTATCAGACGTTAATCGCGCTGACTGGACTGACGGGCGAAGAGGTGAGTGATGTTATTATTGCCTATGAACCTGTGTGGGCCATTGGAACCGGGCTGACGGCTACGGATGAGCAGGCCAATGAGACCATCGGAGTGATCCGCAAGGCTGTTGCAGGTCAGTATGGCCAGGAAGTTGCCGACAAGGTCCGCATCCAGTACGGTGGATCCATGAAGCCCTCCAACGTGAAGGGTTTGATGGCACAGCCCGAGATTGACGGAGGGCTCATCGGAGGCGCTTCTCTGAAAGCCGCTGATTTTTCCGCAATCGTCAATTTTGATCGCTGATCGGACAGGAAGCGACAGGATTTGCTGATACGGGATGCCTCCGTCTGGGATGGGTATGGATTTATACGGGGTCAGGATATCCGGCTTTTCAACGGATGTGTTCATGAAGCGGGTGTGAGTTTTAAAAAAGCCTTTACGAGGAGGAGCGGGACCTGAAGGGAGACTTCCTCCTCCCCGGATGGCTTGAACTACGCTCGGAAGCCATCCCGACGGAAGACGTGGTGACGATGCGAAGAGCGGTACGTGATCTTTCCGTTTCTCTCTGCATGCATGGATTTGCAGGTTTCTGTCCGGTCCTTCCGGCTGCCTCCATGGACAAAACGGTCACGGCTCTGAATACCCTTCGGGAAATGGTACAGTTTCCTCCTCCGAAAGGTGCTTCCGTACGGGGTGTCTGGCTGGAGGAATCTCGTGTGTCTGAACAGATTCTGAATTCCGTTGCCGTCACGGAAACCGGATACCGTCAGGTGTTTGAGCTGTTTCCGAGGGGGCACGAGGTGAGGTACACGAAGAAACAGATCGTCCAACGGTTTGATCAGGGACTGGGCCTTTTTATGGAGCATGATATTGGAGAGGGACGTCTTTCAGACCTGACCTGTCGCTCCGAAGCCTGGATTTTCGTGGAATAGGCTCTGCTGAAAGACAGGCAGCACCGAAAAGAGATGCTGGAATGGCTGGTCCGGGAGGGGGATGCATTTCTTGAGCCGTACTTTCGGGATGCAGCTCTGATTTCCTTTGAATTTCCGGGTATCGGGTTTTCCGCAGAAACCTGGAAAAGGACGTTCGCAGGGCACGTGTTCACGGACCTGATCCGTGGCGGCATGTCCATGGATCAGGCTGTTCATGTCTGCTTTTCCACACTCGCAAAATGGCTGGACCGGTCGGCAGATGGGGCTGTTCTGCCAGGATGCAGGACACCTCTGACAAGATGGAATCCACGGCTTTCCGCTGTGGAAGGGATTGAATGATGTCCGGAATAAAGAACCCTGCTCCGTTCTTGCGGCGCAGGGTTCTTTTCATCAAGCAAGCCTGTTCAGTTCGGACTGGACATAACCGAAAAGGATATCCACGATTCTTGCGTTTTTGCCTCCACCGGCCACAATGACGTCAGCATGGCTGATATAGCCTTTGATGTACTGTTCATACATGGGGCGCACTGTGGTGATGTACTGTCTGGCAATCCCGTCGATTTCGCGTCCGCGTTCCTTGATATCCCGCTCAATACGGCGAAGAAGACATATGTCGGGATCGACTTTCATATACAGCTTCAGATACATCTGATCCCGAAGACGTTCGTCATAAAAACAATGAATGCCTTCCAGGATCAGTACGTCTCTGGGCCTGATCAGTTCTGTGGAATCCGCGCGCCGGTGAAGTGTGAAATCATACTGTTTCCGGGTGATGGGCTGTCCGTTCATCAGGGTGGTGATATCCGAAAGAAGAAGATCGTGATCGAAGATTCCCGGTTCATCGTAATTCAGCAGACGCCTCTCGTCAGGACTTAAATCAGGATGGTCCAGATAATAGGCATCCTGTTGCAGAACGAAACACCTGTCGCCAAGACGGGCGCGCAGAGACTCGGCCAGTGTGGACTTACCACTGCCGCTTGCTCCGCAGATTCCGATAAACAGCAAACGCATCACCCTTCCGTCATTGGCAGGATAAAGAAAAGACCGCTGGAGATATGGACCAGCGGGTCTGGAAGGATCAGTTCAAAGCTTCGGAGTCGTTTTCAATGGAAACCTCTTCCACGCTACGGATGGCCCAGCGGGCGACAACCATGGTCATATTCTGATTACCCACGGAAAGGGTAATGGTGTCATCCTTGATCTGCGTAATCGTGCCGTAAATACCCCCGATGGTGCAGATTCGATCGGAGACCTTCAGATTATCCAGCATCTCCTTGACCTTTTTATCCTTCTTCCGCTGAGGCCTGATCAGAATGAAATAGAAAACCACAAAAATCAACACCATGGGAAGGAACGTGGTCACGATCATAGCAACCGGACTTGCTTCCGGAGCGACTTCTGCTGTCTCTGCAGCGGTCTGAGCGGCTGTATTCTCCGCAAGGGCGACAGAAAGCCCGAACAGGCGATCCAAGATAGTCATTGCATAATCTCCTTTGCTAGATATCGCAGGTGATTATATCAGACTTGAGGTGAAGACACAAGGGGAGATTCCTGCCTTTCAGGGTCAGGACACAGGGGCATATTGTCGGTAGATTCGACACGAACCAAATGAGGTCAATGGAATCTGCAATTCTCTTCCTTTTCTTTCTCAGGTGCAATAATACACTTCAGGTCCGGTCCGGAGGACGTTTGCCGGACATCATCACGGATTCTCCCATAGAGCTGCACCCGAAAAGCGGGAGCATGGTACTCTTTCAGATAAAAATATGTTCACGAGGCAATTCTCTCTGAACTTCAATCTTCCTGTATCTGCAGGGTATGCCCTTTCAATCGTCCGGGGATCTGAATCAGGCAGTTCCAGGTGATCCCTGTATGATCCGGGACAGTGGAACTGTACTTCCTAATATTTTCTGCTGTTTTTCTCCCACAGAGTCTATTCATCGGTTTTCTGTGTCCATGAATCCTGCGGAGGCGGGAATCCCGGGCGACGGAAACAGTGTGACGCAGACCGGGATTTCCGGTTCATTGCATCCTGTCCTGACCGGTGCTATACTTAACACGCCGGCTTGATCTGTCCGGCGGATTCTGATAATTCAGGGGTGATTTTTTTTGTCTGGCGACCCATTGGGAGGTCCGATATGTCTGGTGATTCTGCTGATCTTTCTGCATGCGTGGAGCGCTTCTGTTGAGCGTGCGCTGGAACTGTTTCCGGATCATTCATCCAGGGGAGAATGGCCTGAGGAAGACAGGATTGCAAGCGCGTGCCGCAATGTTGTGGAACATTCCGGAGCATCCCAGCTGTCGCTGCGCGTCTTCCGATCACTCTGCGGAATGCTCGCTGCCGGTCTGACCGCATATTTCCTCGCGCCTTACTGCACACGCTGGATCACACAGGGAAACGGTCAGCCTACCTGGGGGATGATGTGCCTTCGAATCCTCCTGACAGAAATCTGTCTTTTGCTGATTATACGGATTTTTGCGTGTTCTCTTCCCCAGCGACTGGCAGCGAGAAGGCCGGAACGTGTTCTGCGCCGCTGGGTCTCCGTTCTTGTCCTCCTGAATGGGATGATGAAGCCCCTGACCTTCTGTATTGAGAAATGTACCCGTCTACTGCTCCGTCTGCGTGGAATCGATCCTGATTATACGGGGGCCGAGGTTACGGAAGACGACATTCTCCAGATGGTGGACATGGGTGAGGAAAGTGGTTCCATCGAGGAGAACGAGAAGGAAATGATTGAGAACATTTTTGAGTTCAACAATCTGACAGCGGAAGAAGTCATGACCCACAGAACAGATGTGACACTGATTGCACTGGACGATTCACCCGAAACGATTCTTCAGACTATTCGTGAATCCGGACTGAGCCGTTTTCCCGTGTATGGCGAGGACATGGATGACATTGTGGGTATTCTGAACACCAGGGATTATCTGATGAATATCTGCGGTGAACATCCCCAGCCTCTTCGGGCAATTCTCCGCCAGCCGTATTTTGTTCCCGAGCATGTCCAGGCGGATGTTCTGTTCCGGAATATGCAGAGAAGCAAGGTTCATATGTCGGTTGTGATCGATGAGTACGGCGGTATGAGCGGAATTGTGACCATGGAGGATCTGCTGGAACAGATTGTGGGCAATATCTATGATGAGTTTGATCCACAGGCGGAGACTGAAATAGTCCGGCTTGAAGACAACCTGTGGCGTATTTCCGGTTGGACACAGCTTTCCGCCATCTCCGAGTCTCTCGGGGTCAGCCTGCCTGAGAGTGACGATTTTGACACCCTGGGCGGACTGATCTTTTCTCAGCTGACGACGATTCCCGGAGATGGAACCCATCCTGAGGTGGATGTTTACGGGTTACATATACGAGTCGAGGAACTGAGAGAACACAGGGTGGAACATGCGCTCGTTTCCAGACTGACCTCCGAGGAAGAAAAAGAGGCGGATCACGGTTCTGAACCGTGATCCTGCAGACCGGCTGAACAGCCGGCCTTTTTTGCCTGAATGTGTCCTTTTCTGATGCAATGCATGAAAAAACAGTGGGTATGGGGCATGATACCGTTGCGGTTGACATCAGAGATGGAATGGCATAAGATTTGAAAGCAGACCGATAATCTGTGTATTCTGTCGTTTGGCTGGAGGACATTTTGCATGAAAAAGTGGACGGTTATTCTGATCTGTTTGATCCTGACATGCCTGATTATCGTATCGGGTTCGGCGGAGGAGACTGCGCTTGAAATTACCCTGTACGGCATGACCATGCAGGATAATGGGATGTGGCACAATGACGTGATTTCCGCTTCCTTTATGATTTATCAGGATGATCGTCCCGTAGGTGAAGTCATGTCCGGTCAGGAGGGCAGAACCGTTCTTTCACTGCCCGGCGGAGATGAAGTTCTTCTTGTGCCGGTGGCAGGGAGTGTCACCCCCGGATTTGCCTTTGATCCTCAGGGTTATGCATATACCGTGTTCAGGGGAGAAGAGAACCATATCCGGATGATTCTTTATTCGGATTCCGGTCTGTTTCAGGTTCAGGGAGAGGCCGGGCATACATACACCGTCAGACCGGCTTCTGAAGGTGCTGCTGATCCAGCCGGGTTTACTGTCTTAACAGACGCGGATGGAATGTATCTGTCGGCCAGCCCGGTTCCCTCCGGTGAATATCTGCTGACCGATCCTCTGCTCGACGGTTCCGGCGTGCCTTTTTCCGTGATTCCCTATCAGGGCAGGCCTGAAGATATCACGCTTGTGACGGCGGATCAAACTGCTCCGGTTTCCGGCACAGATGCGGATGCGGCGACAGAGGACAAACGGGTCAACAGCGTGTCTGTTCCTGAATCGTCCCTGAATCACCTGATCGTTGCGTTTTCATACGCGGGCAGCGACCCGATGCAGGCGTGCACCTGCCAGGTTTTCCGGGATGGGGTTCCTGTGGCCGAGCAGATCATTCAGGCGGATTCCATGATCATGAGGGCCAAACTGGAAGAAGGCCGTTACAACGTGGAAATCCATCTTCCGGATCAGTTTTATCTGCATCAGCTGAATGGTTATGATATCAATATGGATGGCAAACTGACATGGGAAGTGAACCTGACGGAGGACGAAACGCAGGAAGCCTCCCTGAGGCAGTATACTGAGGTACGGGGCAGGCTCGCGGATTCACAGGTCATCGAAAAGGCGGAACTGGTGAGCGGGAGTGATACTCTTTCCGGCGTGTTGGAAGGTGAGTTCTATGCCTTCCGGAAAATCATGCCCGGATATTATACGCTGAATCTGATTCTTCGTCCTGGTCTGTATACCGGGGACGGATGGTCCTTCAGCACCCTGGACGATGGAAAGGTGAAGGCTGTCCGTGATCTGATCATTGATGCGGAATATGATGTGCTCCTTCCGGATATTCTGCCTGTGGATTCACAGGAACCTTCTGAACAGCAGGAGCCCCGGCAGGCAGAAGAAATCCTTACGGAAACCACGCAGGCTGTTGAAACACAGGAGACCAGGGCCAGGCTGGAACAGGTGAAAGCTGCATATCCCTCCACAGCCAGGCTTCTGATGGATGATGCGGAAGCCAATGTCATTGATCCGAGAGAGCTCCCGGAACGGTCCGTTCAGGGAGATGCCGGGATTTTCGTGACAGCCTTTATCGACAGCAATCACAACGGAGAGCGTGGTCTCTATGAGCGTCCGCTTCCCGGAACACTGGTGGAGGTCATCCTGGTGGATCCGACCTCCGGTGATGCTGTGGTAGCCAGTCAGATCACCGATGCCACCGGGGAAGCTGCCTTTGAGAACCTGTGTGCGGGCACTTACCGTCTGCGGACGACCCTGCCTGTATACTATGGTTATGGAGAAAAGGGCAAGACACGGAATTCCATGAACTCCAATATCATGGAACGGCAGAGTGCACAACTGCAGGAAAGCGATCCTTTCGAACTGGAGGAAGGCGGCCGGTTTTACGCAGGGATTGCCGGCGTTCCCACCAGCAGTGTCAGTGGCCAGGTATGGCTGGATGTGAACGCGGACGGCATCCGGCAGGCGGACGAACCCGGTCAGGCAGGTGTCCTGGTGGAGATGGAAGGACTGAGGAATGGCCTGACCTATCAGATCCTGACGGACGAGGATGGATATTACAATTTCACCCAGCTTCGTCTCGGCGGATATAAGCTGCGCTGTTCGCTGCCGGACGGGTTTATGTTCACATCCTATAACAAGAATGCGAAGAATAATAAATCCATCTTTGCCGGCACGGAAGGAAAAACGGTCATGGAGAAAACCTATGACCTGAACAAGGCAACCCATGAGACGGAACAGAACATTGGTGTATGTGCGGAATCCGTGATTGTGGGACTGTGTTTCCTCGACGCGAACTACAATGGACTGTATGATGCGGGAGAGCAGGTACTGCCCGGCGTGGCTGTTACGCTCTACAAACAGGGAAACGCCGCGGAAATCGGCCGTGCTGTTTCCGGGGAAGATGGTACGTATCGGATTCCTGCTCTTCGTGCAGGAATGTATCGTGTAAAGGCTGTGCTGCCTGATGATGGCATGTTCTTCACGAAAACCGGTGAAGGTGATGAAGCAAATGCATTCAGGCGCGTGGCGAGCAGACAGGACAGCACCGTGGATGCTTTGTCCGTCGGAACGAACCAGACGATTCACCTGAACGTGGGTGCGGTCATTCCCGCCTCCGTCACGGGCAGGGTATATATGGACCGGGATTTCAGCGGCCGGATGGATTCCGGGGAACAGGCAATGGCCGGTCTTACCGTGACGCTGATTGGCCCTGACGGAAATGTGGCCGGCACCACAAAAACAGAAAACGACGGACGGTATCTCTTTACGGGCCTTGTTCCCGGAAGCTATGTCCTTTCCATGAACGCGCCTGAGGGATATGCGTTTACCCGGACGGGTCCGGGGAATGTGATGATCAGCCGGTCCGGAAACTATGGCACCAGTGAACCCTTTGAAGTCGTCATCGGCACAGAAGTACAGGATATGGACTGCGGTGTGATCGTACCCGGAATCGTTCGCGGCACCTTCTACGCAGACGTGAATGACAATGGTCAGATGGATGGCAGCGAGGGCGGCCTCCAGAATGTTCAGATCCACCTGACCGGTGAGGACGGAACAGACTATTCCACCCTGGTGAATGCAAGTGGTGCATATGCTTTCGAATCCGTTCTGCCCGGCAGCTACCAGGTGGCGATTCTTCTGCCGACCGGCGCAGTGTTCGGGAGCGGAGTTTCCACGGAGACGTGGAATATTCTGGGCTCCATGGCGACAGGGCCTTCCTTCCGCATTAATGCGGGTGACACGATTAACCTGGAAACCTGTTCAGGGCTTCTTCTGGGCCGTGTCAGTGGTCAGGTTTACCTTGACGCGGAGGGAAAAGGACAGTGGTCTGAGCAGAGCCAGGGTCTTGCGGATGCTGCCCTGACACTGGTTCGCACCAACAGCGGGGAGACACTGAAGATTGAAACGGGAGATGACGGTGCCTTTGACTTTACAGGGCTCCGTCCCGGAACGTATCAGCTGACATTCTCCATTCCGGACGAGATGGTTCTCTCCAAGCCGGGGTCCTATTCGCTGCCCCTTAAAGTGTGCGAAAACACACAGACGATTTCGTTTGAGGTGCAAATGGGCCAGGTTCGGGAAGATGAACGCCTGGGGTGCGTGAAGCCCGCGTCTCTGTCCGGTGTTGTATGGTTGGACGAGAACCGGGACGGCAGAATGGGCGAGGATGAGAGAAGACTTCAGGATGAAGTGATTCACGTGATGGACCTGGACAGCGGTGAGGAACTTCTTTCTCTGGTGACGGATTCAGACGGAATGTTTGCCTCGGAAGGCATGATTCCCGGACAGTATCGTCTGGTCTATGAGCTGAACGAACAGACGATTCCTTCCCCCGAAGGGGACAGTGATATGATCCTTTCCGGAGACACTCTGGTCAGCAGTCAGCTGACGCTGAAGGGTGGAGACAGGGCATTTATCCACGTCGGACTGATGCGGTATGCCCGGATTTCCGGATATGTGTGGGTCGATCTGGGAGGAGAATATCTTCCCCTGGAAAACGCAGAAATTACCCTGTATGATGCGCAGGATAATGTGCGTCAAAGCATAAGAACGGCGGCAGATGGCTCCTATCACTGTGATAAGCTTCTGCCAGACCAGTACAGGATCGGCGTCCGTGTGCCGGAAGGCTATGTGGTGGTAGAGCCTGCGGATGAACGGCTGGAGGGGGATGCACACGTCTCCGTGATGACCGCATGTCAGGGTCAGACGGGGCAGTCAGACCTGTTCAGGCTGAGAATGGACGCGGACTATGACCGGATGGATATCGGCTGTGTACTTCCCGGAAGTCTGGGAGACATGGTCTGGCTGGACACGAACTACAACGGACTGATTGATTCGGATGAAGGCGGTATTGCCGGCATGACTCTGCATCTGATGCGGAACGGAGAGGAAATCAGGACCGCGGTGACGGATGCGTATGGTTACTATCGGATGGACGGGCTGTATCCGGCTGTCTATACGATCCGGGCGGATATGCCCACTGAGGTCAGACCGACGGTACAGGTCAGGGGCATGACTGGTATCTCTTCCGTCATGAAGGCAGATGGCGTTTCTGACCCTGTACAGGTGATCAGCAATGCATGTAATTACAATGCGGATCTGGGTTTTGTACCCGTTGAGGACGGAGTGTACCCCAGTGGTTATAACAACGGTGATGCGCAGAACTGGACCAAACTTGGCTCGGCGGACTGACAGTCCGGGAGGCGGCAGGAGGGAAATCCATGAAAGTATTTAACAGTCTGACTCGCAGGAAGGAAGAGTTTGTTCCGATCCGGGAAGGTCATGTGGGCATCTACGCCTGCGGTCCTACGGTGTATGATTTCTTCCATATCGGAAACGCCCGTCCCTTCATCACTTTTGATGTGCTGCGGCGTCAGCTTGAACGGGAAGGGTATGATGTGACTTTTGTACAGAACTTCACGGACATTGATGATAAAATGATCCGGCGCGCCAATCAGGAAGGGATCACCGTTCAGCAGCTGGCGGACCGTTTTATCGCCGAATACTATACCGACGCCAGAGCACTGGGAATCCGTCCCGCCACGGTTCATCCCCGGGCGACGGAGCACATTGCTCAGATTATTGCTCTGGTACAGAAACTGATTGACAACAATCATGCCTATCTGGGAAGCAATGGCGATGTTTATTATCGCGTATCGGCTTTTCCCGGCTATGGAAAGCTTTCCGGACAGAACATGGAAGAGCGGGAAATGGGCGCGTCCGAGCGCCTGGATGTGGAAACCGACAAGGAGAATCCCGCGGATTTTGTCCTCTGGAAGGCACAGAAACCCGGTGAGCCCGCATGGGAGAGTCCCTGGGGCATGGGCCGTCCCGGCTGGCACGTGGAATGCTCGGCCATGTCCATGACATACCTGGGAGAGACCTTTGATATTCACTGCGGTGGAAAAGACCTGCTCTTTCCCCATCACGAAAACGAGATTGCCCAGTCGGAGGGAGCCACAGGCAAACCCTATGTGCACTACTGGATGCACAACGGATTCATCAATGTCGACAACCAGAAAATGAGCAAATCTCTGAACAATTTCTTTACGGTCCGTGATATTTCCAAAGAGTATGATCTGGAAGCGGTACGGCTGTTCATGCTTTCCGCACACTACCGCAGTCCCATCAATTTTTCAAGGGATCAGATTGCCGCCGCCAACGCAAGTCTTCAGCGCCTGTATACAGCCAGGGATCAGATGCTTTTCCTTCAGAAAAACGCCAGTGAAAAACCTGAGACGGAGGAGGAAAAGGCATTCATCGACCGCCTTGGGACGTACGAGAAGCGCTTTGATGAAGCCATGGATGACGATCTGAACACCGCGGATGCCATCGGCGTGATTTTTGAGACTGTCCGGGACATCAACAGCAGTCTGAACAGCGACAGTTCCTTGGCATCTGTCCGGTCTGCCATGAAGAGTTTTTCCGATATGACAGGCGTGCTGGGTGTAGTTCAGCGTGAGGCCGGTGACGGCGGCATTCCTGAGAATGTAAAGAGTCTGGCGGATGAACGTGCGGAAGCCCGCAAAGCCAGAGACTGGAAAAAATCCGATGAAATCAGGGAACAGATCAAAGCGCTGGGGTACACCGTTGAAGACACCGCTCAGGGACAGAAACTGCGGAAGATGATCTGAATCCTGTGAAGGGTTAGGGGGGAGAGCGTGGCGTATCAGGCGCTGTACCGGCAGTGGCGTCCACAGACCTTTTCGCAAATGGTCGGTCAGGAGAACATTGTCATCACACTGAAGAACCAGGTTACAGGCGGCAGGATCGCCCACGCCTATCTTTTCTGCGGAAGCCGCGGAACCGGCAAGACCTCCACGGCCAAGATTCTGGCAAGGGCAGTCAACTGCCTGAATCCCCGGGAAGGTGATCCCTGTGGTGAATGCGAATGCTGCAGGAGAATCCTGCAGGGTGAAAGCATGGATATCCAGGAGATCGATGCGGCCTCCAACAATGGAGTGGATCAGGTCCGTGAACTGCGGGATTCGGTTCAGTATCCTCCACAGTTCGGAAGCTACAAGGTTTATATCATAGATGAAGTGCACATGCTTTCCACGGCGGCCTTCAATGCGCTGCTGAAAACCCTGGAGGAACCGCCTGAACATGTGGTGTTTATTCTGGCCACCACAGAGCCTCAGAAGCTTCCGGCAACGATCCTCAGCAGATGCCAGCGCTTTGACTTTGGCCGGATTCCGGCTGACCTGATCGCTCAGCGTCTCAGGGAGGCTGTACAGGGAGCCGGTGCCGAGGCTGATCAGGATGCTCTGATGAGTATTGCGCGGGCGGCTGAAGGCGGCATGCGGGACGCACTTTCGATCCTTGACATCTGTCTGGGGTATGACAGTCATGTTACACTTGACCTGGTGCAGACGATTCTGGGCACCGCAAGCCGGGAGTTTCTGTTTCGTTTTTCTGAAGCCATGGCAAACCGGGACCCATCCACGATCCTGGTGATGATCGACCGGCTGATGAGAGAGGGAAAGGATCCCGCGGCCTTTGGGCATTCCGTCGCCGAGCATCTGCGAAGTTTGTTTCTTTCCCTTTACTGTGAGGGTGACCTGGCACAGATTCTGGAAATTACCGAGGAGGACGCGTCTGCCTATAAAAGTCAGGCCGCGCTTTTCCAGCCGGAGCATCTTCTCAGAGCACTCGATCTATTTACAGGACTGGACGGAAGCATGAAGAATGCCTCCAGTCCTAGGACCGCGCTGGAAATTCTGTCCGTGCGATGCTGTGCACGGCCTGCAGTGGATACCGGGGATGCCATGGCGGAGCGGATAGCCGCTATGGAAAAAACACTGGATGGTCTTGAACAGAAGATTTCCAGCGGCCGGGTGTCTTTTTCCAGGGAAGCCGATTCTCCCAGGAAAACCAGGACACAGGAAGGTGCCGGAGAAAGACGAGCTGCAGCCGCTGCTGACAGCAACGAAGTCTGGAATCAGACCCTGAACGCACTCAGAACAGAGGCCCCCTTCCTGTATCCCCTCATAAACAAAGGCGTGCTTCTGGGCGTGGATAACAATACCTATCGCTGGGAAATGAATGAAGGCGAGCCGGAGCTCTTCTTTCAGACGATTACAAAAGAGAAAAACATCAAGATTCTGCAGGATTATCTGGAAAAGTTTGCATCGGCCCCGTGCAGGTTCGAGGCTTCCAGGGCCGGTGCAGCGCAGCGGAAACCGGCATCCTTGGGTATGGACCAGATGAAGGACATACTGGAGTGCCTTGGCCCGGAAAATGTCACGGAGGTTGAATGATCTGATACCGGTTTGATCCCGGAAGCGGAAAGAGAGGTGAACAGAGTGGACGGCTATGACAGTACAGGGGAACCGAATGACGTTCCTCTGTTCGTCGGATACGATGCCTGAGTGAATGTCAATCTCTGGTTCCACCTGTGACTGAAGGAAGGATCTGGAAGAACGCACAGGAGGAGGAGAGACGATTGAATGATCAGGAAATGAACCAGGACCCCAGGGAATCCAGAGCGGAAGAATCTGTTCCCGGCAGTGAGCAGGAAGAGCTTTTTGAACATCCTGACTATGGACAGCAACTGAAAAACATCATCCGAGGGAAAATGTCGGATGATGAAAAGCGTGATCAGCTGGCGGATTACCACGCCAATGATATTGCCGGCGTGGTGGAAGAACTGGAACCGGAAGAACGCCGTGCGCTGTACGAACTGTTAGGTCCCGAAGAGGCCTCGGAAGTCTTTGCCTATCTGGATGACGCGGCAGAATACATTGCCGAGTTGACACCGGATACGGCCGCGGACATTGTTCAGAACATGGATGCGGACGATGCTGTGGATGTTCTGGAAGACCTGGATGAGGCTCAGCAGCAGGCGATTATTCAGCGGATGGACGACGAAGAGGCCAGGGAGGATATCCGGCTGATTCAGTCTTATCCGGATGATGAAATCGGCAGCAAGATGACCACCAACTATATTGCCGTTCCCAGAAATCTGACCATCAAGCAGGCCATGAAATCTCTGGTGAACCAGGCTGCCGACAACGACAATCTTTCCACGATCTACGTCGTGGATG
This sequence comes from uncultured Eubacteriales bacterium, assembly GCA_902774025.1. Classification (GTDB taxonomy): domain Bacteria; phylum Bacillota; class Clostridia; order Christensenellales; family Aristaeellaceae; genus UBA2943. The sequence goes on from CACYGY010000054.1 coordinate 16,907, forward strand.
ACGAGACCAGCAACCGTTTTTACGGAGCCATCAATCTGCAGGACCTGATTGTGGCAAGGGCGGGCACGGAACTGGAGACACTGGTCATCACATCATACCCTTACGTGTACGACCATGAAACCGTTTCGGACTGCATTGAACAACTGAAGGATTACAGCGAGGATTCCATTCCGGTCGTGGATTCGGACATGAAGCTGCTGGGCATCATTACCTCTCAGGATCTCGTGGAAGTCGTGGACGAGGAGATGGGGGAGGACTATGCCAAACTGGGCGGTCTGATTGCGGAAGAAGATCTTGACGAACCTTTGAAGGAATCCATTCGCAAAAGAGTACCATGGCTCTTTGCATTGCTTCTCATGGGGCTCCTGGTTTCCGCAGTGGTGGGCATTTTTGAGCCTGTCATGCAGCAGCTGGCGTTTGTGGTGGCTTTCCAGTCCATGATTCTTGACATGGCAGGCAACACGGGAACTCAGTCTCTGGCCGTGACCATTCGGGTTCTGATGGATGAAAACCTGACCGGGAAGCAGAAACGACATCTGGTGTGGAAGGAAGGCAGAGCTGGATTCTGCAACGGCATGATCGTCGGTATCATCACCTGTGTCTTTGTGGGCTTCTATCTGAATTTCACGCAGCAGACACTGGGCTGGACGAAGGCTTTCCTGGTCAGCGGCTGTATCGGTGTGTCCATGGTTTTGGCCATGACCATCTCAAGCCTGACAGGAACCGTGATACCGCTCATCTTCAAGAAACTTAAGATTGATCCGGCAGTGGCGTCCGGACCTATGATCACGACGCTGAACGACCTGGTCGGCGTGATCAGTTACTATGGATTGGTTTGGGTGCTTTTGATCAATATCATGCATATCTGAGGAATAGGCCATGCGATTTTCCGCATGGCCTGTAATTTATTTTTCTGTCATGCAGGAAAAAGGAAGCCCTTGGAGAAGATAAGAAATGGGTTAGAATTTGATTCCCACTTCACTCTAGGTGCATGGGATACATGGAAGGAGAACGAACATGGTCAATTCCCAGGAACTCAAGCAGGCTGTTTTGCATGGTGATGCTGATCGGATTGCAAAACAGCATGCGGATGGCAAGCTGACGGCTAGAGAGAGGATCGCGAAGCTTCTGGATCAGGGAAGCTTTGTGGAAACAGACGCTCTCGTGTCGTGCGATCAGGACTATGCCGGCGTTGTGACCGGCTATGGAACGGTGCAGGATCGGCCTGTATATGTTTTCGCGCAGGACTTTACGGTTCACGGGGGCGCCATGGGCAAACTTCAGGCAATGAAGATCCTCAAGATTCTGGATCTGGCCATGAAGACAGGGGCACCTGTGGTTGCCATGTGTGACAGTGCCGGCGTCCGGGTGGATGAAGGTGCTCTGGCTATGGATGCCTATGCGTCCGTATACGCCCGCATGGCAGGACTCAGCGGTGTATGCCCGATGATCGCGCTGATTCTTGGACCCGTGTGCGGCGGTGCCGCTCTGATCGCTCAGCTGGCGGATATTTCCATTCAGGCTTCGGATGTCGGCCGTCTGATGGTGTACGGTCCTCAGGTGGTCAGTGCCGTGACCGGGGAAACCGTGGACATGAAGAAACTTGGCGGAGCGGAGAACATGGCGTCCCAGGGAGGCGTTTCCCTGACAGCTGCTACGGAAACTGAAGCGATCGCCCTGACATCGGGAATTCTGGAACTGCTGCCCGCATGTAACACAGAGGACGCGCCTTATGTGGATACCGATGATCTCAACCGTGTTCTGGACGTGGATACCGCATCCGGTGCACAGGAACTTGTCACCGCGCTGGTGGATCACGGTGCGTACCTTGAACTGTATTCTGAATATGGAAAGAGTCTCAGAACAGCCCTTGCCCGGATTGGCGGGCAGAGCGTGGGCGTTGTGTTCAGTGATCCACAGGAACAGGAAGGGGAACTGACACCGGAAGCCTGTACAAAAGCAGCCCGTTTCATTCGTTTCTGCGACTGCTTTTCCCTGCCTGTTGTTTCTCTGATCCATTCCAGGGGAACCGTGGTACCCGGTCCTTCAGACCAGGCCCGGACCATGGTGGCAGCGGCTCAGCTGTTGTACGCATATTCTGAGGCCACAACTGCCAAGGTGAGCGTGATCACGGGGAACGCTATCGGACAGGCCTATGTCGCCATGGGCGGCAAGGCAAACGCGGATATGACCTACGCCTGGCCGGGTGCGGTGATATCAGCCCTTACCCCTGAGGCGGCTGTTCAGGTTCTCTATACGGAAGAGCTGAAGAACGACGCCAAGCCCGCTCTTCAATCCCGGGCGGAACTGGAAAAGAAGTACGCCGGGAATGTGGCTGATGCCTATCACGCCGCGGCCAACGGTCTGGTGGATGATGTGATCCTTCCTGCCGACACCCGCAAATATGTGATCTCTGCGCTTGAAATGCTGATGACCAAGCAGGATACCTCTGCGTCGAAGAAGCATGGCAATCTGCCTCTTTAATAGGAGGAATGAACAGATGACCGAATCTCTGAATCTGGGAAGTTCACTTCTTGTTACACTCGTTGGCATGGCAATCGTTTTTCTTGGCAAGCAGCAGACGCCAGCGCCCGCTCCCGTCCAGGCAGCGCCTTCTGTCGGGGCGAGTGAGGAGACTGAGGAAACAGACGATCTGGAACTTGTGGCTGTGATTTCCGCGGCCCTGTCCGTCGTGCTGGAGAAACAGCCCTCTGGTTTTGTGGTCCGGCATATTCGCCGGATTCCCCCGGCCTGGCGTTCGTAAGGCCGGAAGCCCCCTGTGAAAGAAATTGCACAAGAGCAGATCATGAAGGAGGATTCTATCATGCGTGTTTTCAATGTTACAGTCAACGGCCAGACTTATGAAGTGGAAATTGAGGAAGTGGGTCAGAACGCTGAAGTTTCTGCCTCTCCCGCTCCCCGTGCTGTTGCCCCGAAGGCGGAAAAGCCCGCACCGAAGGCTGCTCCTGCCGCCAAGGCCGCGCCCGTGGATGGCACACCCGTGAAAGCCCCGATGCCTGGCACAATTCTGGATGTCAAGGTGAAGGTGGGGGATCAGGTAGCCAGCGGACAGGCGGTCTGTGTTCTGGAAGCCATGAAAATGGAAAATGAGATCCCCGCACCCAGAGCGGGCAAGGTGGTGTCCGTGCTGGTCAGCAAGGGAGCCACGGTTGAATCCGGAAATGTCCTGGTAGTTCTTGAATAACACGGTCCGCTGAGAAAGTGAGTTGATAGAATGATCAACATCGGAAATGCTTTTTCGGACCTGTGGAACACATCCGGCATAGCCATGTTTCTTTCGGATCCAAAGGCATTGATCATGGTCGGCATCGCCTGCCTTCTTCTGTACCTGGCGATTGTCAAGGGATTTGAACCATTGCTGCTTCTGCCCATTGCCTTCGGTATGCTCCTGACCAACCTGCTGGGCAGCGAGGTCTTTCACGAGGAGCTTTTCTCGGGAGGGCACGCCAACTGGAGCCTTTTCGGAGGGGCTGTCCTTGTGGATGCCAAAGACCTGGTTTCAGGGGCGGCTTCCTATGTCGTCAACAGTGCGGGAGGCGTACTGACAGCGGACGGACAGACGCTTGTGGCCCAGATCGTCGGAGCAACGGGCGTGACGGGAAGCACACTGCAGGGACTTGAAGAGGTCATGACCTATATGGCCGCCAATGGCACAGCCTGCACCATGGTGCTGAAAGATGCGTTCCTGTCGGGCGGCCAGGTCTTCACATCCGCCGGCGTCCTTTTTGCCAGCTCGGGTTCCAGTGTCACCCCCGGACTTCTGGATTACCTTTATCTGGGCGTGAAACTGGGAATTTATCCCTGCCTGATCTTCATGGGTGTCGGCGCCACCACGGACTTCGGTCCCCTGATCGCCAATCCCAAGACCCTGCTTCTGGGCGCTGCTGCTCAGCTGGGCATTTTCATTACCTTCATCGGAGCTTCACTTCTTGGATTCTTCCCGAAGGAAGCTGCATCCATCGGCATCATTGGCGGAGCTGACGGCCCCACAGCGATATGGCTGACGTCCAAGCTGGCTCCGCATCTTCTCGGACCGATTGCAGTCGCGGCATACAGCTACATGGCTCTTGTTCCGGTCATTCAGCCTCCCATCATGCGTCTTCTGACCACCAAGAAGGAACGTCAGATTGTGATGGAACAGCTGAAGCCTGTGTCCAAGACGCAAAAGATCATTTTCCCCATCGTCGTGACCATTATGGTTGCTCTGCTGCTTCCCAGCGCCACCGCTCTGGTGGGCTGCCTGATGCTGGGCAATCTGATGAAGGAATGTGGTGTGGTTGAGCGTCTGAACAAGACAGCCCAGAATGAACTGATGAATATTGTCACCATTTTCCTGGGTATTACGGTAGGCGCGACGGCAACAGCCCATACATTCCTGAACTGGGATACTATCAAGATTATTGTTCTGGGTGTTGTGGCTTTCAGCTGCGGCACGATGGGCGGACTGTTGCTGGCCAAGCTGATGAACAAGCTGTCCGGCGGAAAGATCAATCCTCTGATCGGTTCTGCCGGTGTATCGGCGGTTCCCATGGCGGCGCGTGTGGCCCAGAAGGTCGGCCAGGAAGAGAATCCCAGCAATTTCCTGCTCATGCATGCCATGGGTCCGAACGTCGCCGGTGTGATTGGATCTGCCATTGCGGCAGGCGTCCTGCTTTCCATGTTCGCATGATCTGAGCGTGTACATTTTACTTGACGGAACGAGGAGGAATTGCCGAAATGGGCAAGGTTAAGATTACCGATACCATTCTGCGGGATGGCCATCAGTCTCAGGCTGCGACACGCATGCGGACAGATGAGATGCTTCCGGCATGTGAGAAGCTTGATAAGGTTGGTTATTATTCACTGGAATGCTGGGGCGGAGCTACCTATGATGCCTGCATCCGTTTCCTGAATGAGGATCCCTGGGAGCGGCTCCGGCTTCTCCGGAAGGCGCTGCCCAATACGAAGACGCAGATGCTGCTTCGTGGCCAGAACCTTCTTGGGTATCGTCCCTATTCGGACGATGTCGTGGAATTCTTTGTGCAGAAGGCATGTGAGAACGGCATTGACATCATCCGCTGTTTTGACGCCCTGAATGACCTCCGGAACATGCAGACAGCCGTGAAGGCTACGAAGAAGTTCGGAGGAAAAGCCGAGATTGCGCTGTCCTATACCAAGTCTCCGGTACACAGTGAGGACTACTTTGTCCGGCTGGCGGGAGAAATCGAGAAGATGGGAGCCGACCTGATCTGTATCAAGGATATGGCCAATCTTCTGCTGCCGTATGATGCTTATTCACTTGTGAAACGTCTGAAGGCGGCCACAAAGCTGCCTATCGTGATCCATACCCATAATACGACAGGTACGGGTGCCATGGTATTGCTCAAGGCCATCGAAGCAGGCGCGGATGTGGTGGATACCTGTCTCTCACCTCTGGCAAGCGGCACCTCACAGCCTGCCACGGAATCTCTTGTGGCGACGCTGCAGGGTACGGAATATGACACAGGTATGGACCTGAACCTTCTGGCTGATCTAGCTACATACTTCAGGACAGTGGCTGACCGGCTGACAGCAGACGGATTCCGGGATCCCGGCCGTGTGCTTTCTGTGGACGTCAAGACTCTGCAGTATCAGGTGCCCGGCGGAATGCTGTCCAACCTGATCGGACAGCTTAAGTCCGCCAATGCCATGGACAAGTATTATGATGTGCTGGCTGAGGTTCCGAAGGTGCGTGAAGACTTCGGATACCCGCCACTGGTAACGCCTACTTCCCAGATTGTGGGCACCCAGGCTGTTATGAACATTCTCTATGGTGAGCGTTACAAGGTTGTGACCAACGAATCCAAGGGACTGCTCCGGGGTGAGTACGGTAAACTTCCCGGAAAGGTCAATGAGGAAGTCCGGAAAAAATGTATCGGAAACGAGAAAGTCATTACCTGCCGCTTTGCGGACACGCTGCCGCCGGAACTTGAGAAGCTGAAGAGTGAGATGCGCCAGTGGTATCAGACGGATGAGGACGTCCTGACTTATGCCATGTTCCCCAAGGTCGCGCCCAAGTTCTTTGAATACCGTCAGGCTCAGCAGATGAAGATTGATTCCACCATGCTGAACCAGGCTGAGAAGACCATGCCGGTATAAAAATATCCCACAGACAGTCCTGCCTTCCGGCAGGACTGTTCTGATGGAACGATCACCGGGAACAGAATATTTTTTCATGGAAGCAGGAATACAATAGGTCCATGTTGAATGTATGAATTCAGGAGAGAGTGGTCTTTCCTAGTGACCATCCGAACTGACGGAGTTCGGTGAAATTGGAGGAGTTAAAGATGAGCCTGAATCTCGAGTATCTGGGTATTGTCAACACCAAGGCCGTTTATCGGAACCTGACCCCCGCCGAACTGACGGAAAAAGCAGTTATCCGTGGGGAAGGAACCCTGAGCACCACTGGCGCTCTGGTCGTCAAGACCGGAAAGTATACCGGCCGCAGCGCTAACGATAAGTTTATCGTGGACACTCCCGCCGTGCACGATGATATCGCATGGGGCAAGGTAAACAGGCCGATTTCCAAGGAAAAGTTTGATGCCATCTGCAGCAAGGTCGTGGCTTATCTCCAGAATCGTGAGATTTTCGTATTCGACGGCATGGCCGGTGCTGATCCCAAATACACCAAGAAATTCAGAATCGTCAATGAGCTGGCCAGTCAGAATCTCTTCATTCACCAGCTGCTGCGCAGACCCTCGGCCGAGGAACTGGAATCCTTCCAGGAGGATTTTGTCATCATCGCGGCACCCGGGTTTAAGTGTGTGCCTGAAATCGACGGCACCAAGAGCGAAGCTGCGATTCTGGTGAACTATGAAGAAAAGATCGTCGTAATCTGCGGAACGCAGTATGCTGGTGAAATCAAGAAGTCCGTGTTCTCCGTGATGAACTACGTGCTTCCCAAGCAGGGCGTTTTCCCGATGCACTGCTCTGCCAATATTGGCAAGGATGGAGACAGCGCCGTATTTTTCGGACTCTCCGGCACCGGCAAAACCACCCTGTCCGCGGATCCCAACCGTTTCCTGATTGGCGATGATGAGCATGGTTGGGCTGACGATTCTGTCTTCAATTTTGAAGGCGGCTGCTATGCCAAGTGCATCAATCTGTCTCCCGAGGGAGAACCTGAAATCTACAACGCCATCAAGTTCGGCTCTCTGGTGGAAAATGTTGTGATGGATCCGGACACCCGTGAGTTTGACTTTGATGATGATTCCCTGGCTGTGAACAGTCGTGTGGGCTATCCGATTGAGTACATTCCCAACGCCGTTCTGGAAGGCCGTTCTGCCTCTGTGCCGAAGACTGTTATCTTCCTCACAGCCGATGCTTACGGGGTTCTGCCTCCCATTTCCAAGCTGAACAGGAACCAGGCCATGTACTATTTCGTGTCCGGATTTACCTCCAAGGTGGCCGGAACCGAAATCGGTGTCACCGAGCCTGTGCCTACCTTCTCCACCTGCTTCGGCGAGCCTTTCCTGCCCCTGGATCCCTCTGTGTACGCAAGCATGCTGGCTGAAAAGGTTGAGAAAGCCGGGGCGAATGTTTACCTGGTCAACACCGGCTGGAACGGCACCGGAAAGCGTATGAAGCTGTCCTATACCCGTGCCATGGTGACCGCAGCCCTCACGGGTGAGATCGAGAAATCCGAGTTTGTCACCGATCCCACCTTCGGCGTGCAGGTGCCCACCACGATTGAAGGTGTGCCCTCCGATCTGCTTATTCCCGAGAATACGTGGGAAGACAAAGCCGCTTACAAGGCAGCCTGCAAGAAGCTGGCGGAGAGCTTTGTCAAGAACTTTACCAAGTATACCCATATGAGCGCTGAAGTTGTGGCAGCCGGCCCCAAGGCAGAGTAAGACGTTTCTTCGCAGGAAGCCCTGACGCAGGGCTTCCTTTTTTATGTGAATAGGACGCGGCAGACGCCGCGTCCCTGCTTATATCCGGGTGAGTTCTTCAAAAGAGTCCAGTGTTTCGCGGAATACCTGCATGGCTGCCTGCAGAGGTTCGGGACGGCTCATATCGACACCTGCCAGCTTCAGGGCTTCCACGGGCGGAAGGGAACAGCCGGCGGAAAGGAATTCTCTGTATTGACGGACTGCGTTTTCTCCTTCCAGGAGGATCTTCCTGGACAGGGTGACGGCAGCGCACAGCCCTGTGGCATACACGTACACATAATAAGCCCTGTAGAAATGGGGAATCCGCATCCACTCACAGGCGATCCAATCGTCCACGTGGCATTCACGGCCGTAATACAGGCGGTTCAGGTCCAGATACACGCGATTCATACTTTCCCGGGTCAGCGGTTCTCCCCGGGCATCCATTTCATGAACCGCCTTTTCAAACTCGGCAAACATGGTCTGGCGGAAACAGGTGGTTCTGAACTGCTCCAGAAAGTGATTGAGCAGGTAAGCTTTGATCTTCGGGTCATCATAGCGCTGAAGAAGGTGGCGCATCATCACGGCTTCATTACATGTGGAAGCGACTTCAGCAACAAAGAGAGAATACTGACGTTTGGGATGAGGCTGGTTCCGGTTGCTGTAATATGAGTGCATGCTGTGGCCAAGCTCATGGGCGATGGTGAAAGCACAGTCCAGGTTGTCATTGTGGTTCAGCAGAACAAAGGGGTGGACAGACGCAAGGGCGCCCATGGAGAAGGCACCGCTGGATTTTCCGTGTCTGGGATAGACATCCATCCAGCGCTGTGCGCGGGCTGTACGGAGGATGTCTGTATAGTCTCTGCCCATGGGGGCCAGCCCATCCACCACCATTTCAAAGGCTTCATCAAAGGACAGGCTCATATGGGCAGAGTTCACCATGGGCACATACAGATCATACATGTGAAGCTCGTCAAGTCCCATCCGCTGTCTCCTGATGGCCAGATAGCGGTCAAGAAGCGGAAGAGAATCATGAATGACGGAAATCAGCTGATCGTAGACAACAGTGGGAATTTCAAGGGGCTCCATGGCGGCTTGGAGAGCACTGTCGTAGTGCCTTGCGGCAGCGATGATGTTGTCTTTTTTGACACTGGTTCCAAAGACGGAGGCGATGGTGGTTCCGTAACGGCCGTAGGTCCCGAAAATGTGTTCAAAAGCCTGCTTTCTGACAGAGCGGTCAGGATGAATCCGGTATCCTGAGAAGTTTCCTTCCGTCAGTTCTTCGGTGCTTCCATCCGGCATGGTCATGTCCGGGAATTTCATGTCCACGTTGGAAAGCATGTTGTAGGTCGATTCAGGCCCGTCCAGGACAGGTTCCATGATGGCAAGAAGGTGCTCTTCCTGTTTGGACAGCATATGCTTCTTGTGATGAATCAGAAGCCTCAGCATTTCACTGAAGTCTGCCATCTCTGCTTTTTCCCCCAGAGCCCTCAGCTCCGCCTCTGACATTTCCAGAAGCTCAGGTTCCAGGAATGAACTGGCGGCGGCAAACCGGGCCCCCAGTGTTCTGACTCTTTCGGTGAGAGCCTGAGCGTTTTCGTCGGCATTGTTGGACTCCAGCATCAGATAGGCGTATTCGGCAACCGGGAGAAAGTCCTGCCCGATCCGGCTGGACGCGAGGATTGCACCTTCCGGGTCCATGCGGACGGTTCCTTCTCTCTGCGCATAGGAGTCGATTTCTGACTGGACCTGAGTGTATGCGGATTCCCAGGCTTCCTGGTTCGGAAAAATGTCTTCCAGGTTCCATGTATACTGAGCTTCCGGAACCTTATTCAATTCTGTCATCTTTCAGATCCATCCTTTACTTTTTGATGTATTCCATCGTCCGCTCCACGGAAGGGGTCTGAGAAGCGGAAGGGGTGAAGCGAATCTGTTTTCCGGAGACGGAAAGAATACCGGTTGACCCCTGAACCTGATGCTTCTCCAGAAGCAGACGCAGAAGCTTTTCGTTGATTTCAGGCCCGCCGCCCCGAACCATGGCATCCTTCCACAGAGTGAAGTGGCATCCTTTTCCATAGGTACTGCAACTGAAGGCGCGGGGACTCTCCAGCACTTTCCCTTTGCCGCACAGCGGACAGGCCAGATCGCTGACCATTTTGTTTGCGGATGAGCGGCTGCCTTTACCGCGTCCTCTGTAGGACTCTTTGGGAAAGGAGGCCTTGAGATCCGATTCACTGGCAGATTTGACAAGAAAAGAGGCAAAGCGCTTGATACTCTCCATGAAGGCTTCAGGATTCTGCTCATTGGAGGTGATCCGGTCCAGAGCCTGCTCCCAGCGGCCGGTCAGTTCAGGAGAGGTGATCTCCTGAGGCATGATCCGGATCATTTCAACCCCCTTATCGGTGGCAAGGATGTTTTTTCCCTTGCGCTGCGCGTAGTCCACCTGGATCAGACGTTCAATGATTGCGGCACGGGTGGCGGGTGTGCCGATTCCGGAGCCTTTCATCTGCCGGGCAATTTCCTCATCGTCCAGTTCTCTACCGGCGTTTTCCATGGAAGAAAGCAGGGAAGCATCCGTCATCTGAGACGGAGGCTTGGTCATGTCTTCCCGGACGATGGTGCCCTTCACGCTGTACTGATCCCCTTCCTTAAGAGGCGGGAGCACAGTCTCTTCTTCCTCCTCGGAAGTCTCCTTCTTTTTCCGGGCCTTTGGCGGGGCGGCCGTGGGAGGAATATCCCGCCATCCGTTCCGAATGACGACACGGCCGCTGGTGCGGAAGGAGTACTGACCGACCGTGGTGATGACCCGGGTGGCATCGTACTCACAGGGAGGGTAAAAAGCGGCGAGGGTTCTGCGAACCACAAGATCATACAAAGCCTGTTCGTCCGGTGACAGTGCGGACGGATTGATTTTTTTCAGTGTGGGAATGATGGCATGGTGATCCGTGACCTTTGAGGCGGCAATAACCCGTTTGGTAGCGGGAATATGACCGGAAGGCATCGCCGGAGGCACCAGTGACTGATATGACTCCGGCAGAATGCCCAGCGTCTGTTCCACCTTGGGAATCATGTCCGGGGGAAGATAACGGGAGTCAGTCCGGGGATAGGTGAGGGCTTTCTGGGTTTCATACAGGCTCTGCGCCAGCTTCAGTGTTTTCTGAGCCGTAAAACCGAAGAGACGGTTGGCTTCTCTCTGCAGGGAGGTCAGATCGAACAGCTGAGGCGGCAGATCTTTTTTCCGTGTCGTCACGGCTTCTCTGACCGTTCCCGTTCCGCTCCTGATTTCTCCGGCTATGCGATCCGCTTCCGACTTGTCCTTCAGATGTGTATCCGGGTCCAGGTCCGGATGGAAATAGACTCCTTTATACGCGCCGAAATCCGCGGTCAGGGTGGCGAAGACTTCCGGCTTAAAATTCTCGATTTCCAGCCGTCTTTTCACCAGAATGGCCAGAGTGGGTGTCTGTACGCGTCCTACGGACAGAAGCACCTTGTAATGCAGCGTAAAAGCCCGGGTGGCGTTCATGCCCACCAGCCAGTCCGCCTCGGACCTGCATCTGGCGGACCGGTACAGTCCGTCGTAGTCCGAACCCGGCCGGATGTTTCTGAACCCTTCCTCAATTGCCTCATCGGTCATGGAACTGATCCACAGGCGGTCAAAAGGTTTGCTGCATTTGCTTTTTTCATAGATATAGCGAAAGATGAGCTCACCTTCGCGCCCTGCGTCCGTCGCGCAGATGAGACGGTCCGTGTCTTCGGCATTGATCAGGCTGCTGACAATTCTGTACTGAGCCCGGGAGGAGGAAATCACCTTCAGAGGTATTTTTGCGGGGAGAATGGGCAGGGCGTCCTCTGTCCATTTCTTATAGGCCGGATCGATTTCATCCGGCTCCTGAAGGGTCACCAGGTGTCCCACTGCCCAGGTGACCGTATACTGATCATTTTGAAGGAAACCTTCGCCTCTCCGGGTGCATTTCAGCACTCTGGCGATGTCTCTGCCAACACTGGGTTTTTCAGCCAGAATAACGGTATGTCCGATTTTCATCACCTCCGTTTCCGTTTGAATTCTAGCATGAGATTGAGACGGTATCAATATTGGAATTGCCTGACGTGCATGAACGTGGTAGAATAATACAGTTCGACATATTCTATTTCATGGGAGGATCACAGGGATGACACCCAAAGATCTTGGTATGATTCGCAGACGCCTGAACCCGGACAAACGTGGGCCGGTGATGCTTCAGGGGTGCTATCTGAACGCTCAGGGAGAGATTCTTTCCACTTTTCATCAGTCTGTGGGGCTCCTCCCCCAGGAAGAAAATGAAAAGTATATGGCACTGTTCAAAAAGGTTCTTTCGGGGACGGCAGGACAGAATCTGCTCCCCGTGACTTTTTCCGAAGAACAGATGGCGTCTGACGACGCCTATGCCCTCCTGGCACAGATGTGCCGTACGGAACTGCAGGAGGATCAGAGCCTCCGGGCTTTCTTCAGCCAGATTGTGCAGTATCTGAGGGAGGAGAATGCTTCCGCCTCCATGTCAGTGGAAGAGCTTCAGAAGGCGCCGAACGTGGCCGTCCTTCTCCTGTATGATTCCTTTGACGCACCTTATGTGCATTCCGACGGCGAAGAGGACATGGAAATGTCCGAGAATGTCTTTAACTATATCCTGTGCTGCGTATGTCCGGTTCATCAGGGAAAGGAATCCCTGAGTTACCAGGACAGCGACGGGTGCTTCCATTCGCTTCCGGCTCCCTGGTCCCTGGGCGCTCCCGAACTGGGATTTATGTTCCCAAGCTATGAGAGCGGCAGCGCGGATATCCACGCAGCGCAGTTTTACACAAGGAACGTGTCCCTGAGCCATGAGGCCTTTTTCCGCGCCGTATTTCACGCTGAGGTGACGATGCCCGCGGAGGAACAGAAGGAGACGGTGCGCACCCTCCTGTCTTCCAGTCTGGATGATGAGTGCAGCATGAGCGTCATTCAGGCGGTCAGTGAGAAAGTCAGCGAAATGATCGAGGAGAACAGGCAGGAGAAAGACGCGGAACCGCTGCAGATGTCCTGCAGGGATATGCGCCGGGTTCTGGAAAGTGCGGGTGTGTCCGAGGAAAAGGTTCAGGCGTTTGAGAACCAGTATACGGAAGTCTTCGGAACGCAGGCTGAGATTCCCGCGGTGAATGTCGTATCCCCGAAGGAATTCAGGGTCAGCACGCCCAGCGTACAGATCCGCGTCAGTCCGGACCATGCGGAACTCGTTTCCACCCGGGTGATTGACGGGAAAAAATACATTCTGGTTCTTGCGGACGGAGATGTGGAAGTCAATGGTGTCAATGTGGCCATTCTGTGAGGTTTTTCATGAAACACGCGGGCATCATTACGTTCCTTCACAATGGGAACTATGGCTCTCTTCTTCAGGCTTACGCTCTGGAAAGGGTGCTTGAGGAGATGGGAACGGACTGTGAGCACATTGATTATATTCCGGATTCCGGGGAAAAAGTGAGGAATATGATCCGTAGCAGGAACCATCCCGGACTCATCCTGGACGGGATTCTGAAACGGCACGCGGGGAACGGTCAGGGTGTGCTGGAAATGAAGGGAAAGGAACTGGAACGGTTCCGGAAGACTTCGCTCCGTCTGACCCCTCCCGTTCACCGACTGAGAGACCTGCCCGGTCTCTGCCGGAACCGGGATGGTCTTGTCAGCGGGAGCGATCAGATCTGGTCGCCTGTCTGGCTGAATCCCGCTTATTTCTTTGATTTTCCCACGCATCTTCCGCGGATCGCCTACGCATGTTCTCTTGGGGTCTCTCAGATGCCCGGTCATTATAAGGCGGCGGAACTGACCCGTCTGATCCGTCCCTACCGGCGTGTGAGTGTCCGGGAAGATGCAGGGGCAGCCATACTGAAACAGCTTCTGGGACACGAGGTGGATGTAACGCCGGATCCGGTAGCCCTGTTGAAACGGGAAGACTGGGATGCTTTTGCCCATCCTTCCATGAAGCCCGGGCGCCTGGTCTGTTATCTCATCGGCAGGAGAGATGACGATGCGGAAACCCTGCGGAATCTTTCGGAGTCGCTGAACATGGACCCCTGTGTACTTCCTGCCGGAGCATCCTCTCTCCAGCTGCCTTTTCCGGTGACGGAAGATCTTTCGGCAGAGGGTTTTGTGGGAGCGCTTCGGGATGCCGGGCACGTGCTGACGGATTCTTTTCATGGCGCTCTTTTCTGCTGCCTGTTCGGGACGCCCTTCACACTGATCCGCCGCTACCGGGACACGGATCCGAAGTCCGGAAACAGCCGTGTTGACCAGCTGATTTCCAGGGTGCGGCCTCAGGTGACACCTCAGGGCTGCCGGACGGATCAGGAGGGGATGGCCCGCCTTTCAGAGATACGGAGGACGGGGCTGGAATGGCTTCGGAGCGCGCTGGAGGAAACCTGAAGGGAAGAAGCATTTCAGTCTCCACGCCTGATCAGTCCTATGCGGGGGAGCGGATCCCCCTTTTTCTTTTTCGGAAGTACGGGATTCTTTACATTTTCCGGGAGAGATCACGGCTTTCCTTTTTCAGAGGGATGCTGTACAATTCACTCAGAGAGGGAGGCACTGCCCATGAAAAGAGTATTTCTGACTGTTCTGGATGCAGCCGGCTGCGGCGCTCTTCCGGATGCTGCCGAGTACGGCGATGAGGGAGCCAATACATGGGGACATGTCATGGACGCTGTCCATCCGGAGCTGCCCCATTTTGCCGCCATGGGACTCGGCCATATTGATTCGGTTCATTATCCTCCGGATGCCCATGCGGTGGGAGGATTTGGCAAATGCAGTGAAGTGAGCGCCGGAAAGGATACAACCACAGGGCACTGGGAAATCGCCGGCCTTCGGCTGGAAAAGCCCTTTCCCACGTTTCCGGATGGTTTTCCCGAATCGTTTCTGAACCGTTTCCAGGAGGCCATCGGACATGCTGTCATTGGCAATAAAGCGGCTTCCGGAACAGAGATTCTCAGGGAGATGGGGGAGCAGTCCCGCAGAGCACGTCAGCCGATTGTTTACACATCCGCGGATTCCGTATTTCAGATTGCCTGCCATGAAGACGTTTTCCCACTGGAGGAACTGTATCGTTTCTGCCGGATTGCCCGGGAAATGCTTCAGGGAGAACTGGGCGTGGGCAGGGTCATCGCAAGGCCGTTTACGGGTACAGAAGGGGCTTTTGTGCGAACGGCCGGCCGCAGGGATTTTTCGCTTCCGCCCACGGGGAGAACGCTTTTGGACGCGGTGAAGGAAGCAGGGATGGAGAGCTGGGGTGTCGGAAAGATAGAGGATATTTTCGACCACAGAGGACTGACCGCTTCTGATCACGCCGCGGGCAATCCTGCCTGCCTGGACGCCTGGACGGAAATCATGAGAAAGGATTTCACGGGGCTGTGTTTCACCAACCTGGTGGATACGGACATGCTCTGGGGGCATCGGCGTGACCCGGAAGGGTTTGCCGGGGCACTGGTGGAGATTGACCGGCGTCTTCCTGAAATCATGTCCCTGATGGGACCTGAGGATCTTCTCGTTCTTACAGCGGATCATGGGTGTGACCCCACCTTCCGGGGGACAGACCATACCCGGGAGTATGTACCGCTTCTGTGCTGGCACAGGGGCATGAGGGGGACGGTGGACCTCGGAATCCGGATGACTTTTGCGGATATTGCGGCCACCTGTGCGGAATGGCTGGGTCTGCCTGACCGCTTTGAGGCCAGGTCCTTTGCCACGGAGCTTTGCGGGTTCTGACTGAGGACAGACGGCTTCACGATTTTCAATGGGTTCTGAGAGGAGACGGGAACAGGACACGGGTTCCGCTCAGGCAGGAATGCCCCCCGGAACCGGATGAATCCGGGCTGTGCCCAACCGAAAAAGGGAGACCGCGGCAGTGTGTCCGATGGAAAACCGGTTTTTGGGAAGATCTTCCGGATCGCGGGGAGACTGGGCCCGGAAACATGCATGCTGCCGGAAACGCCCAGCCGTGCATGGAGTAAGACGGGGCCTGTACAGGGGAGGACGGATCATGATGGAATCCTTGAACCCAAAGGGGCAGGAGAGTGTTTCCTCCTGGAACGACACAGTCCGGCGGGCTTTCTCGGAAAACATGGAGACATGCGGGTTTCTTCATGTGCATATGGATAAGGTGGACCATGTCATGGAAACGCTGCCGGATGAATCCACACTGAACCAGCTCTCAGACCTGTTCCGTGTCTTTGGGGACGGTACGCGGATCCGGATTCTCTATGTCCTGTTTGAGGACGAGGTATGCGTGTGTGATCTGGCAAAAATCCTGAATATGACGCAGTCGGCTGTCTCACACCAGCTTCGGATTTTAAAAAGTGCCCGTCTGATCCGCAGCCGCAGGGACGGGAAGACGGTTTTCTATTCACTTGCGGATGATCACGTCCGGACGCTTCTGAAACAGGGGACGGAACATGTCCATGAGGAAAGCTGATAAAGGAGGGGGATATCCATGAAGGATCATCGTGTGGTCACCATTGCCCGGGGATATGGAAGCGGTGGAAAAACCATGGGCAAGATGCTTGCGCAGGAACTGGGATGGAATTACTATGACCGGGAACTTCTGCAGCTGGCTTCGGAGGAAAGCGGGATCAGTGAGGAACTGTTTGCCCGCTCGGATGAAAATGTGAAGCGTTCCCTGGCGACGATTTTCAGGGTGCAGAAGGACTGCCTGGACGGAAATGTCATTCCTCCGGACAAAGATGGCTTTATTTCGAATGAAAACCTGTTCCGGTATCAGGCGCGGATCATCCGCCGGCTTGCGGAGGAAGAAAACTGTGTGATTGTGGGGCGTTGCGCGAATCATATCCTGATGGGCCAGCCTCATGTGGTCAATGTGTATGTTCACGCGCCGCACAATTACTGCGTGAGGACGGTGATGAACCTGTATTCTCTTTCCAGGGAGGAGGCCGAGAAACGCATTCTGGAGACGGACCGCCGAAGGGGTGAGTATTACCGCCATTTCACGGGTCATGACTGGCAGTGCGCGGATTACTATGACCTGTGCATTGATTCCTCCAGAATGGAATGGAATCAGTGCGTCGAGATTGTAAAATCCTACCTCAAATGCATCTGACAGAGGAAAAGCGGGATTAACAGCGGCCTGTTTTCCGTTTACATCTGCAGAATCATCCTGAAAGGAAGGAGTTGAGCGCGTGCGGCGTGAGCGTATGTTCCCTTTTCTTTCCGCGGTTCTGCTTCTCTGTCTCTGCTTTCTGTCCTCTGCTGCCTCTGCGGAGCCTTTTGCCCTGATACAGACAGAGTCCGGGGAAGGAACGACTTTCAGACCGCAGACGGGGGGACAGGATCTTCACCTTCCGGATCTTGACTGGGCTGAGGTTCTGGAGCGGGAGAGCGGAGAATGCCTGGTACGTCTTTCAGATGGCCGGACAGGTTTTGTTCCGAAGGAGGATCTCAGGATTCAGGAGATTGTCTATGCAGCCATCGGATATGTGAAAAACCCGACTTCAGACGGTTTTCTGAATCTCCGCTCCGAGCCGCGCTACACGTCCTCCGTGCTGGGAAGGTATTACAACGGAGTCCCGTGTACTCTCATCTCCGGGAGCGATGGATGGCTTCATGTTCAGGTGGACGGTCTGGACGGCTACTTTCTCAGCGAGTTTGTGGATATTGTCACATCGCCTCAGGGGCAGTCATGGGCGACCGTTACGCTGCCCTCCCGGTCCTGTGTGAATCTGCGTTCCGGTCCCGGGTATGCATGGCCGGCTCTTCGGCAGTACCCGTCCGGGGCTTACGTTACGGTTCTGGCGGAGGGCAGGGAATGGTGGATGGTTTCTGACGCGCATACCGTTGGATTCATGCAGCCCTCCTTTCTCTCCAGAGGCATAGTATCCCCGAATCCGGATACGCTGTATGAAGCGGCTTCTTCCTATGCTGTTGTTACCAACCCCAGGTCCACCCAGGTGCTTCATCTCAGACTCCGTCCGACCCGGAAATCTGAGTCTCTTGGCCAGTACTCCAACGGCGCCCGTCTGACGATCCTGAGTCAGGGGATGGAATGGTGCCTGGTTCAGACATGGGACGGGCTGACAGGGTATATGATGACGGAGTTTCTGACACTGTACAATGCCATGGACGTGCCTGAAAAAACGGTGGTGCATCCGGAGGGCACCTTTGCAAATCTTCGGGAAGGTCCTTCTCTGGAGAGCAGCGTTCTGTGCGAGGTGCCCCACGGGGCCCGGGTCACGGTCATATGGCCGGACGACCAGTGGTACAGGGTTCAGTATGAAGAGTACAGTGGTTATATCTCCGTGAGTTTCCTTCAGTGAAGACAGAGGGTCTGCAGGACAGGCCCTTTTTTGCTGTCCGTATCAAAGAAAACGAGCCTGAAGGATCAGGCTCGTCTGTCCATGGGCGTTACAGGTCAGAAGTCGAACGCATGGTAAAGGGGATTCCCCAGATATAGTATGTAATGACAAGTTCCCGCAGGGTATGAGAGTGGACATCCGTGAGAAGGGTAGCCTCCGCGGAGCCTTCCCCCCGGGGAGGAACGGTGCAGGACTGCGCGTCATAGAACTGCAGGACGTCCCCTTCCTGAGGGGTGATCTGGATTTCTACCTGATCACAGGGAACGAAGGATCGGTTCAGGAAACTTACCTGATAGGAGAGAAGCTGATAGTCTTCCGCCCCGCCGGACAGGCTGTCCGCAAAGCGTGTCCCGGTAACGCTCCCCTGTTCCATCTGCTTTCTGACATGTTCAAGGAGTTCCGGGGCATGGAGGGCTTCCGTGGCGGAAACGCTGACGCGGGTCACGGTCAGCCCGGCATTGAAATACAGATAACCGACACCGATGATGCAGACCAGAAGAAGAATCAGTAAGGTGATGCCCAGCGGCTTCATGGAGCGCCTCCTGCAAGATCGGGGCCGGAATCCGTCATGGTCAGGATCCGGTTCATTTCCTCGATCATTTCAGAATCCTTCAGACTGAACTTGAATTCCACCCGGCGGCTGGCCTCCTTATTCTCCGTTCCGTCCGGATTGAGAACAAGATCATTGGAAGAGCGGCCCTTGGCTGTCAGAATGGTCTGAAGGAGCTGCTGCTGCTGCGGGGGCAGATCCATGGTCAGGCAGTATTCGGCGACTTCCAGCGCCCTAGCCTGACTGAGCTGAAGGTTTTTCAGGAATGTGCCGGTGGAGTCCGTGTGACCTTCAATGATGATTTCCCCGACGTAATCCTTGTACTCATCCCCGAGCAGAACGCTCAGATAGACCGGGATAAAGCTGTTCAGAAGCATCTGTCCATCCTCACGGATATCCGAGGAATTGGTCTGGAAGAAAATCTTGCTGTCCAGAAGGATGTCGCCTGTATTGGGGTCCACCTGGGCGCTGATTCTATTCTGGGTAAGGACCGCGGAGAGTTCCCGGATGATTCTGCTCCGGACACCCACCATATCTTCCAGCTTCCGGGTCTGTTCATCGAACAGCTCTTTCTGTGTGCTGAGCTGCAGCTGAAGGGCGTTGAGTTCCGTTTCCCGCATGGCAAGGGTTGCCTTGGCTTCATCCAGTTCGTCCTGCTTGCCGATGAGAATAATGGTCTGCTGATCCAGCTGCTTTTTCTGCTCCTCCAGGTCCAGCTGAACCTGCGCCAGGGCCGCGGTGGCCGCATCCAGGTCCGACTGCTGGAGAATCAGAATCACTGCCTGATCCTCAAGCTGCTTCTGCTGACTGGTCAGGAGAATCTGCTGGGATTCCAGCTCCCGGGTCTTGGTCTGAAGCATCTGGTTGTACTGATAGAGGTTGTAAACCAGAAACAGAACGAACACAAGAACCAGCGCCGCCATGATATCGGAGTAACTGATCCAGCTGGTCCCGCCGTTGCCCCTTCCGGCACGGCGGTTGTGCACATGCTGCCGCGCCATACTCAGGCCTCCTTGCCGCACAGGCTCTTTTCCATGCGTGCCAGAATCTGTTGAATGCTGCTGATATCCCGGGCCTGCACGTTTCCGCCGCCCTGCATCTGTTCAAGCCCCGAGGCGTAATTCTGCAGAACCTCCCGCATGGTCCTGTCAAACAGACCGAGCGAGGTGGAAACGCCCTCCACCACGTGCTCCACAAACTGCTGGTAGCTGCCGCTGAGCTCCAGGCTGGCTTCCCGGAGCACGCTGCCCGCCTGACTGACTTCGGCGGCACCGGAGGAAGAGAAGGCCTCCAGATGCTGGAGATGCTGCTCGGAAATGGCCTGAAACTGGCGTATATTCTGATTCAGCGCCTCCTGAGCGCCGGACATGGCTTTCAGAAGCTGTGCCTGATCCTGGGCCATGGACTGGATTCTGCCCATCATGTCCGAAGACCGGGCCTCAAAGGTCTCATCCCGCTGGCGGGCATGGGCAAGTTCACGGATATACTGTTCAAACTGATCCAGCACATCCCCGGAAACCTGCTGCATCTTTTCCACTTCATGGATCATGTCCCCGGTTGCGTCCAGAGCTTCCCGCAGACGCGTGACAGAAACATGCTGGTTCTGGTTCAGCTCGGACATGGTCCGACCGAGAGCAAGAAACTGCCCGTCCAGAGAACGGTTCATCTCACTGACGAACTGCCCCACAATCCGCTGCAGACCTTCGATCTGCGCAGCGGTGGCACCCATCATGAAATGCTCCATGGACCGGGTGACCGGCTGCATGGCCGAACGCACCGCGTTCTCCATGGCGGCGGGGACCTTGACCTGCATGGATTCCTGTACGGTGTTCAGAAGATGATTGCGGTCCTGATTCTGGCAGATCATCTGCACGTCATTGTCCAGAGGACGCTGCATGGCCAGGGATGTAAAGGCTTCCGTGAAGTCATCGATGGCCCGGTAGCTGGAACCCTGGGAAATGCGGTTGAGCATGTTGAACACGAGGGAACAGGACACGCCGGCTACGGAGGTGCCAAAGGCAAACTGCATGCCGTTGAGAAGATTCTGAATGCCGCCCATCATGTTTTCCGTGGTGGTCACATCCAGACCGGACAGACCGGAGGTCATGCCCATGAAAGTGCCCAGAATGCCAAGACTGGTGAGCAGACTGGGGATCAGCTCCGCCAGCTGCGCATTGCCGGGACCGTGGGTGACCGTGTCATCGTTGACGTAATCCTCCACATTGCAGGGAAGGCCGCGGCGGTCCAGCTGTTCGGCGTTCTGCAGGAACCGGAGCCAGCATCCCTTGAGGCGTTTGCCCATGAAGCGCGGTTCCTGCCATACAGGCCTGTCCGGCACGGAACCGGCCTCATCCTGAAGCTTCTTCACGGCACTGCGAAGGGAGCGCGTGGTACTCCAGAGGGGAACCAGACACTTGATCACGCCGATGATGCTGACAATGGCTATGGCAGCGTAAACCACGTAATCCAGCCAGTGCGGGGAAGCATCCTTCAGAAACGTTGTCAGTGTATTCACAGAGAGACACCGCCCTTTCATCCTTTACGGGGAAAATTCTACCGAAAACAGAGCGAAAAGGCAACCGCGCCTTTCCCTTCGGATGTAACAAAATCAACTCCGGACAGGAAGCCGGGAAAGCTGTGACAGCCATATCCGGCGGGCTTCTTCAGTTGACCCTGATTCCGTTCGATGTTAAAATCAGTCGCTGCTGCGTCCGCTGCGGCGGAAATGGAAAGAGGAGGCCTGTATGCAGATGGATTCTGAACGTATTGAAGCCATGCTGGAGAAGGTTCAGAAGGCACCGCGGTACATGGGCGGAGAGATGAATGCCGTCATCAAGCCATGGGATCAGACTGCGCTGCATTACGGTTTCTGCTTTCCGGATACCTATGAGATCGGGATGTCCCATCTGGGCATGAAAATTCTCTACGGCCTTGTGAACGCGCAGCCGGACTGGCTGTGCGAGCGGTTCTTCATGCCCTGGACGGATATGATTGCCCTGATGAAGGAAGAGGGCATTCCCCTGTTTTCCCTGGAAAGCCGGAAGGCCCTGTGCCAGTTTGACATGATCGGTTTCACGCTCCAGTATGAGATGAGCTATACCAACATTCTGGCCATGATGGATCTGGGGGGCGTGACGCTGAAATGCGCGGAGCGGAAGCGGGATGAGCCCATTGTGGTGGCAGGCGGTCCGTGTGCGTTCAATCCTGAACCTCTCGCGGACTTCGTGGATGCCTTCATGATCGGGGACGGGGAGGAAGTGACCCTGGATGTGTGCCGGACGATCCAGGCATGGAAGACGTCCGGTCAGGACCGTCAGGCGTGCCTGAAGGCGCTGGCGGAAATTGAGGGTGTTTACGTGCCTTCCCTGTACGACGTGACCTATCATGAGGACGGGACCATTGCTGCCATGCGCCCCAACTGTCCTCAGGCGCCGGAAAAGGTTCGCAAGTGCATTGTCACGGATCTGAACAGCGCCTATTATCCCGAAAAGATTCCCGTCCCCTTCACGGAAATCGTTCATGACCGTATCATGCTGGAAATCATGCGGGGGTGTACAAGAGGCTGCCGGTTCTGCCAGGCGGGGATTCTGTACCGCCCGGTACGGGAGCGCAGTCTGGACCGCCTGCTGGACCTTGCGTGCGAACTGGAGGAAAGCACCGGGTATGAAGACATTTCCCTTTCATCCCTTTCCAGCGGGGATTACACATGTCTGGCGGATCTGATCCGGGGCCTGATGAAGAAGCTTCAGGATCGCCGCGTTTCCGTTTCCCTGCCTTCCCTGCGGATTGATTCGGTGCTGAAGGAATCCCTGGAGGAGACGCAGAAGGAGCGCAAGACGAGTCTGACTTTCGCTCCGGAGGCGGGGACGCAGAGACTGAGGGATGTCATCAACAAGGGTGTCACGGAAGAGGATCTCATGGATAAGGCCCGGGACGCCTTTGAGGGCGGATGGAGCAGTGTCAAGCTCTACACCATGATCGGGCTGCCCACGGAAACAGAGGAAGACCTGGCGGGGATCGCGGATCTGGGGGCGAAGGTGACAGCCTGTTACTTCCGTGTACCCAGGGAAAAGCGGGCCAAGGGCCTGCGGGTGGTGGTCTCCGCTTCCAGCTTTGTGCCCAAACCCTTTACGCCCTTTCAGTGGTGTGCCCAGGATACCCAGAGTCTTCTCAGGGAGAAACAGGAGATCATCAAGGCACATATCCGGAACATCAAGGGTGTGACCTTTAACTATCATGAATCCAGAACCAGTTTTCTGGAAGCCTGTTTTTCCCGGGGCGACCGTCGGCTGGGAAGCGTGCTTTTATACGCCTATCAGCATGGCTGTATGCTGGACAGCTGGAGTGAGTGTTTTCAGTATGATGTCTGGATGCAGGCATTCGAGGCCTGCGGGCTGGATCCCGCCTTCTACGCCAACCGCGTCCGGGGCCGGGATGAAGTATTCCCCTGGGATGTGATCGACGCCGGCGTTACCCGGGCATTTCTCTGGCATGAGTGGGAAAAGGCCCGGAGGGCGGAGGTGACGCCGGACTGCCGTCAGGGATGCCAGGGATGCGGAATCCAGAGATATCCGGGGGTGTGTCAGTATGCGAATCGGCGTCGTGTTTGAAAAAGGAGAAAGGCTGAGGCATCTGGGTCATCTTGATCTGATGCGGACCATGCAGCGCTGTCTGCGCCGCTCCGGTCTTCCCCTGAGTTATTCGAAGGGATTTAATCCTCACATTCTTCTCTACTTTGCCTCTGCCCTGAGCGTGGGTGCCGTGGGGGAGCATGAGATCATGGAAGTGGACCTGGACCGGAACATGGACGTTTCACAGTTTATGAACCTTCTCTCCGTTTCCTGTCCACCGGATCTCAGGATCCTTCAGGCCTTTGAAATCCGGGAGGGAACCCCGGCGCTGATGAGTCTTGTCTGTGCCGGGGCGTGGCGCATGGAGGTTCAGGACCCCGTTTCGGATCAGCGCCTGTGCGGGCAGGTGGACGCCTTTCTTGCGCAGACCACCGTCATGGCCATGAGAAAAACGAAGTCCGGCGAAAAGGAAGTGGATATCCGGCCCTCCGTGTTTTCCCTGGAGTACAGGGAAGGCATGTATCACATGGTTCTGGAATCCCGCGAGGCCCGGTCCTGCAAGCCGGGAGTGCTCCTGGAGGCCATGTGCCGCCTGGCGGTCATGGATGTGCCGCGGGTCCGTCTGTGGCGGGAGTATCTTCTGGGAGAAAGGCAGGGAGAAGGGATGGAACGTTTGGAGAGACTGCTGTGCGCGAATTGATTCTGGGATCCGTGCTTCCCCGCCAGATCGCCCTGGTGGAGGACGGGAAGCTCTGTGAGTGGCATGTGGATCAGGCGGGCGGAGAAACCGGGCGGATCATCCTCGGAAGCGTGGAACGCATCGTTCCCGGCATGAAAGCCTGCTTTGTCCGGATCGGAGAAGAGAAAAACGGGTTCCTCCCCATTACCCAAGAAGAAAGACGCACGCTCCGGTGCGGTCAGGAAATCCTGGTCCAGGTCAGACGGGACGCCCAGGGGATGAAAGGGGCATTCCTGGACCGGCATCCGGTCCTGGCCGGCCGTTTTCTTCTTTTTCTTCCGGAAGGCAGGGAAATCGGGGTTTCCGCGAAGATTACGGATGAGAATGTCCGGGAGGCGCTGAAACGGACGGGACGTGCCCTGGCGGGGGATGGCTGCGGTCTGGTCATGCGCACCAGTGCCGCGGATGCCTCTGAGGGGGAAATGCGGGAGGAACTGGAAGAGCTGAGGACGCAGTGGGAGGAAATCCTGCGGGATTCACGCATGGGAGGAGCCCCCAGGCTTCTGTATGCGGAGGATGTGCTGTCCCGTCTTCTGACCGACCTGATTCCGCAGGGAATCGGCAGAATCGTCACATCCGATCCGGATACGGCCGAAAGGTTCGGGAAGGTCTGTCCGGTTTCACGGGTGCAGGAGGACCCTCTCAGGCAGATGGGGCTTTACCGGAAACGGGATCAGGCCCTGCAGCGTCTTGTCTGGCTGGACAGCGGGGCAGGTCTGGTGGTGGATGAGTGCGAAGGTCTGACGGTCATTGACGTCAATACACAGAAAAAAGTCTGCGAAAACTTT
>CACYGY010000055.1 GCA_902774025.1 uncultured Eubacteriales bacterium
CCCTGCTACTTTGCCTCAGAACCACTGGATAATCCGGACTACGAGTATTTCCTCATGGACATCAGGAAGATCATGGGAAGGGTGCCGCAGACCACAACGACTGTGGCGGAGAGAAATCCTGACCGCTTCCGGAAACTGCTGGAAATGTTGGGGGAAGCCAGCCTGTGGGAAGGTGCTGTCAGGATCTCGATCCGGACACTGGATCAGATGTACGAAATCATGGAGCAGTATCTTCCCTCCGAACTTGTACGGGTGGAAATGGTGCTGAACAACCCGGAAGCAATGCACGTCTACTCATACTCCGGGAGACAGAGAAAAGCAGAAAAGGGAAAGTGTGATGAACCGTACAGCATTGCATGCATCGCTGGATTTCTGATCCGTATGACGGACTGTTCGGTCCGTTTTGTGGAACCGGAGAAACCTTCTGATCTCTGCCCCACCGGATATCGCACTCTGGAAACCCGATATTTTCTTGATGCGGAGGACTTTGGAACCGTCATTCATGAGATGATGGAGCGTTATGTCCGGGGACATATCCGGAAAGATGATCTTCTTTTTCATGACCCCGATGTGACCATGACAAGGGACGGCTTCTGGTTTACGCTGAGCTCACAAGCCCGAAAATGTCACCTGCAGACCAATATGGCGATGGCGGGGTGTCTGGAGGAAATATGGGCAGGGCCGGTATCTGTGCGGGCACTGGGTGAGTCACAGCATCTGAGCGGGTTCGTTCTGGATGATATTCAGAACAGACTGGATGTACTTTTCCGTAAGGGATTCCTTCGGTGCTGTCCGGATGGAGCAGAAAGAAATACCGGGGGAGCAGGTCCCTGCTGAGGAAGAAAAGACTGTGAGACAGCGGTCCATTCTGCGCTGTCTCACAGTCT
Source organism: uncultured Eubacteriales bacterium (assembly GCA_902774025.1). Taxonomy (GTDB): domain Bacteria; phylum Bacillota; class Clostridia; order Christensenellales; family Aristaeellaceae; genus UBA2943. The sequence goes on from CACYGY010000055.1 coordinate 888, forward strand.
TTTCAATATATTTTTTTCAATTTACCCGTAATATGATAGATTTTCCGGAATTCCTCAAGATCAGATTCGGAACGGATCAGCCTTTCCTCCTGAAAGGTTCCATTCTCAAGGATGAAGCCGGCAGATGTCTCACCGGTACAGATACTGACATGCAGCACGGGTTCTCCCGGTGGCGGAGAAGGGACCGGATCCTTGTGCTTTCTTCCGAATATAGCCATTACGCCTCCTGGTTTTCGGGTGCCATCCCGGTAAACAGCTGATAGTATTTACCCTTCATCTGCAGCAGTTCACTGTGGGTACCGCGCTCAATGATCCGGCCTTTCTCCAGGACCATGATACAGTTGGCATTCCTGACCGTGGAAAGGCGGTGGGCAATCACAAAGGTCGTGCGCCCTTCCATCAGGGCATCCATACCGTTCTGAACCAGAGATTCAGTACGGGTATCAATGGAGGAGGTTGCCTCATCCAGAATCAGGCACGGCGGATCGGCTACGGCAGCTCTCGCGATGGCGATGAGCTGGCGCTGCCCCTGAGAAAGATTGGCTCCGTCACCCGTCAGAACGGTCTGGTAGCCCTCGGGGAGGCGGCGGATGAACCCATCGGCATTGGCCAGGACGGCGGCTTTCTGGCACTCTGCATCTGTGGCATCCAGACGACCGTAGCGGATGTTTTCCATCACTGTCCCGCTGAAAAGATGTGTATCCTGAAGAACCATTCCGAGAGAACGGCGCAGATCGCTCTTTTTTATCTTGTTGATGTTGATGTCATCAAACCGGATTTTTCCGTCCTGGATGTCATAGAAGCGGTTGATCAGGTTGGTAATGGTTGTCTTTCCGGCGCCGGTGCCTCCGACAAAGGCGATCTTCTGACCGGGGGTGGCATACAGTGTGATATCGTGAAGAACAATGGTATCCGGCACATATCCGAAGTCGACTCCATTCAGTGTCACACCGCCCTCAAGCCGTCGGAAGGAGAGCGTATGATCGTGATGGGGATGCTTCCATGCCCAGATACCGGTACGCTGTGCAGATTCCCGGATGGTTCCGTCGGAATCTACGGTAGCATTCACCAGTTCTACATATCCGTCGTCCGTTTCAGGAACCTCATCCATCAGGGCAAAGATTCTCTGGGCGCCGGCCATGGCCATGACGATGGAGTTCATCTGCTGGGAAACCTGTGTAATTGGGCGGGAGAAATTTCTGTTCAATGTCAGGAACGTGATCAGGCTGCCCAGCGTCATGGATGCCATGTGATGGATGGCCAGCGTGGCACCGACAACAGCACATACCACGTAGCTCAGGTGGCCCAGATTATTATTGACCGGTCCGATGACGTTGGTGAAGGAATTGGCCCGGGTGGCGGAGGTGCGCAGTTCCTCGTTGAGGCTTTGGAACTGCTGAATGCTTTCCTTCTCGTGGCAGAATACCTTGACGACTTTCTGCCCTTCGATCATTTCCTCTATATAGCCATTCAGCCTGCCCAGGTTTCCCTGCTGCTGGCCGAAGTATTTGCCAGCTCTTCCGGAGAGTTTGGCGCTTGCCAGAAGGGTAAAGGAAATGAGTATGATGGAAAGAATCGTCATCTGCCAGGACAGGATGACCATACTGACAAAAGTCATGATCAGGGTGACCAGTGAATCGACCAGGGTGGGGATGGACTGTCCGATCAGCTGACGGAGGGTATCCACATCATTGGTGTAAATGGACATAATGTCGCCATGGGCATGCGTATCAAAATAGGAAATGGGAAGCTTTTCCATGGTGGAAAAGATCTGTTTCCGGATACGAAGCAGACTGCCCTGGGACACATAGATCATGATGCGGTTATAACTGAAGGTACACAGAACACCAATGGCCAGAATGATGCTCAGCCTGACAAGGGATCGGCTGAGATCCGCGAAGCCGGATTCCGGGGAAATGGTACCGTTCAGCATGGGCAGAATGAAGTCGTCGATCAGAGTCTGCGTGAACAGTGTGCCCTGCAGTGTGCACATGGTGGCGCCTACAATACAGGCGATCACGATCAAAAAATGCCATTTGTAGGATTTGAGGATCAGTTTCAGGACACGAAGGAGAATGGATTTCTGGGATTTCATGGCTTTGAGGGAGTCAATGCCTGATCTTCTGGGACCTCGGTTCACACAGCGTCACCTCCAATCTGTGACGGATTGTCAAAGTCGCCACCGCCCTGTGTCTGTGTTTCGTAGATTTCGCGGTAGATCTGACTTGTCTTCAACAGTTCATCATGGGGTGCAAAGGCGGTCACCCGTCCTTCGTCAAGCACAATGATACGGTCTGAATGCTGCACGGAGGAAATCCTCTGGGCAATGATCAGCTTGGTTGTTCCGGGAATGGACCGGGCAAAAGCCTTTCGAATCTGGGCGTCGGTGGCCGTATCCACCGCGCTTGTGGAATCGTCCAGGATCAGGATTTTCGGGTGTTTCAGAAGAGCACGGGCAATGCAGAGCCTCTGCTTCTGTCCGCCGGAGACGTTGTTGCCCCCCTGCTCGATTCTCGTTTGATAACCATCCGGGAACTGATTGATGAATTCGTCCGCACAGGCAAGAAGGCAGGCTTCCCGACATTCTTCCTCCGTGGCATCACTTTTGCCCCAGCGGAGGTTGTCCAGAATGGTCCCGCTGAAAAGGATGTTTTTCTGGAGAACCACGGATACCTCGTTGCGCAGAACTTCCAGGTCATAACGGCGTACATCCTCGCCGCCGACGCATACGGAGCCGGACGTGACATCGTACAGACGGGAGATCAGATTTACCAGGGATGATTTTCCGCTGCCTGTTCCTCCGATGATTCCGATGACTTCACCGGAGCGGATATGAAGATCAATGTCATTCAGTGTATCCTCGCCGGTTCCCTTCTGATAAGCGAAATGTACGTGATTGAAGTCGATCTGTCCGCTGGCCACCTGCTTGAGAGGATCCACGGGACTGGTCAGATCCGGCTTTTCATTCAGAACTTCACAGATTCTGCGGCCGCTGGCAATGGACATGGTCAGCATGACAAAAATCATGGACAGCATCATCAGAGACATGAGCACACTCATCACATAGGAAAACATGGAGGTCAGGGCACCGGTGGTCAGGGGCATGTCGGGGTTGAGAGGGTGAATAATAAACTGAGCGCCAAACCAGGAAAGCATGACGATACACAGATAGATGACGGTCATCATCACCGGGGCGTTCAGACTGACAACCTTTTCGGCACGGACAAACATTCTGTAGATGTTTCCGGCGGCCTTGTTAAATTTATCTGTTTCGTAATCCTCCCGTACGAAGGCCTTGACCACACGGATGGCAGATACATTTTCCTGGACAGACGCATTGAGATTGTCGTACTTCTGAAAGACCTGCTCAAAGCGTTTCATGGCGAAACGGACAATAAGGGCCAGACAGACACTGAGCAGGAAAACGGCGATCAGAAAGATCAGGCTCAGCTCGCGATTGGTGACGAAGCACATGATCATGGAAAGAATCAGAGTGAGAGGAGCGCGCACGGCGATACGCAGAATCATCTGAAAAGCGTTCTGTACATTAGTGACGTCCGTCGTCATGCGCGTGATGAGACCAGCTGTTGAAAAACGGTCGATATTGGAAAAGGAAAAGGACTGAATGTTGTCATACATGGCATTGCGCAGATTGGCCGCGAATCCGCAGGAGGCCTCTGCACCGAATTTGCCGCCAAGGATGCCAAATAGAAGACTCAGACACGCCAGGAGAAGCATCAGGAGGCCATCCAGAATGATTCTCTGCATATTCTCCTGTCGAATCCCCATGTCAATCAGATTGGCCATAACGTAGGGAATGAGCGTTTCCATCATGACTTCCCCGATCATGAATACCGGTGTCAGAATTGAGGCCTTCCTGTACTTCCCGATATGGGAAAAAAGAATCTTGATCATTGATTTATCCTCTTCGTTCAGGGTTCCGGGGTGTCAAAGGAATACTCCACATCCTGCCAGTCATCCCAGTCGTCCCACCTTTCCCATTCTCCGTCATCCTCCTGGATATCGCCGGAACCATACGCCAGAAGTTCGAGAATTCCGCCCTGTGTCAGAAGATCCATGACGGCGGAAACGGTGTCATAGGAGAGGTGTTCAATCCAGGGAATCATGCCCCGGATCAGAGGGGATTTGATCAGAGCGACCAGGTCCTCAAGGGAGGAATCATTCAGGGAAAAGACATTGAATCCGTCGCTTTCACCGTATGTGTGGTAAGGCCATTCGTCCGGTTCGAAGCGCTCCGTGAGAACCGTAAGACGGAGGATCTCATGCTCTCCTGAGAAAAAGGTGACATGATCCTGTTCTCCCACAATGCGCACATCCATCTGATTATCGCAGATCATTCCTGTCAGCAGATGGTCATCGTTGAGGGTCAGAAACGGCACGCCTTCCAGAAGCGGGCCATGCATGGAAACAGTACAGGTCCAGGGGGTCGGTATGGGCCAGGGAGCAATGTAATCCGTGACCTTCATGGAAGCTTCCAGTAGCATTTTATCGTCCTGACCGATATGCAGCACAAGATCATTGTTCCACGTCAGATCCGGATTGCGCAGGTTTACAAGGGAGAAATACAGGTCTGTTCCATCAACCAGGCCGGGGAGACAGATCGTAATTTCTTTTCTTGGCTCCGTATCCTGCCTGCGATAGATTACGGTATCACCGGTTTTCCATATCTGCACGTCATTTTCTTCCGAGACCACAAGCCCTTCCGGAGAAATCAGATTCGCGAGATATTCAGGGAAGGAGAGGTACAAGCCCGCCAGAAGTCCCCCTGCGGGATTCAGACTCTCCATGGTATAGAACCAGTACTGCAGAGAACGGTCGGAATAATAGTTTTCCTCCAACCGGCGCGCCATATCCAGAATCGTGTCCCGGGATACGGTATGACTGCCTGCATCCGGATGAATGGTCTCCTCCAGGATGGAAATGGTCATTCTCCAGGCATCCTGGGTGACCCAGTGATAAAGCAGGCCTATTTTCTGAAGCTGGAGATCCATATGGGCGTTCATCTTCATGCCAAACTCCAGGGCGGCCGGGACGTTGATCAGCAGAGGCATATTATCCCACAGGCTGCTTTCAACTTTAAACAGTCCTTCCTGACCGTAAAGATGGTAGGTGACCCGTGTCCGTGTATCACTGACGGACATCAGGTCCCCGTCAATATCAAAACCGTCGCGGCTGCTGACATAGGTACCGTTCATGACCAGGTCATTCAGAATTGAACCGACGGCATCGGCAAATTCTCCGGGCACGCCCGGTGGAACGGTAAAAAGAAACTGATAATGGTAAGCATCCCAGCCCAGGGCTGAAGCAGGCAGAAATGCAAGCAGAAGGATTATGGCCAGGATGCGTATTTGCGGTTTCATCGCATAACCTCCATGTTATCGGAATCAGTCTGAGCCTGGAAGGACCCAGTCCGGCACCGAATCCTCCAGAGATTCCAGGATGTTTTCAACATCTTCGTTCTGGATCAGATTCAGCTCTTTTTCTCCCTCCTTCTCCTGAGAGGCGGAAGGAAGAGTGATGGAAAAATCATCCAGACTCCAGTCATCGTCATCGCCGTCCTGGACGATCCACGTCTCCGGGTCGGCATTGAGGATGGACCGATACATGCGATTGAGTTCGGTCTGTGTGCTGATATTGGCGATTCCGTTCACCTTGAGACCATGCTCGGACTGGAAGGTTTTGACGGCATTCTGAGTGGAAGCGCCAAAGCGGCCATCCACTCTTTCCTGTTTCAGGAGACCGATGCGATAAAGTTTTTCCTGAAGCTGCCTGACTTTTTCCCCGGTATTCCCGATCCGGAGCGTCCAGTCGGCGCAGTCATGGACGGTGCCGAATCCGAGAATTCTCTTGTATTCCAGATCATACCTTTCGTGGCGGACAGAGGAAGGCGTATTTCCCTCGATGACATGAATGGTGACCTTACCGGTAGCTGTATTCCGGGTACAGTATTCTACCATGGCGACATGATCTGTATTTTCATCATTGGTCCAGGTCAGGAAGACCCAGTCTCCGGGCTGGGGAATGTAAGACCCGGTCGTCAGAAAATGATCCTCGTTTTTCAGCCACTGATACCCCCATCCCTCAAGGTTTCCCCATCGAACGATATACCGCCCCTGTTCAATGAAAAAAGAACGTCCCACATTGGAAGAGGAATAGTATGGATATACATGCCGAAGGAGCTGCGTTCCATACTGCTCATCCACCTGATTGACGCACCAGCACAGAAACTCGGCACACCACTGTGCGTACGGATCACCGGCCCATTCGCCATATTTGGTGTATCCGTGATCATCTTCCGTGTAACCGAGCTCCTTTTCGGCCGTTTCAATCAGCCAGCGGACATAATCCGGTACCTTGAAGGCAGGAGGAATCCGAACCTCTTCAGCCGTGGCCGTAAAGGGGAGCAGGAAAAGAACAGTCGTGATCCAGATTAGTGCGCGCTTCAACAGACTACCACCTTCTCTGTTCTGACGGATACTAATAAGATACGATTATCCGTTAAGGGGAATTATATCAAAACGCCCAGCATCTCTCAAGCGCGATTCGGAAAGGGGTGGCCGTGTGAAAAAACAAAAAGGATGCCTCAAAGCATCCTTTTGCTCTTCCGTTCGATTACTTGATCTCGCAGGTGGCACCGGCAGCCTTGAATTTCTCAACGATCTTCTCGGCGTCTTCCTTGGAGATGCCTTCCTTGATGGTCTTGGGAGCGGATTCAACCATTTCTTTGGCTTCCTTCAGGCCCAGACCTTCCACGACTTCGCGCACAACCTTGATGACCTTGATCTTTTCAGCGCCAGCATCCTTCAGCACGACGTCAAACTCGGTCTTCTCCTCCTCAGCGGGAGCGGCAGCAGCACCGGGACCAGCCACCATCGCCACAGGAGCGGCGGCGGACACACCAAACTTTTCTTCCATGGCCTTAACCAGATCGGCCAGCTCGAGAACTGTCATGGATTCGACAGCAGCGATGATCTCTTCATGGGTCATGATATTATGCCTCCTCTTATTCTTCGATATGGTACGGTTATCAGGCAGCACTGCGGATACAGATTACTCTTCGCCTGCCTGCTTTTTGCGGAACGCTTCCACAACGCGGACAAAATTGCCGATGGTCGCGCTCAGGCTGCCAACCAGTCTGGCCAGCAGAACCTCGCGGCTGGGCATCTTGGCCAGCTGCTCCATGACCTTCGCATCCACCACTTCGCGGTCCATGATGCCGCCGGTGATCTTGAGACAGGTCAGTTTGTTCTTCTCGATGAATTCGCTGACGACCTTGGGGGCAGCGACTGCGTCAGACATGCCGAAGACGAAGGCATTCGGTCCGTTCAGAAGATCATCGGCGCCACTGATGTTCAGCTCCTGCAGAGCCAGCTTCACCAGACGGTTCTTCAGAACGCAGTACTGAACATCCGCTTCACGGCACTGTTTCCGCAGATTGGTCACCTGTTCCACCGTCAGACCGGAATAGGAAACAAAAGCGACAGACTTGGCGCCTTCAAATCTCTCCCTGATTTCGCTGACAACCTGCTCTTTTAGTTCACGATTCTTGCTCACTTTCTTGCACCTCCTTCAGGTTTCAGGCTAAAAGAAATCCCTTGCGCAGGCGCAAGGGAACAAAAATCGCTTCTCCTCGCACCTCGGCAGGCAGAGCTGCGCTCCTTTAAATCCATCCAGGATACCGGCTGTCTCTGGCACAGGTTTCTTCCAAAACCACAGCGAATCTATCACAGCGAGGAAAGATTGTCAACTGTTTTTTTCAGATCATCTGGGGTGGCCGGGAAATCCTCACGCAAGATATGGTGGAAACTGCATAAATCATTCACACAAACGTAACAATTGCAAGGGAAAAGACAGGAAAACGAGTTGACATCTTAATAGTTTTGCAATATATTGCCGTGGGAGGACCGGCTTTTCCTGCATCCTACGATCCCCGGGTAAGGAAGTGATGACGATGTTCCGGGACGGCCTAACCATTAGACGGTTTTTCTGTATCCTGTTTGTGGTCCTGTTTCTGCCAGTCCTGGCATCCGCTGCACAGAAGGGGACTGTGAACTGTTCTTCTCTCAATCTCAGGGAAAGGGCGTCCAAAGACTCGAAGTCAATCCAGTCCCTCTCCAAGGGAACGGTCCTGACGATCAAGTCCACATCAGGGGACTGGTACAAGGTAACCACAGGTAAATACACGGGTTACGTCATGAAGAAATATGTGGATGTGGGGTCTTCATCCTCTTCATCCTCTTCATCCTCTTCATCCATTCTGAAAACCCTGAAAAAAATCGGCAAACCCAAAGCCTGTTCGCCGGGAGACACGGGAAGCAATGTACTGAAACTCCAGAAGTGTCTGCAGGCTATGGGATATTACGACAAGGCTCTGGACGGTGATTACGGAAGCGGGACCAAGGCTGCGGTCAAAAAGCTTCAGAAGGCAAAGGGACTCAAACAGACAGGGATTGCCGACAGCAATACCATTGCAGCCATGTTCGGGGAGAAGATATCGTCCTCGTCATCTTCTTCCTCGTCGTCGAAAACCATCGAAACAGAGAGACTGGATTGGTTCAAGAACGGATCGAACAGAATTCCGAAAGGTGCTGTTTTTACAGTCAAGGACTGTAAAACGGGAAAGACTTTTCAGTGCAAAAGGTGGTCCGGGGCCAACCATCTGGACGCGGAACCGCTGACAAAATCGGACGCAGCCGTGATCAAAAAGCTTTACGGCGGAAACTGGTCATGGAAACGCAGGCCGGTTCTCGTGAAATACAACGGGAGGGTCTACGCTGCTTCCATGAACGGTATGCCCCATGGCACACAAACAATCACCAATAACGGGTTCGAAGGTCATTTCTGTATCCATTTTTATGGAAGCAAGACTCACGGAACAAAGAAGGTGGACGCGACTCATCAGAACTGCGTCGCCACAGCCATGCATTATAAATGGTAAAGGATCCCGTCATGGATATGCCACAGTCTGCAGAGACAGAAATCCTCATCCTTTTCCGACCCGGCATCAATGGAGACAGGAAAGAATGATCTTACAGAAGACTCAGATGGGTTTTCCGTGACGGAGGACACTTCTTAAGAGGAAATCATGAATCAGAAAGCGTTCGGAGAGGCGAACACTGCGGAAGCGAAATGCGTTCTGGACGGCGATGTTTCCCGAGTCATGAACCTGTTCATACCCGGATACGGAGATGGCAGAGATGATTCATAATATGCTTCGGATACATATGTACCGGTTCGGTGAGCCTCCCATGCTGTACCGAAAGGCACCGTGTGCAAGTGCGATGTCATTCGGTATCTGTCCGGGTATTTTTCCCGGAGGAACCGGTACAGCTCACCGTGATCCTGAACCGATTCCGGCATCTGCTGAGAAAAAACGACCGGAACGGGTATGGTTTCAGATGCTGATGGAATACCCTCAGCGGGAAAGATCGATTCCACCGGGAGACAGCGTGATTCGGACGATCCTGATTTATGTTCTGCACAGCATTTTTCGCCCATGAAGGATGCGCCTTCAGTGTGGAGACGTTTTTCCGGGAACAGATCATGGCGGGTTGATCCGGATGTCGGATTCAGTTCGCTTTCCGTTTGACACGTATCTGGAAAACTGCTAGAATCCACCGATGGGGAGGGGTGCTGCGCTGGCGTTTACCTGATCCGGACGGGAGGCCCCGATGGCAGCCCTGACCGCGCTGGTTTCCCCGAAGTCTGTTGGCAGGGAACGGGTTCAGGTGCGAGCGGGATCAGAGGCAGATGTATCCCTGTGACGTGCAGATTTCACCCCATGCAGTTCTCTGCATGGTTTTTTTTCATCATCAGCTTTGCGCTAAGGAGGATCCGCTATGCTGACACAGGCACCCAGGGGAACCAGGGATGTGCTTCCCCAGGATTCATACAGATGGCAGTATCTGGAAAGCAGGATGCGTCAGGCCGCGGCCGAGGCGGGATATCGCGAAGTCCGTACGCCTGTCTTTGAACACACCGAGCTTTTTCAGAGGGGTGTAGGTGACACTACAGATATTGTTCAGAAGGAGATGTATACTTTTCTGGACAAGGGAGAACGATCCATCACGCTGAAGCCGGAGGGTACCGCTGGAGCAGCCCGTGCCTTTCTGGAAAGCAATCTCTATGCCGCGCCCCTGCCCTGCAAGATGTATTATCTGTCGGCTCCCGTTTTCCGGTATGAAGCGCCTCAGGCGGGACGCCTCAGGGAACATCACCAGTTTGGGATGGAGTGCTTTGGCGCTAAGGATGCCACAGCGGATGCGGAACTGATTATCCTGGCCTATCGTCTGATCAGCGGACTGGGCATTCGGAATCTTTCCGTGAATATCAATTCCATCGGATGTCCTGAATGTCGTCCCAGGTACAACGAAATGCTGAAATCTTTTCTGCATGAGCATGAGACAGAACTGTGTCCGGACTGCAGGAACCGGATGGATCGCAATCCTCTTCGGGCACTGGACTGCAAAAATCCTCAGTGCCAGAAAGTGGTGGAGAATGCACCGCGCCTTCTGGAGTGGCTGGATGATGACTGCCGTTCCCACTTTGAAAAGCTTCAGGCATGCCTCCGGGCCATGGATATCCCCTTTCAGATTAATGACAGGATCGTTCGCGGCCTGGATTACTATACCAAGACTGTGTTTGAACTGATCACGAAGACGGAAAACGGTAATCTGACAGTCTGTGGCGGCGGTCGGTATGATCATCTGGTGGAACAGCTTGGGGGGCCGGACCTTCCTGCCGTGGGCTTCGGCATGGGCATGGAGCGTGTCCTGATGCTTCTGGAGTCTGAACATATACAGATTGAAGAGCCGGGCGTTGTGGATGCTTTTGTGACGTACATGGGAGATCATGCTCTGGAGGCTTTCCGTCTGGTTCAGGCACTCCGGGAAGCTCATGTCAGAACGGACATGGATCACACAGGCAGGAGTCTGAAAGCCCAGTTCAAGTATGCCAACAAAACCGGCGCTATATTCTGCCTGACACTGGGAGACGATGAGGTTCAGAACCGATCTGTCCGTGTGAAGGATATGCGGACAGGAGAAGAAAACACAGTGGGACTGGATGTGGTGACGGGTGTGATCACAGACGGAATTCAAAGGTAAGTGCGTCGTCCGCAAGGAAGATCAACAAGAAAGGACAGAACTGTCATGCAGAACCGTACACATCATTGCAACGAACTCAGATTGTCCGATGTCGGAAAAAAGGTCCAGCTCAGCGGATGGATGGAGAATGTCCGGGAAGTGGGCGGCAGTCTTGCCTTTGTGATTCTGCGGGATTTTTACGGCATCACACAGATCGTCATTGAAACCGAGGACATGATGGCGCTTGTCCGGGAGCTGAACAAGGAATCAACGATCTCCGTCAGGGGAACGGTACGGGAGCGTGCCAGCAAGAATCCCGCTATTCCCACGGGCGAGATTGAAGTTGTCCCGGATTCCATTGAAGTGCTGGGCAGGTGCAGGTACAATGCACTGCCCTTCCAGATTAACCGTTCCACGGAGGCTGATGAATCAATCCGGTTGAAGTACAGGTATCTGGACCTGCGCAATCCGGAGGTCAGGAAGAACATCGTAATGCGCTGCAATGTTGTCGCGGATCTGCGCAGTGCAATGATAGCCCATGATTTTCTCGAGATCACCACGCCCATTCTGACGGTTTCGTCCCCTGAAGGCGCAAGGGATTATCTCGTGCCCGCCCGGAAGCATCCGGGACGTTTCTATGCGCTTCCTCAGGCTCCCCAGCAGTTTAAGCAGCTTTTGATGACTTCCGGGTTTGACAGGTACTTTCAGATCGCTCCCTGCTTCAGGGACGAGGATGCGAGGGGAGACCGCAGTCCGGGTGAATTCTATCAGCTGGACATGGAGATGGCTTTTGCGTCCCAGGATGACGTTTTTGCCATACTTGAAGACGTGCTTCCCCCGATTTTCGCGAGGCACGGAAAATATCACGTGGCTTCCACAGCACCCTTCCGCAGAATTCCCTACATGGAAGCCATGGAAACCTACGGCTCCGACAAACCGGATCTGCGTATTGATCTCAAGGTCTGGGATGTGACGGATCTCATGCAGGATATCGGCTTCGGGCCCTTTGAGGGGCAGACGGTGAAAGCCGTACCGGTTTCATCCATGACATGCACCCGGAAGCAGATTGACCAGTTCTGTGCGGATGTTGAGGTAGTGACCGGTTCCAAACCTTTCTGGTTCAGGCTGGATGATCAGGGGGAAATTGTGGGCGGCATTGCCAAGTTCCTTCAGGGGAGAAAGGAGCAGGTTATCCAGGCTCTCGGCCTGGAGAAGGGCAGTTTTGTCGCGCTGAGCTGCGGCAGAAAGTCCGCGGCACAGAAGACGGCCGGTGTTATGATCAAGCAGCTCGGTGCCCTCTGTCCTCAGCACATGAATACAGAACGGTATGAGTTCTGCTGGATTGTGGATTTTCCCATGTACGAAATCGGCGAGGAAAGCGGGGAGCTGGAGTTCTGCCATAACCCCTTCTCCATGCCCAACGGCGGACTGGAGATCCTGAAAAAGGCAGAAAGAGGCGAAGTGGATCCGCTGTCCATCACAGCGTTTCAGTATGATCTTGTCTGCAACGGAGTGGAGCTTTCCTCCGGCGCAGTGCGTAACCATGATCCGGAAATCATGATTGAAGCTTTCAGGCTTGTTCGTCTGGGCGAAGAGGATGTAAAGGCCAAATTCCCCGCCATGTACAATGCATTCTGTTACGGGGCACCGCCGCATGCGGGCATTGCTCCCGGCGTGGACCGCATGGTCATGCTTCTTGCAGGATGTGACACGATCCGCGAGGTGATCCCCTTCCCGATGAACAAGAACGCCCAGGATGTCATGATGGGCGCCCCCGGGACAGTTGAGCAGAAACAGCTTGATGAACTCCATATTGCCGTGGTTTCAGAGGAGCAGCCGTGAGAGACGGGCAGGGCGGTTCAGCCCCTCCGGGCATGATTGCCTTGGCGCTGAAAATCTGTTATACTGCCGACGGGTTTTGATCTGAAACAGAATTGTTTCATACCGTGAGCATGTAGGTTCACAGGATTCAGGAGGTATGACCGTATGCCAGCCAAGAAGGAAAATCTTCCTGTAAGTGTTGAAGAAGAAGTGGAACAGTGCGGTACGATAACGTATGCGCCTGAAGTGATCGTCATTATTACAAATGCCGCCATTAATGAAGTGGCCGGCATTGCCGGCATGAGCAATGCCTCCGGCAGCATTCTGAGCAGAAAGAGCAGCAACAAGGGCATCAAGGTGGAAATGGGACCTGAAGAAGTGTCTCTGGACCTTTATGTGGTTATTGAGTATGACCGCCCGATTCAGAAAGTCGCCCAGGAAGTTCAGGAAAATGTCAGGAAGGCCATTGAGAGCATGACCAGCCTCCACGTTGTCCGCGTGGATGTGCATGTGCAGGGTGTCAGTTTCGAGAAGGAAAATACAGCTCTGGCCAGTGGGGCCCGCAAAGCCGCTCTGGATGCTGACAGTCCCAAGAATAATCTGGCCGATACTGCAGAAGAGACGTCGGAACCTGAGAAGGAACCTGCCGAGACTGAGCAGGCCAGAACAGAGGCGTAAAACCGGTCTGCGTCTGGTCGGCGAAAGGAGGCAAACGGGATGAAACGCAACTGGCTGTCGAGCGTCTTGTCAGCTGTCATGGGACTGATGATGGCAGGTCTTGCAGTGATCTGCTTCATGGAAAAGTTCCTGGATATGGCACTGCTTGAGAAGATTCATCGTCGTCTGAAAAGCACGGATGCGCTCTGGACTGTCCTTTCCATAGCCGCCATTCTGATTCTGCTGCTGCTGGCCGTGTGGTGTTTCTGCCGCATCTTTGGAGAGGGCCGCAACAGGAATTACGTTCAGCAGCAGACGGATATCGGTGGCCTGGGGATTTCTCTTCAGGCAATTGACAGTCTTGTGCATAAATGCACGGACGGCCATGAAGATATTCATGTCACACGGATCGGTTTGTTCAACCACAGAGACAGTCTCGTCATAAGACTGCACGCGACTCTGGCGCCCGGCATCAACATCCCGCTGACCGTGACATCTCTGCAGAAACAGGTCAAGCAGTACGTGACGGCCTGTTCCGGCATTGATGTCCGCGAGGTCCAGGTGATCATCGATGAAACTGCGGGGGTTGCTCCCGAACAGTCTGCGATCGTGGTTCCTCTGGACACTCAGCGTTCTCCCCGGGATCCTGAAACGACGGAGACAGTTCCTGCGGGGGAAAGAGAATTGACGGACGATGAGGGACGCACTGTTCATCAGCGGCTCTTCGGCCATCAGGAACGGGAGGCGATTCTTCCCGAACTGCCCCCCGAATCTGTCAGGAGTGATGATGCGGAGGAAAGCGCGGCGGTTGTTTCCGGAGAACAGGAAGAAGCGGAGCAGCCATCGGTGGATCGCGGTGAACAGAGTTTTGATGAGGATGACAACCCGGTACGGTCCGATTCCGGATTGACTGCCCCTATGGAAATAGACCGGGAAGACATACCGGATGTGGAAATGAAAATGGAACTCCCATCTTTTGATGATGAGGCGTGGGAGGACGAGAAATCGGAGGATCAGGAATGGAATGCCCCGCAGGGGGAGGATAACCAGAAAAACCTGAAGCATTCCTGAACTTTATAGGAGAGAGACATGTCACGGGCGATAGCACGAAAGGCCGCCATGCAGATGATCTACGAACAGACAGCGGGTGGCGGCGGAGGAGAAGATACCCTTCAGCTTGCTTATGACGAAATGCGTCAGGAAGGTCTTTCACCCATTCAGAAAGACGATCCGGGGGTCGCGGAACGGGCGTGGATTGACAGGGTTGTTCACGGCGTTCTTGATCACCGGGAGGAGATTGATCGGGAGATTGCCCGGTACAGTACATGGCCTCTTGAGCGCATGGCTCTTGTGGATCTGACCATTCTTCGCATGGCAGTCTGGGAACTGCGTTATGCGAATGATCCGGATGTACCCGGGAAGGTTGCCATCGCGGCCGCTGTTGAAATGGCAAAAGTCTATTCTGAGCCGGACAGCGGGAGATTTGTGAATGGGATTCTGGGAAGCATTTTCAGGTCCGCAGAGGCAGAAACATGAAGAACCGAGTGATCCTGGGGATCGATACCAGCTGCTATATGACATCCATGGCGGCGGTGACGGAAAGCGGCGGTGTGTTGGGACAGGTCAGAAAACGGCTGGCCGTCCCGGTGAGTGAACGGGGACTGCGTCAGTCGGAGGCCGTGTATGTGCATGTACGGCAGCTGCCGGAAACTGCTTCTGCCCTGGCTGAACAATTCGGCCCCTTTTCGGTTTGCGCCGTGTGCGCGTCTTCCAGACCCCGCGAGAACCAGGATTCGTATATGCCTGTGTTTCAGGTAGGGGATGCTCAGGCGCGGACGATGTCTGCCATCCTGGGGATCCCCTGTTTTCATACAGACCATCAGCGTGGCCATCTGGAAGCGGCCAGACTGAACAGTGCAATCAGTGCTGACCGGTTTCTGTTCGTGCATCTGAGCGGAGGCACAACGGAAATCCTGAGGTGTTCTCCGGAAAAACTGGAGATGCTTGGTGGTACGATGGATCTGCATGCAGGCCAGCTGATTGACCGGGTTGGAGTGGCCATGGGGCTTTCTTTTCCCGCAGGTCCTGAAGTGGAAGCACTGGCAGCAAGAGGTGTGTCCAGGCATCTTCTTCCGGCGTCTGTGTCAAAGGATGGTCTGCACTGTCATTTTTCCGGTGCTGAGGCGCAGTGTTTCCGGTGGATCCGG
Source organism: uncultured Eubacteriales bacterium (assembly GCA_902774025.1). Classification (GTDB taxonomy): domain Bacteria; phylum Bacillota; class Clostridia; order Christensenellales; family Aristaeellaceae; genus UBA2943. Next base: position 16,678 of record CACYGY010000055.1, read on the forward strand.
AATTCGGCACTGTCTCCGGAGGAGATATCTGCCGAAGTATTTGACTTCCTTGCAAGATCAATATCGCGGCTGCTGATTGCGGCCGCAGGTGTCACCGGTTTTTCAGAGGCCCTCATCGGCGGTGGCGTTGCCTCTTCCTCTCTGTTTCGCGGGCTGGTCCGTGATCGCGTGCAGAAGGGGATGCCGGGCCTGAAAGTTTTTTTCGGGAGTCCGGAATTGTCGGGGGACAATGCGGTAGGAGTTGCCATGTATGGATGGAGACAATGGAAAAAGCTTGAAGCGGGAGTGTGAGTGAATTGTCAGCGGTAATCTTGGATGGGAAGAAACTGGCGGCCGAAAAGGAGACGATTCTGAAGGAAAAAGTGTCGGCCCTCAGGGCGCGGGGTGTCATTCCGGGACTGTCCGTTGTCCTGGTTGGAGAAGACCCTGCCAGCGTCATTTATGTGCGTTCCAAGGAAAAGGCTTGTGAACGCCTGGGGATCAGGTCACTGGCAAGAAGACTGCCTGCTGACATTTCTCAGACAGAGCTTGAAAAAGAACTGCGTGCACTGGCTTCCAATCCGGAAGTGCACGGCATTCTTCTTCAGCTTCCTCTCCCGCGAGGCCTTGACGCGGACGCAGCCATCGCGTGCATTCCTCCCGAGAAGGACGTGGACGGATTTACAGATTTAAGTGCCGGACGCCTTGCCAACGGTATGGCAGGATTCCGTCCATGCACACCGGTAGGAATTCTGGAGCTGATCCGCATGTCCGGTGTCCCCATGGACGGGAAGCATGCGGTCGTGGTGGGCCGCAGTACGATCGTCGGGAAACCCTGTGCCATGATGCTGCTGGAGGAGAACTGTACCGTTACGCTCTGTCACAGCCATACCAGGAACCTTGCTGAGATGACCAGGCAGGCGGATATCCTGGTTGCAGCCACCGGCCGGGCTCATTTGATTACAGAGGATATGATCAAGCCGGGCGCTGTTGTGATTGATGCAGGTATTGCGCACCTGGACGGGCACCTGACGGGTGATGTGGAGCCTGAAGGCGGCAGGAGAGCGGCCGGATATCTGTCTCCGGTCCCGGGCGGTGCGGGGCCCATGACCATCGCTGCACTGATGATGAATACAGTGGAAGCAGCGGAAAGGTTCGAAAATGTCTGAAACCGGAATGGAGCCGAATGTCATTTCGGTCATGGAGCTCAATCAGATTCTTCTGAGGAAGATTCAGACCAGTGATGTGGCGAATCTTCGTGTATCCGGACAGATCAATGGTATGAGCACCTCAGGCGGGCATATTTATCTGACGCTGAAAGATGAGGCGGCATCCATCCGGGGGATTATCTGGAGGAGTACGGCTGCCCGCATGCAAAAACTTCCCGCCAATGGAGACCAGGTGGTGGTGACCGGCGGCATTCAGTTTTATGACAAACAGGGAACGGTCAGCCTGATCATCTCAAAGATTGAGCCTGTGGGCATGGGACAGCTCTGGAAATTGTTCCTGGCCATACGTGACGCATTACAGCGTGAGGGACTCTTTTCCATGGAAAGGAAACGCCCTCTTCCACCGTATCCCAGGAAAGTAGCTGTGGTAACAAGTCCGACCGGTGAGGTTCTGCATGACATCTGCAGGGTAGCGGAACACCGGAATCCATCCATTCCCATTGTGCTTGTACCAGTACCTGTTCAGGGCCGGGACGCTGTTCCTTCACTTGTGGAAGGCATCCGGGAGGCAGCCACAATTCCCGGTGTGGATGTCATGATTCTGGCCCGCGGCGGTGGATCCATGGAGGACCTGTGGTGCTTTAATGATGAGCGTGTCGCCAGGGCTGTCGCCGCAAGTCCGATCCCGGTGGTAACAGGGGTCGGACACGAACCGGATACGACCATCGTGGATTTTGTCGCTGACCGGAGGGCATCCACTCCATCCCATGCGGCTGAGATTGTTTTTCCGGATCGGATACGGATGGTGCAGACACTTCAGGCACTTCAGAATCGTATAATCCGAACAATGGAGAATACTTTTTCCGGACTGGAAAAAAGGATCCTGCTGACAAAGAACAGACTGGCAGGCAGATCGCCTGAGCATGTCCTGGGGGACCTGATGAGACAGGCGGTTCAGACTGCCGGCCGTCTTGAGCGTGCCATGGACAACCTGCTGATCCGGCTGCAGTTTACTCTCTCGGAACAAGAGCAGAAGATAGATATCCTGATGGACAGGTGTCTGAATCAGACAGAGGAAGCATTACGCGCGTTGCGGCTTCGGCTGGAAGCTCCGCTTCCTGAGATTCATCTGGCGGAGATGGAGAAGGCGGTTCAGGTCCTGAGGATCAGAATGGAGACGTCTGCGGAAAAAACTCTGGAAAAGAATACAAACAGGTATGACGCGTGTGCGCTCCGTCTCAGAGGTCTTGATCCCCGGAAAATCCTGGTTCGGGGTTATGCATTCGTCACAGCGGGAGACAGGGTGGTCAGCAGAGCGAGTGAGGCTCCCTGCCGGATGATGCTTCATTTTCAGGATGGTCAGATCCAGGTGACCCAAACAGATAAGGAGGCGGCAGAACATGAGCAATCCGACCTTTGAGGAACAACTGAAATATGTGGAGAATATAGCCGAACAGCTGGAAGGCGGAAATCTGGGACTGGATGACATGATGAAAAAATACCAGGATGGTATGACCAGACTTGTGCAGCTGGAGAAGGAACTGGGAGAAGCAAGACAGAAACTGACGCAGATTCGGCACAGCAATGCCGGGCAGCCGACGGAGGTCCCCATGGACGCTGTGGCTACCGGACAGGGCGGAATTGTCTGAGGGAGATAAATCATGCACACGTTGAATGAACTGCGTCAGATGGTGGAGGGCGCTCTGGAAAAGAACCTTCGCAGTCTGGGCGATATTCCTCAACCGCTCCTTGACGCCATGCTTTACTCTCTGTGCGGCGGTGGAAAGCGGGTCCGTTCGGTTCTTCTGCTGGCTGCCTGTGAGGCAGGGTGCGGTACTGCGGAAGAAGCCCTTCCCTTTGCCTGCGCGCTTGAAATGATCCATACCTACAGTTGCGTTCATGATGATCTTCCAGGCATGGATAATGACGACATGCGGAGAAACAGGCCTTCCAACCATAAGGTCTATGGAGAGGGAATTGCGATCCTTGCGGGGGACGGCCTCCTCAACGGAGCAACGGAGCTGATGATCCGGGAGAGCATCCACAGGGCGGATGGGCGCGGAATTCAGTGTATGGAAGCGATTATGAGGCGCGCGGGTGTCACAGGCATGATCGCGGGACAGGATATGGACCTGACGATGGAGAATGAGCCTGTCCGGGAGGACGTGGTCCGGTATATTCACGCGCATAAGACAGCGGATCTTCTGACAGCCCCGCTGGAAGGCGGCCTTCGCCTGGCGGGGGCACAGGAAGAACTGGTTCAGGCGGGAATCCGCTTTGGATTTCATCTTGGTATGGCTTTTCAGCAGATGGATGATCTCCTGGATGTAGTGGGAGATCCGAAAGAGATCGGAAAAGCTGTTGGACGGGATGCGGAGGAAGGCAAGCAGACATGGGTGACGCTGCGTGGTATTGACGGAACACGCGAAGACATGGAGACTGAAACCCGGGAAGCCATGAAAGCTCTGGATGCTTTCGGCGAACGCGGTATTCACCTTCGCGAGATGGCTGTTGACATGCTGAACCGGACTAAATGAGGTGGGGCATTTGCCGTTTGTGACTGTTTTTGATAACCGGTGCCTGTGGGCCAGCGTGACAGCCTGGTTTTTGGCTCAGGCCCTGAAAATACCGATTTCATGGCTTCTTCATGAGGATTTCAACCTGAAGTCATTTTTCAGAGCGGGAGGGATGCCCTCTTCACATTCGGCACTGGTGGTTGCCGTTTCCATCATGGTGGGCTATACCGAAGGATGGAATTCAGCTCTTTTTGCTGTATCCTGCTCATTCGCTTCCATCGTCATGTACGATGCTGCAGGTGTGAGACGCGAAACAGGCAGGCAGGGCAAGGCGATCAATCAGATCCTTCAGTATGCCATCTTTCAGGGGCGTCCCATCACGGATCAGGAGATGAAGGAAATTGTGGGCCACACCCCGCTGGAGGTTCTGGGCGGCATGATTGTAGGGGGTATCTCGGCGTTTCTCTGGATTGTTGTATTCTGAGAAATATCAGTTTTCGTAAGGAGGATCGGGTATGGATCATTTTCTGGAGGAAGTTGTCGTCAAGAAAAAGCGCGTGCTGGATGATATTGTCTTCTATTTCACGGCTGTGATCATGGTTGTGACAGCCGTGCTGGGTATGTTTGAGGTATCTGGTTTCATCAGCGCCATCGCCATAGGGCAGTTTGCGTGGCTTGATCTGGCTTTTGGAATTGTCCAGCTGGGTATCGCAGCATTGCTTTTCTTCTTCCGCGACCGCCTCAGAACCGAATATGAGTATACCTTTACGAACGGGACATTGGATTTCGCTCAGGTTTATAACAACAGAAAACGGAAGAGCCTCGGAAGCCTGAAAGTTGGCAATGTGGATGCCTTTGGCAAGGTATCCTCCCAGTCATTCCAGCGTTATGTCAGCATGCCCGGAATCAAGCAGTTCAGGTGGTTTCTGAACCGTGAGGCGGAGCTGTACTACTTCTTCTTTGCCAAGGACGGCAACAAGAAGCTCATCATCATGGAGCCCAGTGAGGAAATGGTCAGCAACATCCGCCATTATCTTCCCTTCGGAGCGAACCAGGACTGATTCTGGAAGAGAGGATGCATCTCTTTGGAAATCTATCTGGATAACAGTGCCACGACCCGCCCTTCGCCGGAGGTGCGCAGGACATTGATGCAGGCGATGGACACCGAGTGGTACAATCCGTCTTCCCTGTACAGACCTTCCATGGAGGTTCAGAAGAAGCAGGAATCCATCCGTGCCCTGTGCCTTCATGCGGCGGGAGCGGATGGACAGAGCCTTGTTTTTACCGGTTCCGGCACGGAAGCGGACAATCTGGCGATTCTGGGACGGATGGCCCGCCTGCGGGGGGGTGGCAGAGTTCTCTTCTCCTGTGTGGAACATCCCGCGGTCCTGATGTGCAGACAGGAACTGGAGAAGGCCGGATGGGCAGTGGAAACGGTGGC